>JBEKJF010000125.1:0-11782 GCA_050011375.1 Candidatus Sulfotelmatobacter sp.
ATCTGACCTTGCGCCGCAATCCAGCCTCGTCCGATAATCAAGCCAAATACCTGCACGCTCTTTGACAATCGAAAAAGCCTAGCTAAGCCCAATCGACCCAGGATTTTGCAGCCAAGTTATTTAGAATCAATATTTTAGCCGGATCAAAAGTAGATTATGGTCCGTAAGTAGCTGATTCAAAGGAATTAAGCGGATTCGATCTGAAATTTTTTACACCGGATCTGGATGCCAAAGGCGCGGAGACCACAAGCCCGAGCCAACTATATTTTGAGCCGAGGGTTGCGTTGCGAAGCGGTCCGTCTTTCCGCTGACCCTCCTGCTTTATACTGCTCGGCCTATGGCCAACATTCTCTACGGAGTCAACGGCGAAGGCTCCGGCCACTCCACTCGAACGAAGGAAGTCTCACTCATCTGCGCAAGCAAGGTCACACGCTCCACGTGGCATCGTTCGATCGCGGTGTTCTTGGAACTGAAACTGGATTCGGTCCGTATATACTCCAGCATCAATCGACTCGAGGAGAACGTATGGGTTCATGCGCGAAGTGGCATTGCGGATTGCTGGTGCTCGGTTTCTGCCTGATGATGATGACAGGCAGACTGATGGGCCAACAGACTCCCGGCACACAGCCCCTCACCGCCATGCCATCCGTTATCCAAGTTCCGGCAGAAGCGCAGCCATCGCCCAACTTCAACGCTGAGGCCGCTACCAACGCTTATCTAGCGCAGATTCCAGCCGACGCCCGAGCCCGGTCTGACGCCTATTTCGAAGGCGGCTACTGGATGATCCTCTGGGATTTTATCTATGGAGCTGTCGTCCTTCTACTGCTGCTGAATCTAGGCTGGTCTTCTGCCATGCGCAACTTCGCAGAACGGGTCACGCGCTTCAAGCCGGTGCACACCATTGTCTTCTGGGTGCAATATCTATTGCTCATCACAGTCCTCACTTTCCCGCTTACGGTTTACGAAGACTACTTCCGCGAACATAAATATGGCCTGGCCACGCAGACTTTCGGCCCGTGGATGGGCGATCAACTCAAAGGTCTTCTCGTGAGCCTGATTCTGGGCGCCATTCTGATGGTCGTGCTGTTCGGAATAGTCCGGCGAATGCAGCGCACGTGGTGGATTTGGGGCGCAGTTGTAACCACGTGTTTCATGACCCTGGTTGTGCTCATCGCGCCGGTCTTTATTGTCCCCATCTTCAACAAAGTCACGTTGCTGGACGATCCCAAGGTTACGCAGCCGATTCTGAGCCTTGCCCGCGCCAACGGAATTTCCGCGCACGATGTGTTTGAGATGGATGCATCGCGTCAGACCACGCGCATGAGCGCCAATGTGAGCGGCTTCGGAAGCACCATGCGAATCACGCTGAATGACAACCTGCTGCGCCGTGGCTCGCCAGAGGAGATACAGGCGGTCATGGGCCACGAAATGGGCCACTACGTTCTTCATCACATTTACAAAGACATCTTCTTCTTCGGCGTGCTCATCGTGATCTTCTTCGCCCTGCTACAGTGGTCGCTGAAATGGTCTCTCGATCGCTGGGGAGAAAAATGGAAGATTCGCGGCACTGGCGATACTGCCGTGCTGCCCCTCGTAATTCTGCTCGTCTCCATCTTCGGGTTCGCCGCAACCCCCATCATGAATACGCACATCCGCACCACTGAGGGTGAGGCTGACATGTACGGTTTGAACGCGAGCCGGCAACCGGATGGTTTCGCTCAAGCAGCGATTCATCTCGGGGAATATCGCAAGATGAATCCGGGACCGGTTGAGGAGTTTATCTTTTTTGATCATCCCAGCGGCCGCAACCGCATCTACGCCGCCATGCGCTGGAAGGCGGAAAACCTGCCGCTGATGCGATGGCAGGTGAACAAGGAATCTGCGCAAGGACTACCTGCGGCCCAGAAGTAACGCACCGAAGCGAATTGCTTTATTTTTTCGACTTCCTCGAAACCTCTCAGTCGTGCGAAATTAGTTGCATGCCTCTCGTCGTTCGTCCTTCAAGAATTCATTCGGTCGGAGTTTTCACTACAACGGCGGTTCGCAAAGGAACGCGTCTTGTCGAGTATGACGGTCCGCGCATTACACCGGAGGAGGCCGACCGGCTGTACGATGACGCGCCCCGCACCTACCTGTATGGATTAGAAGACGGCAAGACCGTGATCGACGGCGAGGGGATCGCAGCGTACTTCAATCACTCCTGCGATCCCAACTGCGAGATCGATGAAGTCAAGGGACGCGCCTTCATCTTCGCGCTACGCGAGATTGCCGCCGGCGAAGAACTGCTCTGGGATTACAACCTCTACGACGATGACGACCCCGCGCCGTGCCACTGCGGTTCGCCGAAGTGTCGCGGCACGATGTATTCGCGAGAATGGATGGCCAAGCTGCGGCGCAAGGCGCGCCAGAAGAAGGCAAAGAAGCAAGCCGGGCGTAAGTCCGGGCGCAAATCCGGACGCATTTCGAGGTAACAGCAGTGCTGGTTCTTAAGCCCGCTTTTCCGGCGCTTTTCCGTGTTCCCGCCAGCCTTCGATAATCAGATACAGCACGGGGATGAAGAGGAGATTCAGCACGGTCGACATGATCATGCCGCCGAAGACGGTTGTGCCTACGGAGTGGCGTCCGTTTTCGCCGGCTCCGGTGGCAACGACTAGAGGCACGACGCCGAGAATGAACGCCAGCGAAGTCATGAGAATCGGACGCAGGCGAATCGCGGCCGCCTGTATGGCCGATTCGACCAGAGGAACTCCGCGTCCGCGCAACTGCTCGGCGAATTCCACGATCAAAATCGCGTTCTTGCTGGAGAGTCCAACCAGCATCACCAATCCCACTTGACAGAAAACATCGTCCTGAAGACTGCGCATCCACTGCGCTCCCAGCGCGCCGAGCAGCGCCATGGGAACGGCCAGCAGAACGATGAAGGGCAGCACAAAGCTTTCATAAAGCGCCGAAAGCGTGAGGTAGACAACCAGCGTGCCTAATCCAAAGAGAAGCACAGTGGTTCCACCAGATTGCAGTTCTTCCAGCGAGAGTCCGGTCCAACTGTAGGTAAATCCCTGCGGCATCTTCCTGGCCAACCCTTCCATTGCGGTGATCGCCTGCCCGGAACTGTAGCCGGGCGCGGCCGAGCCATCGATTTCGGCCGAGCGGAACAGGTTGTAATGGCTGATGATCTGCGGCGTCGTGGTCTGCGTAACGGCGATCAGATTATCCAGTGGCACCATCGCCCCGCTGTCGGAGCGCACATAGAACTGCTTCATGTCCCGCGCTTCCGAACGGAACTGCTTATCGGCTTGCACGTACACGCGATAGGAGCGGTTGTTGAAATCGAAATCGTTCACGTAGGACGAGCCCATGTAGACGCCGAGCGTGTCAGTAATTTGCGACAGCGGAACGTGCAGGCTCTTCGCCTTCTCGCGGTCAATGGTCACCAGATATTGCGGATCGTTGGCGGTGAATGAACTATAGAGGCCGACCAGATCCTTGCCCGCGCGGGCCTGCCGGATGATGTCTTGCGTAGTACCCGCGAGTTCTTCGAGGGTGTGAGCACCCTGATCCTGTATGACGAATTGAAATCCGCCGAACTGCCCCAGTCCCTGAATTGCGGGAGGCAGCGTAGCAAACACGATTGCCCCGGAAATGCCAAACAGTCTGGGACGAACGCGGTTCACGATAGCCGCCGCCGTGTGCTGCTCGCCCTTGCGTTGGGAGAAAGGCTTGAGTGGAACGAAGATGAGTCCCTGATTCGACGTGCTGCCGGAAAACCCAAAACCCGCGAGCGAAAACGTCCCCTCCGCTTCCGAGACATCGCTCAGCATGTCCGAAACTTGCTTTCCGATTGCCTTGGTATATTCGAGCGAAGCACCCGACGGCGCCTGCATGACGACAATGAAGTATCCCTGATCCTCATCAGGCACGAAGCCCAGCGGGACGCTTTTGAAAACAAAATAAGTGAGTCCCAGGCCGGCGAAAAACAGCACCATCATTGCCAGCTTGTATCTCAGCAAGACACCCAGCAGGCTCCGGTAGCCGCGGGTGATGACAACGACGCCGTCGTCAAACTTTTGCAGCAGCCACCACTTTTGCCGGTGGGGGCCGCTCAGAAAAATTGCCGCCAGCACCGGAGCCAGCGTGAGCGCGTTGAAGGCGGATATGGCAATGGAAAATGCGATGGTCAGCGCAAACTGGCGAAACAGGATGCCAGTCGTCCCGGGAAAGAATGCCACGGGCACAAACACGGCCACCAGCACCAGCGAGGTGGCGATGACGGCGCCGGTAATCTCACCAGTGGCGGCGGCCGCAGCTTTATGGGAATCGGTTTCGCCTTCAGCAATGTGGCGCTCAATGTTTTCAATGACGACGATAGCGTCGTCGACGACCAGGCCTGTGGCCAGCGTGATACCAAACAACGTGAGCGTGTTGATGGAGAAGCCGAGTAACTTCACAAAGATGAAGGTGCCGATGAGCGAAACCGGAGTGGCGATGAAGTGAATCATCGTCGTCCTCCAGTCGCCGAGAAATATAAAGATCACCAGGATGACCAGCAGAATCGCCGAACCTACGGTGTAGACCACGTCGCGGATCGATTCGCTGACCGCGTCGGTGGTATCGAAGGCCACCTTGTAGTGCATTCCGGGAGGAAAGCTTTTCGAAAGCCGCTGCAGTTCCGCGAGCGAACGCCGGTGCACATCGAGCGCGTTGGCGGTGGAAAGCTGCGTAACCGCGAGGCCGATTGCATCCTGCCCATCAAACTGCACGTCCATGCCGTAGTCTTCCGCGCCCAGTTCAGCCCGGCCCACATCCTTCAGGTGCACTAGAGTTCCATCGCTGTTGGTTTTGAGAATGATGTTTTCGAACTGGCTGGGTTCGCTCAATCGCCCCACAGCGCGCACGCTGATCTGGTACTGCTGTCCCTCGGGCGCGGGCTGCTGGCCCACTTGTCCGGCGGCGATTTCTACGTTCTGCTCCGACAAGGCGTTGACCACATCCGGCGCGGTGAGCCCGCGGCCGGCCAGGCGCCCGGGGTCGAGCCAGAGCCGCATGGAATATTTGCGCTCGCCGAAGATAATTACGTCGGCGACGCCCGGAATGCGCTTGAGTGAATCCTTGACGTAGACATCAAGGTAGTTGCTTAAAAACAGCGTGGAGTATCTGTTGTTGTCGGCCTGGATGGCGGCGCCGAAGACGAAGTTCTGCGAAGTCTTCGCGGTCGTGATGCCGACATTTTTCACGGCGGCGGGCAGGCGTCCCTGGGCCGTGTTGACGCGGTTCTGAATGTCGACCGTCGCCAGGTCGGGATCGCGGTTCAAATCGAACGTTGCGGTAATGGTGCTCGATCCGTCATTGCCGCTGGTCGAGGTGATGTACTTCATCCCCTCGGCGCCGTTGATCTGTTGCTCGAGGGGAATGGTGACCGCACTTTCCACGACCTGCGCGCTTGCGCCGGTGTAGAAGCTGGTGACGCCGACTTGCGGCGGAGCCAGATTTGGAAATTGAGAGATGGGCAGCGTGGGAATAACGAACGCGCCCGCCAGAATAATCAGCAGGGCGCAGACTGACGCGAACACCGGGCGACGGATAAAGAATTCAACCATAGAAGATCGGGCTTCGGGCTTCTGCTTTCGGGCTTCGGCAACGCGAGTAGCAATTAGCAGTTAGCACTCAGCATTCAGCAGGTCTGACAGTTTCTTTTGGCTCGACGACACCTTCCCGGCTAACGGCTAATTGCCAACAGCTTATTATTTGAAAACTCCATTCAAGAGCGAGAGCCCGGAGCCCGAAAGCCGCAGCCCGAAGCCCGCCTCTCTCAGCTTTGCGGAATCACGGGCGCACCATCCAGCAGGAATTGCGTTCCGGAAATAATCACTTTATCGCCGGGCTTCAGGCCTTCCTGAACTTCGTAATCGTTGCCTACCGTCTGCCCGATCTTGAGCGGCTTCTGGCGCGCGACGTAGGAGCCGCCATTCTGCGGCTCGGCGACAAAGGCGAAATACTGTCCGCCGAGCCGCGATACCGCGAGAATCGGAACCTGCGGGTTCTGGTGCGTGCCCCACACGATGCGCGCATGGATGAACTGCGACTGCCGCAATGCGTCATTGCTGTTCGCGATGCGCGCCTTCACCAGCACGGTCTGTGTAGTGTTATCCACCTGCGGCGAGATGAAGCTGACACGGCTATCGGCCAGCACTTTGCCTTCGCTATCCAATATCTGCACCGGCAGGTTCATCTTGAGCTGCGCGGAGCGCTCGATCGGCACATAGAGATAGACTTCGAGACTGCCGGGTTTGTCGACCGTGGTCAGTTGCGTGGTGACAGCGACGCGATCGCCGACGTGAACCGGAATATCTCCAACAATGCCGGCCCAGGGCGCCACCACTCTGTAATAATGAAGTTGAACTTCCTGTTCGCGGACCTGCGCTCCCAGCGAGTCGAGTTGGGCTTGCGCGTTGTCCATCGCGGATTTCGTCTGGTCGAGTTCCTGACGGCTCACCACGCCCGCCGCGAATAGCGACTGGGTGCGCTGGTACTGCTGCTTGGCGTAGCTTAGGCTCGCTTCCTGCGCGACGCGCGAACTTTCCTGGCTGTTGACCGTGGCCTGCTGCTTGAGGGGATCGATTTCCATCAGCGGCGCGCCAGAGGCGACGGCCTCGCCGGAGTGCACCAGGATCTTGGTGATCTGCCCCTCAACCTGCGGCATGATGACGGCCGAATCGCGCGACTTCAGTGTGGCTACATACTCGCTGGCGTCGTCCACAGCGGTGGCGCGGGCTTCCTGCACTTTCACCGGCATGGCATGCGGTCCGCCCGCTTGAGCATTCGGCGAGGCCTTGCCCGAGCAGGCTAACGTGCTTGCGCTGGCAGCAAGTGCTACGAGTAGAAGACTCCGAATTAGAAGATTGCGAGGATTCACGGACATGAATTTACCATTTAACCATTTGATGAAAGGCGAGAAACCTACCCGGCCCCAGCCGACTGCGCCGCCAAATTAGACGAGTGCACAATCCCGGTATCAGCCTTCCGATAGAAGATTGCTGGGAGCGCCATTTGGACGCAAAATAATTGCTGGCCTCCGGGGAAGAAATGGTGAAGCGCAAAGAGGAAGCCGAAGCGAAAGGTGACCCGCGTTAGAACCGCGGACTTTGTCCTTAGATACTCTCGGTTCTGCTACATTGTTGCGGATGAAGACTCCCGCCCAGCCTGCCCGGGGCTTTGCCAGTGACAACAATGCCGGCGTGCATCCCGAAGTTCTTGAAGCCATTGGCCGTGCCAACCCAGGCCACGTGATCGCCTACGGCAACGATGATTACACTCGTTCGGCGATCAGGAAGTTCGAAGAGAATTTTGGACCGGACATTGCAGTCTTTTTCACATTCAACGGAACGGGTGCGAATGTTTTGAGCCTGCAAGCCCTGACCCGGTCGTTTCAGTCGGTGCTGTGCAGCGACTACGCGCACATCTATACCGATGAATGCGGCGCGCCCGAGAAGCACACCGGGTGCAAGCTGATTCCGCTGCCGCATCGGGATGGAAAGATTACGCTGGAGTCGGTTCGGCAGGCTTATCACGGCATTGGCGATCAACACCATTCGCAGCCGCGCGTTATCTCGATTACGCAGTGCACCGAGATGGGCACGGTTTACCAGCCGGATGAGGTTCAAGCGCTCGCTCGTTTCGCCCACGAGCATGGCATGTTTCTACACATGGACGGCGCGCGAATTGCAAACGCGGCGGCCTCGCTCGGACAAACTCTCCGCGCGGCGTCCCGCGATCTCGGCGTGGACGTGCTTTCTTTCGGCGGCACGAAGAATGGAATCCTGGGCGGCGAAGCCGTGGTGTTCTTCCATCCTGAACGGGGGCAGGACTTGCTCTACCTGCGCAAGCAGAGCATGCAACTGGCCTCGAAGATGCGCTTTGTCTCGGCGCAATTCGAGGCTTTGCTCACCGGCGATCTGTGGCGGCGCAGCGCCGAACACTCCAACCGAATGGCTCACGTGCTGGAAAGGGAAGTGAGCCGCATTCCCGGAGTCAGAGTTGTGTGGAAGGTTGAAGCCAACGGCGTTTTCGTGCAGATTCCGCGGCATGCCATTGAGAAGATTATGAAGCGCTACTTTTTTTATGTGTGGATCGAGGAAGAATCGATCGTGCGCTGGATGTGCTCGTTCGATACTACGGAAGAGGATATCCGCACGTTTGTCGAGTTCGTCGCCGAGGCGGTGAAAAGGTTATGAACGGTGCCCGACATCGCTCTTAAGGGTTGCTTTTTGCTCTGCCTTTGACTAAATTTACTCTTCCCACGCTGCACGAGTATTCAGCCGGGTTGTTTGATCGAGGTTGTTTTAGTCCAGGTTTTTTAAATCTCAGGAGTCGTGATGAGCCGGAAGTGGTTCAGCATTTGTGCTCTTATCATCGCCGCGGCCGCGCTGCTCAGCGTCTCCAGTTGCGGCGATAGCCAGCAGTTGGTATCTATCTCGGTTCAGCCCGGAACGGAGACTTTCGGGGCAGCGAATATCCCCGTAATCGACGACGCCGGAGCGCAGGTGCAGTTGGTGGCGATGGGGACCTACGTTCATCCGCCGGTGACCAAGGATATTACGGACCAAGTCACGTGGTTCTCGAATACGCCCCAAATGGTGACGGTGAATTCTACCGGCCTGATAACCGTGACTGGCGGCCCTTGCGGAGGCACTCTTATTTCGGCGACCGTGCAGACGAATGCGGATGCCAGCGGCCTGTCATCTTCCGGCGCAGTCGTGACCGGGTATATGACCGCGAACGTGGTCTGCTACACAAGTACTAACGGAGGCGGTGGCGGCGAGCCGACTCTTACGCTGGGCTTTTCCGGCACAGGTACCGGGATCGTGACCGTTGCGCCTTCGGGCTTTACCTGTGCCAGTACAGACATCGCGTGCGTCACCAGCTTTCCGCTGGATACATCGGTGACCGTAACTGCCACTCCTGTGGGCACCTCGGTGTTCGGAGGTTTTGGCGGTAGTTGCACCGGCACCACCACCTGCACGATCCTCCTGCAGACCGACGCCACAGTGACTGCCGCGTTTAATTGAGCAGACTAGGTCAACGACGCGAAACTGCTCGCTCACTCCGCCTCATCCAGCAGCCTTCCTAGAGTAGGCTTGTGCTTTTCCGCTTTTTTGTTCTTGTGGGGAACGATTTTCCCGGTTGGAGGCGCGCCCATGCGCTCCCGCGCCAGTTCTTTCACGGCCTGCACCGCTCGAAACCTTTTGACCTTTTTCTTACGCGCCATTTTCCTAACCCACTCCGACATTCTGTTGCCATAGCATCTTGCCATAGCATGTACGGTATCGAACATGTAATAATCTTGCTTCATGGAAGAAAGAGATTTTTTCGACGAGAGCACGCAGAAGAAACCGGCGACTTTAAAATGTCCTCATTGCCACCAGCCCGCCGAGTACGAGGTCACCTGGGTGGTGCGCACCAAGAAGCGCCAGCTTGCCGGCCGCGCCGACGAGCGCGACCGCGCCCGCTTCGCCAAAGCGCGATCCTACATGCTCCGCAAGGACGACCTGATGGCCTGCAAGAATATGCGCTGCCGGAAGCGCTTTGAGATTTCGGGAGTGCAGTCGGTGGTGTTCACGGAGTAGGCCCCAGCATTCGTAGCACTCAGCATTCAGCACTCAGCATTCAACACTCAGCATTCAACCAGGATGAGACCTTCTCGAAGGAGGCCTGCTGGCTGAATGCCAAGTGCTAAGTGCTGAATGCTGATTTATACTTCTCTGTCTATCCTAGGAGTCCTCATTGAAAATTCTGGTTTGCATGAAGCAGGTGCCGCAGAAGGATGCACCGCTCAAGCTCAACGAGACCGCAGCGTGGATCCGCGAAGACGTCTCGTATGAAGTGAACGAGCCGGACGCCTTCGCGCTCGAAGAGGCGCTGCGGCAAAGAGAAAAGCATAAGGGAGAAGTGGTGGTCATCACTTCCGGCCCGGCGCGTGCCCAGCAAGTGCTGCGCGAAGCCCTGGCCAAGGGCGCCGATCGCGCGATTCATCTTGAAGACAATGCTTTCGTTGGACTTGATGCCCTCAACACTGCGAAGGCCTTCGCCGCCGCGATTAAAGATGAACAGTTCGATCTGATCTTTACTGGCCTGCAATCTGACGACTACGGTTACGCGCAGACCGGCGTCATCCTTGCCGAACTTTTGGGCTGGCCGCACGCCACGATCATTATGCAGATTGAAAAAAACGACACCGGCATCCGCGTGAAGCGCGAACTTGAAGCGGGATTTTTTCAATTCGTCGATATGCCGTTGCCGGCCGTGCTCACGATTCAATCCGGCATCAACAAGCTGCGCTACGCCACGCTGATCGGCATCAAGCAGGCGAAGAACAAGCCCATCCGCAAAGTGGCGCTGGCGGAAGTGCAGTCAGCGATTGGCGACAACCTGCAGAAAATCGAACGCCTCTATGTGCCGCAGAAAACAAAAAAGACCGAACACATAGAAGGTTCGCCAGCCGAGATCGCTAAGAAGTTGGTGGACAAACTGCGCAACGAACTGCGCGTGCTGTAAAACAAACATGCGACAAATAGACAGCCCTCCTCCGAATCTCTTCCGAAGCCGCGGCCTCCACCGCGGAATCGGATCGAAAAACTGGGTTCCGCGAACTGCGGCAGGTCGCGTCGGCGCCTTCATTTTTGGAACCGTATTTGTGGCAGTTGGAGTGATGATGATCTTGCTGAGTTTTGCGATCAAAACGCGGTTACGGAGCGAGATTTCGCCGCGAATTGTCGCCCTGCCGGTCGTTTTCTTTGAGACCTTAGCGATTCTCGCGGTCGCGTCTTTTCTGATCCTGCTCGGTGGACGCTTGCTGGCAGGCTGTTTCCTCCACTCCCCGCGACAAAGGGGCAGAACTTGATTAAATCGATAAGGAAAATGAATGCCTGACTCAATCTTAGTAGTCGTCGAACAACGCGAAGGCAAACTCAACCGCGTCTCATGGGAGACCATCACCGCCGGACAGGCAATAGCAGCTGCTACCGGTTGGACGCTCGAAGCCGCCGTCGTCGGAGGCACAGCATCGACCTTCGCTGCCGAGGTCGCAGCAAAGAAGGTCGGCAAAGTCTATGCGGTCGAGTCTCCGAAGCTCGAACCTTACACGCCTGACGCCTTCGCCGCCGCGTTGAAGCAGTTGCTCGCAGCGAAGCAGCCGAAGCTCGTGCTGATGCCGCACACCTATCAGGTGCGCGACTTCGTGCCCAAACTCGCAACGGCCATGGGGCGCGCTGTCATCAGCGACTGCATCGGTTTCAAGCACGAAGATGGCAAGCTGGTTTTTACTCGTCAGATGTTTCAGGGAAAACTCGCCGCCGACGTCAGCTTTAACTCCGATGCACCATGGTTTGCCACTTTCCAGAACGGATCGTTTCGCGGAGACAAGGCCGAAGACGGCGCGAGCCCAGCTCCCGTTGAAACCGTTACGGCCGATATTGCCGACGGCGTTATCCGAAACAAGCCGCAGGAAGTATTCAAGGAAGCGAAGCAAGCCGTTGATCTAACGCAGGCCGAAGTAATTGTGGCAGTCGGCCGCGGAATCAAAGAGCAAAAGAATATCGAGATCGCACAGCAACTCGCGGATGCTCTCGGCGCCGACCTCGCGGCCTCGCGTCCCATCTGCGACAACGGCTGGCTGCCCATGGACCGCCAGATCGGATCTTCGGGCCAGACGGTTGCGCCCAAGGTTTATCTCGCTCTCGGCATCAGCGGCGCGATTCAGCATATCGTCGGCATGAAAGGCTCACGGACG
>JBEKJF010000126.1:0-11758 GCA_050011375.1 Candidatus Sulfotelmatobacter sp.
TTTCTGACGGTGAATGACCCGCCCAACTCGCCGAATGGTCCCAACAATAATGTGGTGATCGACGCCAACGGAAATATGTATTCCACTGCGAATGGCGGGGGAACTTACCAGGACGGAGTTGTTTTCCAGCTTACACCGTAGCTCGGGGAATACGTACAAGAAGCAGGTTCCTCCGCTGCGTCGTCCCCTTCGGCTTGCTCAGGGCCCGACTCCGGTCGGAATGACACGGTTTTAAGATTTCTACCTTAGGAAATCAGAGCGAGGTGCCGGCGGCGGCTTCATGGCTGTAGGGACTTGCCTCGGCGTACTCTTCTTCTTGTAGCGTTACTTCTTCCCAGAGTGTTTTGTCGCGAAGAATGCGCGAGACCAGCGCGGTGTGCATGGCGTGGCCGGCGCGATCCGCTACGATCCTGCCGAGGATTGGTTTGCCCAGCAGAGCGAGATCTCCGACTAGATCTAAAACTTTGTGCCTCACGAACTCGTCGGGAAAACGTAACGGACCGTTTTCGATTCCATCTCGCGTTAGTACGATGCAGTTCTCGCGCGATGCGCCGCGGATCAGTCCCATGTTGCGCATCGCTTTTTCATCTTCGCGCGAGCCGAAGGTGCGGGCTCCGGCGATCTTGCGCAGGTAGCTGCCGTTGGAAAGTTCCACCTGAAAAGTTTCCTTGCCGATGAGCGGGTGGGGAAAATTGATCGAATAGGAAACGGAATAACTATCGGCGGGATAGACCGAGATAAATTTATTGCCTTCGCGCATCTCTACTTCGCGAAGAATCTTCAGATATTTGCGCGGGCGACGCTGCTTGCGGATGCCGGCTTTCTGAATTAGTTCGACAAAGGGAAGAGCGCTGCCATCCAGAATGGGAAGTTCTAGGTTGTCGATCTCGACGATGGCATTGTCCACACCGAGGCCGACAAAAGCCGAGAGCAAGTGCTCGGTGGTGGAGATGAGCACGCCCTTTTTCATGAGGCTGGTTGCGTAGCTCACGCGGGCGACGTTGCGGCTGATGGCCTCGATTTGAAAGCCATCGAGATCGACGCGGTGAAAGACAATTCCTGCTCCGGGAGGGCCGGGAAGAATTCGCAAGGAAACTGGCGCGCCGCTGTGGAGTCCGACTCCACTGCATTCCACGGCTGAGCGGACTGTCTGCTCCTGTGTCAAAGGCGTCTGGTTATGTCCCGAATAATGAATAGATTACAGCCGGTGCTCGAACCCTGACTGTGGTAAAAAAGCCACAGTACGTGGCGGAAAGCCGATTGGGAACCATCCCAGTTACGGTTAGAATGCGCTAAGCCAAGGCGGATCAGTGGGTTAAGTTGGACGCGAAAACATGGGGAATCGTTCACTGACACCCCGTTACTTTAGCGTTTCTTCACCGGTTTATTGGGATCGTAGCCGGAATTGGGATCGAACATGGCGGGGTCGAGCCCTTGATTGAATTGAACTGAATTTACGAAGCGCTGGGATTGCATGTCTCCGTTGTAGTAGCGGGTGAGGTTGTAGGGGGTCATTATTCCCTGCACCGGCTTGTAGTTGTCGTAGATCTCTTCCTCGCTGTTGCGCTGTTTGTCGACGGGATCGCGCCAGGAGTAGCTCTTCTTGAGCGGCAGATGAGTATCGATATCGAAGAGAAGCTTGACCGCTTCATCTTTTGAATTGATGAGCGTGACCTGCTGCGACGCCAGGTTGCCGGCCAGAGCTGTGCCGTCATAAAAGAGGGCGACTCCGGGATCGTTCAGCCAGACCTTCAACATCGTCTCCAAAGAAAATCTGCGACGCCGGAGGTAGTCGTCGAGATCCTTTTTTTCCACGGCGTGGGCGCCTTTGAAGGTGACTTCATAGCCTTTGTCGGCGATGTATAGGTAGGCGACGTCGCGCTCTTTGGTGAGTTCGAGGCGTTCTTTGTCGGGATACTCGACGAAGCGCCAGAACACGGCCCCGGTGCCGGAGGGACGGCCGTGATAGAAGCCGAAAGTGCGTCCGGTCTGCTGCATGTCGCGGAGGTTCAGGTAGGTCTGCCCGCCCAGAGCCTGGATCGCCTGATTGAGCAGAGCGCGCGCCTGGCGGGCGTTTTCCTGATCGATTGGAATTGCGGCGTGGGCATTTACAGATTCAGGGGCAGACTGCGCGCTTGGCTGAGCGGAACTGGCAGCCTGGCGCCAACCTGAGATTGCCAGCGTAAACGCCAGCACGACGATTAGAAGCAGATATTTCATTTAGCCGAAATTGACGTCCGCACAGGAAATTGTAGCTGCTTGCGGGTGGTGGTGCAGTTTGACAAGCCTGTCCATGCAGCGGCTAAAGCCGCGATCGATCTCGAGGCATTTACGGCGCGGCTTAAGGCCGCGCCCTTTCAAAGCAAATTCAAATGAGTCCCGCAGTTCCTTGGATGCAAGAAAAAGCAGTCGCGTCGAGGCCTGGGGGCGATTTCGCTGGCGGTTGATCATCCCAGCTTGATCATCCCACCAGCACGGCGCCGCCGTTCACATTGAAGATTTCGCCGGAAATGAAGCCAGCGTATTCGGTGCATAAAAAGAGCACGGGAGCCGCGATTTCCTCGGGTTTGCCGACCCGGCCGAGGGGAATTGTCCGCAGAACCTTCTCGCTGCCTTTCGGGTCATCCAGTGTGGACCTCGACATATCTGTATCGACCCAGCCGGGAGCAACGCAATTCACGTAAATGCCGACCGGTGCCAGTTCCGAAGACAGGCTCTTCGTCATGCTGATCAATGCGCCCTTAGTGGAGGAATAATCGCAATGAAACGCTTCGCCGCGCTGGCCGCTGGTGGAACTGATGAGGACGATGTGCCCGGCTGCGGATCCATTGCGCGGCTGCGTTTTCATCTGCGCAACCGTGTGTTTGACTAAACCGAAAACGGCATCCAGGTTGATCGAAACGGTGGAGCGCCAGTGCTCATCGGTCATCTGATCGATAGCGACATCTTCGGCGGGCCAGACTCCGTGGTTCGCGACTAATATGTCGATCCTGCCGAATTGTTTGACCGCTTCCGCAACCAGCGTGCGAGCGGAATCTGGGCTGTCGAGTGTGCTGGCGATTGCTCGACAGTTTGACTCACCACATTCCTTCGCAAGTACATCGGCCTGCGATTTTGCTTTCTGATAACTGAATACGACTTTCGCGCCCGCCGCGGTAAACATGCGGACTGTTGCGGCTCCGATGCCGCGTGAACCACCGGTGATCAGCGCTACCTTGCCGGAGAGAGAAAGAGGGATGGACATGGTTAGTAGTTTCTAGTTTCTGGTTTCCTGTTGCAAGTTGGGTGTCCATGCGCCTTTTCAATCCACTGTTCTCACGTCATCGGGCAGCGTCAGTACGAACGAGCAGTTTCCGGTTGCTGTGGAGCAGGAGAGAATTCCGCGGCGCAAGATTTTGACTGGGGTGTCGTCGGGGAACGTTAGACGATACTCGGCAGCGCGCAGGGCTTCGGTGAAGACCTTGAGCTTTTCTTCGCCGCTCGCGAACTTCACGGCCTCCACGGTGGCGGCGGAACTTCCTGCGCGACCCGCGCCCCGACTCAACAGCACGAAGAATTCGGCGCTGCCGGTTTCTTTTGCTACTTTGCCCAGGTCGATGGTGCGCAACTGCTGCAGTTCATCTTTGTACTTCGCCACGGCAGCGTCTACCTTGGCGCTGCCGCCGACTAGTGGGGCGAGGCGGTCTCGCGTTTCAGGGATGGGACGCAGTCCGCTCAGGCAGAGTGCGTAGGTGCGCAGGGCGAGATCTTTCTTTTTCTGCTTCTCATAAATCTGTCCCAAGTGGTCGCCGACTTCGCCGTGATGTCCGAGCTGCCACGCCGAAGAAACATATTTTTCGGCCTGGTCGAGATTGCCTTCGTTGTAATAAACCCAGCCGAGCGTGTCCCAGTAGGCGATCAGCGACGGAACCAGAAGCAGTTCCTGCTGTGTGAGGCGGTCGAGCGACACATTGCGCAACGCCGCGGTGGTGGCTGAGATTGCGGACTCGGCATATTGCTGGGCGCGATCCAAATGAGTTTTTTTCAGCGAAAGCTGGTAGGCAATGTTGTTCCAGACCAGCGGCGTGGCTGAGAGTTCGACTGCATGGTCGAAGGTCGCGAGCGCTTTGTCATCCTGGCCGAGGTTTAAATAGGCGTCGCCGAGACTCACCTGCAGCTCGGGATTCTCTGGGGTTAAGGACGCGGCTTTCTCCAACTCGGGCGCAGCTAAATCGTACTTATGCCACTCGGAATACATTGCGCCGAGGCCGGCGTGAGCGAACTTGTCGAGAGGATTGATCTCGATTTGTTTGTTGAAGGCGGTGACGGCATCGTCATACTTGCGCTCCTGCCAATAGGCGCGGCCGAGCGCGTTGTAGGCAAACTCGTCGTAGGGATTGATTTCAATCTGCTTGTTGAGAGCGGCGATGGCGTCGTCATCCTGGCGCATTCCCATGTAGGCCGCGGCCAGGATGTTCCATGCAACTTTGTTTTTGGGATCGACTTCGGTGGCGCGTTTGAGAAGCTGAACCGCCAGCGGGAAATTGTTGGCGGCATAGGCCGCGCGTCCGCTGTCGATGAGGTCCTCGGCCTTCATGTCGGCGGGCGGCGTGGGCGCGCCGGCTACCGTGTTCTCGACGGAGAGGACCTGTCCGAGATCAGAGCTGACGGCATGGCGAAAGGCCTGATAGTCAGAGGCGCGCAGGGCGGGCAGTTCGGCCTGACGCAGCGTCAACGTTCTTGAGGCTGTGAAAGTAGTTCCTTCAAGCTTGTAGGTGGCCTGGTATTCGGCATAGTCGCGCCTGACGGACAAAGGCAACGGAGAATGCGCCGTGTACTTGGCGGGCAACTCGAGCTTGATCTTGTAGACGTAATCCGCCTTGGGGCCGAGTTTCAGGGTTTCGGCGTCGGCATCACCGTCGTCATCGACGTTGCCCGGATCGGGCAAGTTGAACTGGCAGAGCGGGAGCAGGAGGTCCGACTTTTTCTTGGACCAGTCGAGGAAGTTCGGCTTCGAAACGTCGTAAGACATGGTGAACGCTTCGCGGGTCGCGGCCGGATCGCTGACCTTCAGATTGGTAATGTCGCCACCCATGGCAGCGTTTACGTTTTCGACGACGCGCTGCCAATTCGCCTCAGGAACGCGGCGGAAGATGGAACGCAGCATGAGTTCTTCGTCGCCGCGGAAGGTGTAATGCACGTGGACTTCGAGTTTGCCGATCTCGTTTATTTTTCCCTCGACCTCGGAAACTTCGCTGTCGGGCATCGGCGTATCCGCGGGAGTTTCCTCGAGGTGAGGCGTGCTGCCGTCGGCGGGAATGACCAGCGCCAACTTGTTGCGCAGACTGAAAGCCAGCAGGCGGAAGGGTGCGATTTCGCTGGTGGTGTCCATCCAGATTTCTTGATGGTCGAGCGGAAGCATGGTGATGACGTGATCGAACTGCGAGGGCGAGGGCACGTCCGGATCAAGTTTGCGGCTGGAGTTGATCAGCACCGAAGATGCGTGCAGCCCTTCGGCTTCGAGCAGAGAAGCGAGCAGGGTGTGTTTATCTTTACAGTCGCCATACTGGTCGTGAAGGACATTGCCAGCGGCGCGGGGCTGATAGCGGCCAAGGCCCAGCGACAGGCTTACGTAGCGAAAATTCTTGGCGACGAAGTCGTACAGACCCTCGACCTTATCCATCTGCGAGTTGAGGCCTGTAGTGAGTTCGGCGGCCTTGGCGCGGACTTCCGGCGAGGGCGCGCGGCGGTCTTTCTCCAGGCCTGCGTACCAACGGCCAATCTGCTCCCAACTCACGAACGTGGTGAGCTGCACGTCGGGACGTTCCTCATCGGCGCGCTTCTTTTTTCTCTTTCTTTCTTTCTCTTTTTCCTTGTCCTTATCGTCTTTGTCTTTCTTGTCGTCTTCGCGTTCCAGGTGAGAACTGGTCCAGCGATAGACACGGCGACCATTCGCTTCCGAGATCTTCGGATCCATGTCCGGCTTGTTCTTCAGCTTGAGCGGGCGATCGGCGGGCACATCGACCGTGAGTTGCTCATCAAGATTGATGCTGTTCTTGTCGAAGTCATAATCAGCCCAGAATTGCCCTGCAGCGAGGGGCGTGTGAATGACGGTGACCGCGTCATACTCGAGCACTTCGCCGGGACGCAGGCCGGGCACGGTAATGTGCTTCACGCGAAAATCGGTGTAGACGGGGGCTTCGCGCTCCACGGGCGCGGTCAGATCCTGCACGGCATCGTCGCCCGCCTTGACTATACTGCCATCGGCCTTGATCACGCGGACATACGCAATCTCAACGCGCTCGTTGGCGGAGTTGTAGCCTAGCTGAATCTGGCCCCACTGCTGAACTCCAGCCTCGCTCTGCACCCGGATGCGAGCGACAGTTTCTTTGCGGCCAGTGCCATCGTTCTCAAAGCGGTAGCTCGAACGAAGTTGCTCGACTACGAACGCTTCCTGCGAATAGTCGTGCTTGGAGTCTGCCGGCTTGGAGGCGGCAGCCGCGGGCGCCGGGGCGGCTGGCGGGACGGGGAGTTCAACGGTTTGGGCTGGAGCGGAGATGCATGCGGCCAGGGTGCAGGCCACGAGTAGCGAGAGCAAAAGACTGCGCATAAGGTAATAGTAAGGCCTGTGGCGCTTTTATCCCAAGGCGGAGCTAGCAGGAGGCCCTAGGCTAGGCTTGTGACGAGTATCACATTTGCTTGTTCGCCGGTCACAAAACCGTAGTAAAATGCCGCCTCAGAGAGTCTTGCCAGGCCATGACGCCGGGCAAGCGTGACGCATAAAGTTCTTGCGCCACGGTCTTTCCTCGGAGGGTTCTGGTATGGAAGATCGGGCTCGTGATTCGGTTTCGCAGCAGTCGATTTCTCAGCAGTCGATTAGCCAGTCGGCGCTCACGCGGCAGCGGGAAGGCCGCGGCGCCTGGGTTCTCACCGCTTACGGCATTTCTGGGCTGGCTGTATTCGCAGTTCTCGCTTATTTTTTTTCGGACTTCATCGCTCGCTAGTCTGGGGTCTGGTTGCGACGAGCGGGCGTGTGCATCCGCGGAGCGGGGTGAAGTGTGTTTAAAATTTGTCTTCATAGACCGCGCTCCCGCTTCATCCAAGCTCCCATTTGAACGTGTTACAATCAGCATCCTTAGAGGCTGCTGCTTCGCAAGGAACCCAGGCACTTCCCCGCACTGAAGTATTGAGCAAAGAGAAAGAAACATCCGTGCCCAAGAACCCCACGTCCGCTGGCGCGCCCGTCACCTACGCCGACGCCGGCGTGGATATCGACCGCGCCAACCGCACCAAGCAGCGCATTAAATATCTCGCACACAAGACTTTTACTCGCGGGGTGCTTAGCGACATTGGAGGGTTCGGCGGGTTGTTCGCGGTGGACAAGACCAAGTACGTAGACCCGGTCCTGGTTTCGAGCGTGGATGGCGTGGGGACGAAGCTCAAGATTGCGTTCGCCATGGGACTGCACTCCACCGTTGGCGCTGACCTAGTGAACCATTGCGTGAACGATATTGCAGTGCAAGGCGCCGCGCCGCTGTTTTTTATGGATTACCTTGCAGCGGGGAAGCTTGAGCCTACGATCGCAGAGAAAGTTGTCGAGGGGATTGCCGACGCCTGCAAGCACAACGGCTGCGCTCTGATCGGCGGGGAAACGGCGGAGATGCCCGGATTCTATCCCGATGGCGAGTACGATCTGGCGGGATTTATCGTGGGCGTGGTGGAACGCGACCAGATCATTACTGGCAAGGATGTGCAGATCGGCGACGTGATTCTCGGTCTGCCTTCGAACGGCCTGCACACCAACGGATATTCTCTGGCACGCAAGCTTTTGTTTGAAGTGGCCCACTACTCGCCCGACGATTACGTCAACGAAATCAAAAACAAAGTCGGCAATGAGTTGATGCGCACGCATAAGAGCTACTGGCCGGCGCTGAAAAAACTGGTTGCCGCGCAATGCGTCTCGGCGCTCGCTCACATTACTGGCGGCGGCATCACGGAGAACCTTCCGCGCGTGCTGCCTCGCGGTACCGGAGCGGCAATCGATCTCGGATCCTGGCCCGTGCCTCCGCTATTCGAGCATCTGCGGCAGTTGGGCAACGTCCCGCAAGACGAGATGCTGCGCACTTTCAACATGGGCTTGGGTATGCTGGCGGTGGTTCCTCTCGCGAAATTCAAGAAAGCCCAGACCGTGCTCGAGCGCGTGGGCGAGAAGGCTTATACCGTCGGGCGGATCATCAAGGGCGATCGTAAAGTGATCTACAACTGAAAGGCAAACCCACCACGGAGTCACAGAGACACGGAGAAAATCTTTAAAGTCGCCCATTGGGTTGATTGTGCGTTGAGGTCCCAGATTCTTTAGTTCCTAAGTTCTGGATTTGCTCCGTGTCTCCGTGTCTCCGTGGTGGATTATTATTTTGAAGTTCCCATGAAATCACTGGGCATTCTTCTTTCCGGACGCGGCTCAAACTTTGTCGCCATCGCCGAGAGTATCGACGCGGGCTGCATTGCGGATGCCCGGATCGCCGTTGTTGTCTCTAATCATGCGGATGCTCCTGGTATTGCGGCGGCGCGCCAGCGCGGCTTGACTGCTGTTGTGATTCCTTCGAAGGGCAGGCCGCGAGCGGAACACGAACGTGAAGTCGTCGCCGCACTGAGGGAGAATAAAGTCGATCTCATCTGCCTCGCGGGATACATGCGGCTGCTCTCGCCATGGTTTGTGCAACAGTTTCCGCGGCGCATTCTCAACATTCATCCTTCGCTGCTGCCTGCGTTTCCCGGCCTCGAAGCGCAGGAGCAGGCCTTCGCCTACGGAGTAAAGGTTTCCGGCTGCACCGTGCATTTTGTCGACGAAGAACTCGACCACGGAGCAATCATCCTGCAGAAGACAGTCGCTGTGCTCGATGGCGACGACGAACACACCTTGGCCGCTCGCATTTTGGAGCAGGAGCACATTGCTTACACGGAGGCGATCAATACAGTGCTTGGCGGAGATTTCGAGATTGTCGGGCGCAGGTTAAGAAAGAAAATATAAGAGTAGACAGATGCACCGCGGTTCTTTTCGATTGAGTACTTTCGCGATCCTTACTATTCACAGCTCTTCTCCGTTTGCGAGCGGCGCCTTCTGATTTTCGACTTTCGCGTATCCCTATTCTGACTTCTGCCTTCCGCTTTCCATATAATGTTGTTCCCATGTCAACCTTCCTCCCTGTCGACGAACAACTGACTTATCTCAAGAAGGGCACAGCGGAAATTATCCGCGAGTCCGACCTGCGCGCGAAGCTTGAGAAGTCTCGCACCACGGGCAAGCCGTTGCGTGTGAAGCTGGGCATGGATCCGACAGCTCCCGACTTGCACCTGGGACACACCGTCGTTTTGCGCAAGCTCAAGCACTTTCAGGATCTCGGGCACACTGCGATTTTTCTGATCGGCGATTTCACCGGCATGATCGGCGACCCGACGGGACGTTCCGTGACGCGTCCGCCGCTGACTCGTGAGCAGATTGAGCAAAATGCGGAGACTTACAAGGCGCAAGTTTTCAAGATTCTCGATCCGCAGAAAACGGTGGTCGACTTCAACCGGCGCTGGTTCGAAACTTTCACTCCCGACGATTTCATCCGCCTGATGGCGAAGTACACCGTCTCGCAACTGCTGGAGCGGGAAGACTTCCACAAGCGCTTTCGCGAAGAAAAGCCCATCGCACTGCACGAATTGCTTTACCCGCTGGTGCAGGGATACGACTCGGTTGCGCTGGAAGCCGATGTGGAACTCGGCGGCACCGATCAGAAATTCAATCTGCTTGTCGGGCGCGAACTGCAGCGCGCGTATGGACAGGAGTCGCAGGTAGTACTGACCACGCCGATTCTCGAAGGTCTCGACGGCGTGCAGAAAATGTCGAAGTCGCTCGGCAATGCGATCGGCATTCACGAGCCGCCGCTCGAAATGTACGGCAAGGTAATGAGCATCTCCGACGAAATGATGTGGAGGTATTACGAGCTGCTCACGGATTTGCAGGTCGCCGAGATTGAGAAGATGAAGCGGGAAGCGCACCCCATGCAGGCGAAGAAGGAACTGGCACAGAGGATTGTGGCGGACTTTCATTCGCCTGAGACGGCGGCGAAAGCCGGCGAGGATTGGGCGAAGCAGTTTCAGAAGGACGAAGTACCCAGTTCTGTGGAACGCGTCAAAATTCCATTGGAGAGAGTCAACGCCGCGAACTCAAGAGACCTGGCGGATGAGCAATCATACTTTCCTCTCGACGATCCGAAGCTTCCGCGGATCAGGCTCGTATGGCTCAACAAGGTCTTGGTGGAAGCCGGTTTGGCAGCTTCGGGAACCGAGGCATCGCGAGAGATTAAGAAGAACGGTATTCGCATCGGTGATAAAACGATTAATCAGATGGTGGTCACAATGCAACTGGACGCCGAAAAGGTCATCCGACTCGGGAAGAAGATAAAGAGCGTTTTGATCTTCGAGTAGGACCACTAGATTGGCCGGGCGGCTGTCCCCACATGAATTATCTAATCCCACTACGATTCTGCTACTCTCGACCGCGCATATGCGCGCCGCTGCCATTTTCGGTTTGGGATGTTCTCCTAAAAGCCTCGAGCCTTTTCAGGCGGATAAAACGATCGAGTGGCGCATTGGAATGCCAGCCGACGCAGATCAGGCTGACATCGTGCTGCTGTTCGGCGGCGATGGAACTATTCATCGGCACTTGAGTCAACTGGTGAGGCTTGGGCTCCCCGTGCTGGTCGTCCCGGCGGGCAGCGGCAATGATTTTGCACGCGCTCTTGGGTTGCGCCGCGTGCGCGATTCGCTCGGCGCGTGGCATCGCTTCTGTGCCGGACAAGATCACATTCGCGCGATCGATTTGGGAGTTATCACTCCGACGGGAGCCGCGGGGGAGTCGGCCGCGCCACACGAGTCTGCTAGCAACTCGGTACTAGGTACTCGGTACTTTTGCAGCGTGGCCGGCGTTGGACTCGATAGCGAAGTAGCTCGCCGGGCCAACGGGTTGCCGCGCTGGCTCCGCGGACATGGCGGCTACGCTTTGAGTTTGGCTCCGACGATCTTTCGCTTTGCCGCGCTTCCCATGAAGATTTCCACGTCTGACGAAGCCGGGGGCTGGACGACTCGCAGCGACCAACCCACGCTCCTGGCTGCCTTCGCCAACACTCCCACTTACGGTGGCGGCATGAAGATCGCTCCACACGCGCAGATGGATGATGGTCAACTTGATGTCTGTGTGATCGGCGGCGTCGATCCCTTCAAGCTCGCATGGCTGTTCCCCACGGTTTACTTTGGCCGCCACTTGAACATCCGAGAAGTGGAGTATTTCAAGGCCGAGCAACTGCGCGTGGAAACTGAATCTCCGCTCGATGTCTATGCCGACGGCGAGTTCGTTTGCCGCACGCCGGCCGAGATAGGCGTCGAACGCGAGGCGCTGCGGGTCCTTGTTCACCAGGCAACCGTTCATCAGCCCACTGTTCATCAGCCACAACAAAGTTTTGGAGGAGCGAATGGGACAGACAACAAGCGCCACGCCTGACATCCGCAACGGGGGATTCCAGTTGAAAGTCAGTGCCCGCGGCGCGTTGATTCGCGCCGTCTTCGGCTCTAACTTGATGTATTGGGCTGTGGTACTTTCCGGCAACTCTCCGCTGCGCTTCTCGATCATCACAGTGCCGGCTCTGGGACTGGTGGCTTGGGCGATCGTTATGGTTCGAGTCACGCGCAAACTCCCATCATCTGACGCCGAGTCAGCCCATTGGAGGACCGT
>JBEKJF010000127.1:0-11752 GCA_050011375.1 Candidatus Sulfotelmatobacter sp.
TCGTGGAAGGCGCGACCGCGAAGCTGCGCAATCCGCTGGTTCATCACAACGTGGAATCGCTCTCGCGCTACATCCAGAAACACGACGAGTATTCCAACTGGGAGTCTCACGTGCTTCTGCAGCGCACAGAAGACAAGGAACTCCCGCCATCGCTCTTCGGCACTCAGGCTCAGCGCCGGCGCTGGCTGAAGCGCAAACTCTTTGCCGCGCCGGGTTCTCCCGCGCTGCTTTTCCTGTATCGTTATATCGCGCGGTTCGGATTTCTGGACGGCGTGCCAGGCCTTATTTACTGCGGGTTTCAGGCGGTCCAGATGTTTCACACCAAAGCCAAGATTTACGAACTGAAAACAAAAACTGAAGTCGAAGAATAACCGGGGCCAGTTTCAATCATGTGTGGAATCGCCGGAATCGCCAACTGTGGGGACAGGGAAGTGCTCGCGCGCATGACGCACGCGCAGGCGCACCGCGGTCCCGACGACTCCGGTTTGTGGGAGCGAAGATTTCCCGACGGTTCCTACGTCGGCCTGGGCAGTCGCCGCCTCGCCATTCTCGATCTCTCTGCCGACGGGCACATGCCCATGTGCAACGAAGACCGCACGGTCTGGATCACCTATAACGGCGAGATCTACAACTTCGCCGAGCTTCGCCGTGAACTGCAAAGCAAGGGCCACCACTTTGCCTCGAACACCGATACCGAAGTTGTGATTCACCTTTATGAACAGGAAGGCGAGAACTGCGTCCAGCGGCTGAATGGCATGTTCGCCTTCGCCATCTGCGATCTGCGTTCGGGCAAGCCTGAGTTGTTCCTGGCGCGCGACCATTTCGGAGTGAAACCTTTCTACTACGCTCAACGCGGCAGAAGGCTCGCATTCGCATCCGAAGTGAAAGCTCTGCTCCATGTGCCGGGGATCGATGCTGAGATCGATCTGGAATCGCTGCATCAGTATCTGACTTTTCTTTGGGTTCCCGATCCCAAAACAATGTTTCGCGGAATTCACAAACTTCCAGCCGGACATTGCGCCACGTTCCGCGACGGAGAACTCAAGATCCGGCAGTATTGGGATCTGCGCTTTCCCGCGGTGGATGCGACCTTCGCGCGATCCGAAGCCGACCTTGCCGACGAGGTTCGCCAGCGCTTCCACCACTCCGTCGAAGCACAGATGGTGAGCGACGTTCCAATTGGAGCGTTTCTCAGCGCCGGCCTTGATTCCTCAAGCATCGTCGCCATGATGTGCCGCGCAACTAAACAGCCCGTCCGCACTTATACGATTACTTTTCCCCGCAAGTATCGCGTCGGCGAAACCACGCTGGATGATCCTAACGTCCCGGCGCGACTGGCGAGCCAACTGGGCTGTGAGAACCAGCAGATTGTGGTTGAGCCGGATGTTGCCGACTTGCTCCCTCGCCTGACGTGGCACATGGACGAGCCCACCGCCGACCCCGCAATCATTACGGCATATCTCGTCTGCCGCGAGGCGCACAAACAAGCGACCGTGTTGCTTTCCGGCGTGGGCGGAGATGAATTATTCGCCGGATATCGAAAACACGCAGCGCACCGCTGGGCCGCTGCGTATCAAAGAATGCCCGGACTATTGCGTTCGGGGATTGAAGCCAGCGTGAATGCCTTGCCCAGCTTGCGTGGCACGGCCATGAAAGGTAGCGTGCGCTTGGCCAAAAAGATGGCGCGTAGCGCCTCGCTCGAACCGGAAGACCGCTTCATTAGCAACTGCACTTATCTTAACGCCGGCCAGAAGATGGGCTTGTACACGGCTGAGATCCAGGATCAGCTCCGCACATCCGATCCAGAAATCCGCCACCGCTCCGGCTTCGACGCGGTGCGCGACGCTGACTTTCTGAATCAAATGCTTTATCTCGACACCAAGATTTTCATGACAAGTTTAAACCTGAATTACAACGACAAGATGAGTATGGCGTCGTCGGTCGAAGTCCGCGTCCCATTCCTCGACCGTGAACTCGCAGAGTTTGCCGCCTGGAATATTCCTCCGCATCTCAAGCTCAAAGGTTTTTTTCAGCCGACCACCAAGCACATCTTTCGCAAAGCAATGCGGGACGTTCTTCCTGCGGAAGTATTGCGGCAGCCGAAAGCCGGGTTCGCCGCTCCCGTGGACTACTGGCTGGCGCACGATCTGCGTGAAATGGTGGACGATTTGCTCTCTGATACGAACATCAAGAAGCGCGGCCTGTTCCGCCCGGAGACAGTCCGTCGTTTCGTCGACGAACACCGCAGCGGTTCCGAAGATTGGTCGATGCAAATCTGGCAATTCCTCACGCTCGAAAACTGGATGCGCATTTTCCTTGATGCCGGGGCCGAACAGAGAACAGAAGAATTCGGCCAACCACGCGAGGCGGCCACGGCGTGAACGGTTCCAACGACAATGCCGTGCCGGGTCGAACTGCCAAGGTACAAATTGCTAAGGCGATGACCGAAGCCACAGGCTTACTGCGCAGGCCGCAGCGTGCGCTTCCTCTGATCCGGCGGCTCGTATCCGACAAACTTCATATCACATTCGAGCAGCGCCATCTTTATTCCTATACAACAACCAAGCGGCCCAGCGGAGTCGCGCTGAACTCCTTGCTGCGCTGGATCATCGACGCGCAGCACCCCGATGGTGGCATTGCCGCCTACTACAGCCTGCTCACCGGATACTCGCAATCCTATCCAGAGGTTACCGGCTACATAGTTCCAACGCTCTACGATTTCGCACGCTCGACCAGAGACGACCGCGCTGTGTCTGTGGCTGAAAGCGCAACGCGCTGGCTGCTCTCGCTGCAAATGCCAACAGGCGCGTTTCCCGGCGGGTTGCACGGTGGTCTGGCCACGCACGAATCTCAGCCGTCTGTGTTCAACACGGGGCAGATTTTGCAAGGAGTGGTTCGCGCTCACGTGGAAACGAATCGCCCGGAGATCCTGCAAGCCGCCGTCGCAGCCGGTGATTGGCTGATCAAAGTGCAGCAGCCCGATGGGTCATGGTCCGGTCCGGCCGCATATCAGAACGCGGCTCACACTTACTACAGTATGGTTGCGTGGGCGTTGGCGGAATTATCAGATGACTCCGGAGATCCAAAGTACGCCGTCGTAGCAGAGAGAAACATGGATTGGGTCTTATCCCACTTCAGGCCCAGCGGATGGGTCGACGGCATCAATCTGCAAGGTCATCCCAACTATCTGCACTTTATCGCGTACGTACTGCAAGGTGTTCTCGAATGCGGCATTCTGCGCCAGCGGAACGACGCCATCGAAGCCGTTGCGAAATCGTCCTGGGCGCTTCTGCGAAAGTTCGAAGCCAATAAATTCTTGCTGGGGGCGTTCGACGCGGATTTCAAAAACGGTCAACGCTTCACTTGCCTCACAGGAAACGCACAGATCTCCTGCGTCTGGTTGCGGCTATTCGAGGTGACTTGCGATCTGCGCTATCTCAATGCCGCGCTCAAGATGAACGAGATGCTGAAACAACTGATCCCAATGCACGGAGGCCGGGGGATCGCCGGCGGAGTCAGCGGATCACATCCCATCTGGGGCCGCTATCAACCGCTGCGCTACATCAGTTGGGGAAACAAGTTTTTCTCCGACGCTCTCCTGCTGGAAGAGCGCTTGACGCGGGCATTCGCGGGCTCCAGCGCACTCGAGGCATTGCCATGCGCATCGTAATCCTGTGTTCGAGCGTGTACAGCGAAACTGCGTGCGCCATGGCGGTTCGTCTCAGCAAGTCAGGTCACGCTCCGGTGGGGGCGATTGCGCTTCCCACGGTGAACCGCGGAACTCTGCTGCGCAAACTTGGGCAATGGGGTGCGCAGGACGTTATCCGCTACGCCCACTCGAAACTGATTCCGCAGCGCGGCGATGAGCAGCCGCAAGTTCATAATTCTTACCTGCAGTCTTTGCTCAAACACAAAGGCGGGATTTTCCGCAGTCTGCGGGAAGTGGCAAAGTTCTATGACTTTCCCGTTGCCATCCGCAACGATCAAAATTCGCCGGACTCGATCGCAAAGCTGAAAGAATGGTCGCCCGATCTAATCATTTTTGCAGGGGGCAATATTTTGCGGCGGCCGTTGCTGCAGGTGCCACGTCTCGGAGTCCTCAATGTGCACCTCGGAATGCTCCCCGAAGTCCGTGGCATGAGCACTCCGGAGTGGTCGCTGCTGAATAATGTTCCGGTCGGCGTTACCGTTCACTACGTCGATGCCGGAATCGATACCGGGCCGATTCTCCAAAGATGCGAATTTCCTGACGCGACCCGGTGCACGTCATTAAGCGACTTGCGTAATCGGCTGATTGCCTTTGGCATCGAGAAGGCTGCCGAAGTGGTTGCTGGCCTCGATCGCGGCACGATCTCCGCAACCCCGCAATCTCATCTCGATGAAGATCGCCAATTCTTCGTCATGCATGAGTGGCTGCAGGCGCGCGCCTCCGAACGCCTTACCCAGAGCCAAACAGCGGCCACGGCGAGGATGGTAAATGAATTAGGCCGACCAGTCAGCCGATGACGAAACCGACGACCAAGCCTATGAGTAAGATCGGAACCATGTTGCAGGCGGGCCGCGCATTCGGCGTGCGTGACGGCATGCTGCGCCTTGAATACGAACTTGAGCGTGGCAGTGGCTTGATGTCGTGGAGAATGCGTTCCGTGCAGGGATGGGATTCCTGGGACCTGAAGCGGATTGCTCCGACCGCTACTGCAGAAGAATTACGGACTGCTCGGCGTAACGGCACCCGGCCCTTCTTCTTCGCGAGCGCGCAGACAGTCGGACCGAGCATAAGAAAAGCAATCGGTCTGGAAGAAGAAAAATCCGTCCTCGCCGAAGCGGAGCGCATTCTCGCGGGCAACCTGCCATTCTTCGGCGCACTGTCTTTCGCCTGCGAATTTCCGCCCCGCTGGTTTCAGAATCCGGCAACCGGCCAGAGCGTCTCGCCGAATCAACTTTGGACGCAGATGCGATTCGCATCGCCCGCCTACGGCGATCTGAAATTTATTCTTGAGCCTTCCCGATTCTTGTTCATCTACCCGTTGGTTCGCGCCTACGCGCTTAGCGGCGACGAGCGCTTCCCACAGGCTTTCTGGCGCGCGATTGAGGACTGGGCCATCCACAGTCCGCCCATGTCCGGACCGCTGTGGATTTGCGGGCAAGAGTGTTCACTGCGAATTCTTGCCTGGACGTTCGCGCTGCACGCCTTGATTCATTCGCCATCTTCCACGGACGAGCGCGTAGCTTTGCTCGTATCCATGATCGCAGCGCATGCCTGGCGCACCGCACAGACACTCGGTTACGCCCGCTCCCAGCGGAGCAATCATCTGATCAGCGAGGCCGTCGGTCTTTGGACGGCGGGAACGTTGTATCCAGAATTGAGGGAGGCGCAGGTTTGGCAAAATCTCGGCGCGCATCTGTTGCATGAAGCAGTTCTCGACCAGATCACGCCTGATGGTGTTTCTCAGCAGCATTCCTTCAACTACCAGCGCATGATTCTCCATCTGCTCCTGTGGACGTTGCGTCTCGCTGAGATTCACGATGCGCCGCTGCACGACGACATTCACGCGCGCGCGCAAGCCGCTTTCGATTTCATTCGCGCATGGGTCGATCCGGTAAGTGGCCATGCGCCGAATTACGGTTCCGATGATGGCAGCTTGATCCTTCCACTCGCGCCCGGAGTCTATCGCGATTTTCGTCCGCTGCTGCAGTTAGGAGCCGCGGTTCTCCATAGCCCCTCACTGCAATCAGGGTCCTGGGATGAATCTTCGCTATGGTTCGGAGTAAAGCCAGCGACTCCAGAGAATCCCATTCCATCTCCGCTACCTTCGGCGGAAGCTGGATACTTCCGTTTGGGGGATGAGAATTCCTGGGCACTGATTCGCGCTGGCCGATACACTCGCCGCCCATTTCAAGCAGATCAGTTGCACGTGGACTTATGGTGGCAAGGCATCAACCTCGCTCGCGACGCCGGAACATATCTCTACAACGGGCCTCCGCCGTGGAATAATGGACTCGCTGGGACTGCCGTCCACAACACTGTGATGGTCGACCATCGCGACCAGATGCGGCGGGCCGGACGCTTTCTCTGGGTCGACTGGGCGCAAGCCTCGGGCCGTTTGGATTCCGCATCCGGTCACGAATGCGCCGATCGTTTCGAGGGCGAGCATGACGGTTACAAAAGTCTTGGCGTGAAGCATCGCCGCAAGGTTCAATGGCTGGCTGGCGTTGGGTGGGTCGTCGTGGATGACATCGAGGGAACTGGCGTTCACGATGCGCGCTTGCATTGGCTGATGGCGGACTTGCCGTACGAGTCTTCTGACTCGCCTTTTCAAGTTGTGTTCGCATTGGGGCAATCGCGGGTGCGCTGCAGTATGTTTGCCGGTTCCCCGGGAAATGCAGCGATCATTCGCGCCGGAACGCAGGTAAAAGGAAACGTAGCGGACGCCGACGTGCAGTTGCTCGGCTGGCAGTCGCCCACCTATGGCGAAATTCAGCCGACGATTTCTGTGGTATACGAAACTCGATCAAAATTGCCCGTTCGATTTGTGACCGCGATTTTTACCGACGACCGATGCAAGCTTGAATCATCCGACGAACAACTGGCCGTTCTGCTCGACGGATCCGAGATTTATCGCGTGAATGTTTGCCCTGAGAGTTTTTCAAAAGTATGAAGCAAGTTTTCCAGGACGCGCGCAGCGCAGAAGTCACCGTAGTCGACGTTCCTGCTCCGAAGTTGCTGGCAGGATGCGTGCTGGTTCGCACGGCTGCCTCGCTCGTCTCAGCGGGCACAGAGCGTGCCTCCTCCGAGTTCGCGAGCAAGAACTTGCTGCAGAAAGCAAGAATGCGGCCCGATCTCGTGCGCGAAGTTCTAAACAAGATCAGCCGCGATGGTCTGCTGGCTACCGTGTCCTCCGTGCGCAATCGTCTCGATCAACCCAGTGCCCTGGGCTACAGCAGCGCAGGCACCGTCGTCGCCGTCGGCGAAGGCGTTACCGATATCAACCCCGGGGATCGCGTGGCGTGCGCCGGCGCCGGCCACGCGGTGCACGCTGAGTTCGCTTGTGTCCCGCGCCTTCTCGTTGCTCGCATTCCTTCTGAAGCCGTGAGCTTTGACGATGCGGCCTTCACCACGCTCGGAGCAGTAGCGCTTCACGGCGTGCGCAACGCAGACGTCAAACTGGGTGACATTGTTGCCGTGATCGGCCTCGGTCTGCTCGGTCAATTGACGGTGCAGATTCTCAAGGCCGCCGGCTGCTGCGTCCTCGGCATGGACATCTCCGAGCAAAGAGCGAAACTCGCGCTGCGCCTGGGCGCGGACGCGGTTAGCACTTCGTCTTCCAGCTTTCAGGATTTATGCATGCAGCACTCCGCGCGCCACGGCGCCGACGCAATCCTCATCACCGCGCAAACGCCCAGCAACGACCCCGTGAATCTTGCAGGAGCCGTTGCTCGCAATCGCGCCGTCGTGGTCGCTGTGGGAACGGTTGCCATGGACATTCCCCGTAGATTTTTCTACGAGAAGGAACTCGATTTCCGCGTCTCCCGTTCCTACGGCCCCGGCCGCTATGACTCCGCCTACGAGCAAAAAGGAATCGACTATCCGATCGGCTACGTGCGCTGGACCGAAACTCGTAACATGGAAGCGTTTCTAAAACTTCTCGCCGATCGCAAACTTGATCTGCGCTCGCTGGTCACTCATCGCTTTCCCATCGCGCGCGCGAATTCCGCCTATGATTTGATCACGGGAAAAACCCACGAGCCATTTCTGGGCGTGCTTATCGCCTATCCCGAGCGTGCCGACGAAACCCGAGTGATAGATGTCTCCGCCGCTGATCGTCCCAACACGAGCCAGAAATCGATTCGCATCGGAATTCTCGGCGCAGGCAGCTTCGCCACCAGCACGCTGCTGCCTGCAATGAAGCGAGTTGGCGGCATAGAAATGATTGCAGCCTGCGCGGCGAACGGATCGCACGCGCGCCACGCCGCCAAGAAATTTGCATTTCGTTCCTGCACCACCGACGATCTGGAGGTTGTTAGCAATCCAGCCGTCAACACGGTGGTAATTACTACGCGCCATCATCTCCACGCGGCGCAGGTAATAGCAGCCCTCAGCTCCGGCAAGCATGTCTTCTGCGAAAAACCTCTCTGCCTCAATGAAGCGGAACTCGCCGGCATCGCCGGGACGTACGACGGCCGATCCTTCGGCGATCGACTCGGCGAAGATTCGATCCCCGAAGACCGCACCTCCAACCGCCCGCTACTCATGGTCGGATTCAATCGCCGCTTTGCGCCTTTCGCGGTTCGACTCAAGAATTTCTTGCGCGACGTGCACGAACCACTGGCGCTCCACTATCGCGTGAATGCAGGCTTCCTTCCCGCGGATCACTGGCTGAACGATCCGCTGCAAGGTGGAGGACGCATCCTCGGCGAGGTCTGCCATTTCGTGGACCTCCTGTGCTTCCTCACGAACTCATCGCCAGTGGAAGTTGAGACCCGCAGCCTGCCGAACCCGGGCCAATATAGCAACGACAACGTTGTGTGTTCCCTGCGTTTTGCCGATGGCTCGCAAGGCACGATTACCTACCTCTCTAATGGCGACAAATCCTATTCAAAAGAACGCCTCGAAGTATTCGGCGGCGGCAGCGTCGCCGTGCTCGAGGATTTTCGGCGCCTGGAACTTGTTCGAGCCGGAAAGAAGCGCGTGTTTCGCTCTCTCCTGCGTCAGGATAAGGGGCACCGCGGCGAATGGGAGGCCTTCGCCACAGCAATTCAAACCGGCGCTGAAGCTCCCATTCCATTTCGCGAAATTGTGAGCACGATGCTGGCCACGTTCGCTCTGGAGCACTCACGCTGCTTAGGGCAACCGGTCGCAGTGCGCAGCGTACTAAATAGCTTCGGCCGCGACAATCCTGCTCACGACAATAAAACTCCGGCTGCTGGCGGCCTCAATCGAGCTTCCTGAACCAAGCTGTCTAAAGCAGTCTGTCCAGAATTGTTGTTCGTGCTCATGAAAATTCTTTACGTCTCGCAATACTTTCCACCGGAGATGGGAGCGCCGGCCGCGCGAGCCGCCGAACTGTCCCGCCATTGGGCCGCTGCGGGGCACGACGTTACGGTGCTGACAGGTTTTCCCAATCATCCCACCGGCGTCGTGCCCCCAGAGTATCGCAGCAAGCTCCGGCGCTTGGTGGTTCGCGAGAAAACTGACGGAGTGAATGTGGTTCGCACCTGGCTGCTTCCTTTTCCAAACCGCAAAGCGCATGAGCGTATGTTGAACTACAGTTCATTCTGCGCTTCGGCCGCGACCACAGGTCTCTTTCTGTCACGGCCTGACGTTGTGATTGCGACATCTCCGCAGTTGCTGGTCGCGCTCTCCGGCTGGTGGCTGGCCCGCTGCAAGCGCGTCCCTTTCATCTTCGAAGTGCGCGATCTCTGGCCGGAGTCGCTGGCCGCCGTCGGCATGGGCAACCCCAACTCGCTATTACATCGCTCTCTCGCGAAGATCGCCGGCTTCTTATACCGCCGTTCCGATCGCGTCGTAGTGGTCACGCCAGCCTTCGAAGATTACCTAGTGGAACATTGGCATGTGCCCCGCGAAAAGATTTCGGTCATCGAGAACGGAGTTGAGACCAAGCTCTTCGCTCCCGATCTATTTACCGGCGGCACAGAGACCACCTTGAGAAGGGAACTGCGCGCCGAAGGAAAGTTCGTAGTCTCCTACATCGGCACCATGGGAATGGCGCATGGGCTCGAAACCATCATCGCCGCCGCTGCCCAATTGCAGAACACAAATCCCGAGATTGTTTTTCTGATGTTAGGCGAGGGCGCGGAAAAAGAACGCATCGCCGCTCTGGCGCGCGAGCGTGGCCTAACCAATCTTCGCTTTGTCGATCAGCAGCCTCGCGAAAAAATTCCCGCCTACATCTGTGCCTCAAACGTTTGCCTGGTTCTGCTCAAAAAAACCGAGCTGTTCAAAACCGTGATCCCCACCAAGATGCTGGAATTCATGTCATGTGCCCGCCCAGTCATTCTGGGCGTTGATGGCCAGGCGCGCGCCATTCTTGAAGAAGCTCGCGCCGGACTCGTGATCGAACCGGAGAGTTCCACCGCTCTCGCAAATGCCATTCGTTATCTGGCCGCGAATCGGGACGTAGGGCGCCAAATGGGAGAAAACGGAAGGGAACACATCCTACGCAAATTTTCGCGCCATCACACCGCGGAGAGATACATTGACGTGCTCGAAGACCTTTTGCAGTTGCCGCAACGGCGCAAAATAAAAGCTGCCGCCTAAGCAGCTTTTGCGCAGCCGCCTTTACGGGTGCGCGGCAATAATTGCCAAGCCGGTTGTCGCAGATATAGCGGCGTTAAAGCCGGCGCTCGCCGCCACCCGAACTCCGCTTAACGGCACGAAAAGAATGTCATCCGCCTGCAAAGTTTGGTCGGGAGCCTTGGCCTCCAACATCTTCTTCAACGGAAGCTTGGTTTGTGTCATTCCAGTCGGCCCCTTGCGGATAATGCACGTCCCGCCCATCTTAGCCGTGTGGTTCGTCCCGCCCGCCAGCGCGAGCGCCTGCAGCACCGTCAGACTTCCGTTGTCGATAAGAAAACCCGCGGGATGCCCCACATCCCCCACCACGTAAATGATCGGCGCTCGCGGCACTGTGATGGTGTCTCCCGGCATAATCTCAATGTTGTCCTGCAAATCGTCAGCCAGGTTCCGGGGCAGGCTCACCGTGATTGGCGGAGCCTGACTGTGCTGCCGGATGATGCTCACCTTCCGTCCCGCCGTCGGCGCGAATCCCCCCGCCGCCGAAATTAAATCGTACAGCTTGCGGTTCCCCAAGGCTGGATAGATACCGGGCCTCATTACATCGCCCAGTATCGTCACTCCCTGCGAAGGTGCTTCGTCGAGAAAGATCGTGACGTGCGCGTTGCGGACAAAGCCGCCGTCTTCCAGCCGTTTCTGGATCATTCTCTGCGCCTCTTCCACCGTGAGATCGGCGACATGTACATAATCAATCAGCGGAAGATAAACCTCGCCTGATGTGCCGACTCGGGCTTTGGTGGTCAACTCCGGCACGTTATAGACGCTAACCTCGATCAGATCGCCGGCCCCCAATCTCAGCAACGACAAATCTTCATTGGAGACGGCAACCGGACTTGATGGCGCGCCGTCGGGCGCAGCCTTCACGCTCTCAGATTTATTCGCGCTTCCCACAGCAGCTTGAGCGATTGGTTCCACCGGAGGCAGCGCTGGCACCGTATTTCCCGCAGGCGAAGGAGCCGGCGCTTCCTGCGCCCAGCCCATGAGGTCCACACTGCACAGTAATACGAGCGAGAACGTCAACACGCTGCAGCTGTGCGCAAAACTGAACCTGCCGAACTCCATGAAAAAACCCCTGGGATGGAAGAAGGATCGGTCAAAAGTTTAGCACAGCAGGTCTCACCTTAATCTGCTCTTAAATGCGTTTAACGTCTCAATTGGTTGCGTTTTCCACAGCTTTTTAGCTTAGACCGATTGAAAGCATCCGCCTGGGCTGCTAGATTCCCATTAACTTCAAAAGCAGACGCATTACAGACGGAATCCGTTCAATCAATACCAGTAGCTGCGCATTGCTGCAATACTGACCTATAGACGAGCATGTTGCGCGCGCCGATCTTCGTGATGGATGGCCCGAGGTGGCATCGTTGACGGTAGCTTTTTTTGGGATCTTCTTCCTCTCGTTGATGTTCTCGTTCGTTCTGACCCGTTACGTGCGCGACT
>JBEKJF010000128.1:0-11682 GCA_050011375.1 Candidatus Sulfotelmatobacter sp.
TCGTCGTTCCTGAAACGCGGCGGAGGATTGCATCACGTCTGTTATATGGTCGATTCACTCGAACGGCAACTCGAAGACTGCCGCAAAAGGCACTCGCTGATCACGCGTCCACCGCTCCCAGCCGCCGCGTTCAATGGAAGGCGCATCGCCTGGACTTATACCAAAGCTAAGCTCCTCGTAGAGTATCTTGAGCGTTGAAGCAATGTTGGAAACCGCCAGCCCATTGGATCTGCGCAGCGAAATCGATGCGCGCTTGCAGACCGGCTCTCCCGAACTCGCAGCTTCGCGCATCAAAGAGCTTTGGAGAAACCACAGCGATCTTGCGACCGCAGCATTCGTGTGCTCCCGCTACGAAAGGCTGCGCGACCGGTTGTCTCTCATCCCGCATCGCCTCGCCATCCTGCGCTCGTTTACCGTTGAGCCAATTGTGCCTTTGCTGCGTGCCGGCGCGTTCTGTTCTGGAATCGATCTCACTGTGCATTCTGGCGATTTCAACGCCTATGCGCAGGAGATTCTCGACGCTGACAGCTCCCTCTACGGGCTCTCGCCAGATTCAGTAATTCTTGCGGTGCGCACGGCAGACATCGCTCCCGATTTATGGACGCAATCCTGTGATTTGCCACAAGAAGAAATTCACAAAGCCTGTCAACGAGTCTCCGCCAGTTTCATGCAATGGATTGGGACATTCCGGGAACGCAGTTCCGCTGCTCTGATTGTCCACAATCTGGAGCAGCCGATTCGCCCAAATTCCGGCATTCTCGATGCGCAATCGGCAGGCGGACAGTCCGAATCGATCCGGCAGATCAATGGTGAACTGTTGCGAATCGCCGGCGAGAACCGTGGAATTTACCTGTTGGACTATGACGCCCTCGTCGCCCGCCATGGACGCCAGAAGTGGCAGGATGAACGCAAGTATCTGAGCGCACGTCTACCTATTTCTTCCGAGAACCTGATTCACGTTTCGCGGGAGTGGCTGCGCTTTCTGCTTCCGCTGAATGGCAGAATCGCCAAGGCGCTTGTAGTAGATCTCGACAATACGTTGTGGGGAGGCATCGTCGGTGAAGATGGCGCATCGGGCATACGATTAGGGCCTGAATATCCCGGCGCCGCTTTCCAGTCATTGCAGCGCGTCATGATCGACCTGGTACACAGGGGTATTCTGCTCGCCATCTGTAGCAAGAACAACCCTGCCGATGCGATGGAGGTGCTCGAAAAGCATCCTGGGATGTTGCTGAGGCCCGCGCACTTTGCCGCCATGCGGATTGGCTGGAATGACAAAGGGCAAAGTCTTCGCGAGATCGCATCTGAGTTGAACATTGGAACCGATTCCATCGCCTTTCTCGATGACAATCCTGTTGAGCGCGAGCAGGTGCGGGCTTCCCTGCCCGAGGTGATGGTGATCGAACTTCCTCAGGATCCGTTCGAGTACGCGAGCGCGGTGAGGGGTTGTGCTTTCTTCGAGCGTCTGACTCTTTCGTCAGAGGATGAGCAGCGCACCGCCATTTACGCAGCGCAGCGCAAGCGCACCACAGAAGAGCAGCAATTTCAGTCGAAAGAGGATTTTTATCGCTTCCTCAATCAGGAAGTGGAGATCGCGCCACTTTCTCCGGAAACACTGAGCCGCATTTCACAGCTCACGCAGAAAACGAATCAGTTCAATCTCACAACCCGGCGCTATAGCGAACAGCAGATCTCCGAGATGAGCGCTCGCGCGGGATGGCGCATTCTTTCCCTTCGCGTGCGCGATAGATTTGGCGATCAGGGGTTGGTGGGGGTTAGCATCACGCATGACGAACGCGATACCTGCGAGATTGACACATTTCTTTTGAGTTGCCGGGTCATCGGCAGAACCGTGGAAACTGCTTTTTTGTCGGCTCTTGCTAAAGCCGCAGTGGCGCGCGGACTCACGCACCTCCACGGATCGTTCCAGCCTACTAAGAAAAACGCGCCGGCCCAGAATTTCTATTCGCAGCACGGATTCCAGCGGTCGTCAGAAAACAGCGAGGGATCACTCTGGAGTCTCGACCTAGCCCAGCATGAGATCCCCTGCCCCGACTGGTTTCGGCTTATAGTGCATGATGGAGCGAATCATTAAATGCCCACCATCCTCGAGCAAGTGCGCGCCATCGCATCCGACATTTTCTCCGTACCTTTGGCTCAAATTCACCCGGAATCGACCCCTGAAACAATTGGGAGTTGGGACTCCATTCAGCACTTGAACCTTGCTCTCACTCTGGAAGAAAGATTTCGTGTGCAACTTTCTCCGGAGGAGATCGAGCAGATGAAGGACATCGGGCGGATCGCGACCCTTATTGAGGGCAAGCTACCAGGTACGCCGAGCTAAACCTTGCCCATCGTCCTCCAATCGTACCGCCCGGAGCATGAACCAAGCGTAAACGAGTTCAATCAGCGGCTTCGCTCGGCAGGCGCAGACGCCGATCTGGTTTTCTACGAGAGCGCAGAGCCTCGCTGGCTGCCTGCTGCAGCGAACCCGGATTTATACAATGAATTTTTTCTGGCGCTCGATAACGGAACTGTTCGAGGCGGTTACGCCCTCAAGCACCAGATGTTTTCCTTCGCCGATGGAAGCATTCGTGAGGTCGGTTACTATCACCACCCGCTCTCTGAAAGCATCGTGAACCAGGCCCATGCCATTGTGGGAGGCTTGCTGCTCCGCGACGCGATGCAGCGATCTCCCCTGCTTTATTGTTTAGGAATGGGTGGGTATGATCGTCCGCTTCCGAAAATGCTGGCGCGACTGGGCTGGAGCCACTGTCTCATTCCCTTTTATTTTCGGATCGTGCATCCAGCGAGCTTCCTGAAAGAAATGCAGGCGCTGCGCACTTCCTCCGGACGCAGATTGCTCATGAATATTGCTGCCTACTCTGGTCTGGGATGGTTGGGATTGAAAGCGTTCCAGTTATTGCAACGCGTTCGTGCGCCGCGGTCTGTTTACCAGGCGGATGTAGTCGACGAATTTGGCCCATGGGCCGACGAACTTTGGCAGCGATCCAAGGATGCCTACACTCTTTGCGCCGTGCGCGATTGCACAACCCTTCGCACTCTGTATCCCGCCGGCGACCGCCACTTCCGTCGCATACGAGTACGGCAGCACAGCAAAGACATCGGCTGGGCTGTCGTGGGAGAGAGGCGTAAAGACCAGAAGTACGGCTCTCTACGTGTGGGTTCGATCATAGATTGCTGGGCGTCACCGCAGGACGCCGTGCCGGTAATCCGCGCCGCCACTGAAGAGCTGGAAAAAACAGGAGTAGACCTGATCGTCTCGAATCAGAGTCATGGCGCGTGGTGCGGCGCCATGCAAGCTGCGGGGTTTCTCACGGCGCAATCGAATTTCATTTTCGCGGCGTCGAAACCGCTGGCTGCATTGTTGCACCCGTTTGACGAAACCAGATCGCGCATCCATTTCACGCGCGCCGATGGAGATGGGTTGCCGCGCAATTTCTGATTTCGGGACTTTTTTGCCGCAGCCGAGGGAAATCAATCTCTGGCTTGGAATGAAACTGCATCTCTTGAGCCGACGGAACTCAGTTCATATCCTAGTTCACTCATTTGCGCTTGCCATGTAGACTCGATTAGCGCCACTGATTCATTCGGCAGAACTGCCCTCCAACCTCCGGACGATGCCTTTCGAACAAACGGCGCATCCTGCCGCGTGTATTTTGTCTGCAGCCACTTTCCGCCTTGTGTGCTCTCCAATTTCCGCATACGGTCGGCCGAGCTGAGTTCCACTGCCCGAGCCAGCCTTTCCGGCGTCGGATCGATCCGTAGCAGCCGCGCAATCTTTGCGAGTTCAGGCTGCGGACGCGCCATCAAATCTTCGTAGCGGATCAACAGGAAGTCCGGGTGATTTCGCCGCGTGCTCAGCCAACTTGCCACGTGATCTCCCCAGCAACCCAGGCGAAGCCAATAGTCCGAGGCCATCCACCGACGCACGAATTCCTGCATGGGAAACCCATCGGGAAACGATCCCTTTTTCAGCTCCCAATGGTAGTTCGAGACCGCAACGTCTCTGGGATCGCGCACAATGTAGACAACCCTCTTGTAGCGGGGATCGAAGCACTCGTGGCTCTTGATCACTCGCGGTCGCGGCATGCTGCGCATATCGCGGTCGGAGTGGATGTACATGTCAGGCAGAAGCCGTTCCAGCTTCAGAAACGTCACCGGCTCTGTCTCGTGGATAAGATTTCCCACCAGAAATCGCATCCAGGTATTGCCCGAGCGGGGATAGGAAGTCAGAAAGACATCATCGGGATAAACCGTGATGTCTCTCTCAATTTTTAACGTGCGAAACAGTACATCGCTCACACGCGACAGATGTTTAATTCCCCGCTTGATCATCCCTTCCCAACCTCGCCCTTGTATGAAACAGCTGCACTACGATCGCTTTCAGGCTCCCTTGGCCCTCACCTATTCCGGCCCGCGCTGTACTAGCGGCCGCGACCGAAACCGGCCCAACACCCGTTGCCGTATGGAAAACATTCTATTGGCCTCATCCCGGAGCTTCGAGATGAATTGGTAACGAGACTTGGTAAACCACGGCACACGATGAACCTGGCAGCCGTATTTTTCCTTGTAGGTGCCTTCGCCGCCCCAGTCATACACCTCGATTCCGCGCTTTTTCCAATATCGCATCACATACCAGTGTATGGCTTCGTTGGGCCTAAGAATTTGGCCAGACGGGAGACTGGCATTTCCCCAGAATTCCGCAATCTTATTAAATCCGGGGAAAATTCCCGAGGCGATACACTTGCCCTCAGGGTCGCGCGCACGCAGCAGCAGCAGTCTTCCCGTAGGCTCCAAGTGCTTCACCAAAGCCCGCACCCGATTTACATCATAAGTGGGGACCAGGTCTTGTTTTGCAAATACCTCTTTCAGTTGCTCGAAGTACTCATCGGCAAAGCCAGCGTCGTGACTCTCCTCGATGACAACACCGCTTTTCTCCGCCTTGCGAATGCAGCGGCGGCACGCGCTGTCCATGCCGTTGAACAGTTCGTCCTCAGATTTTCTCAAGTCCGTGCGATATGAGGTGAAGAACCGGCGAGTAAAACCGAATTCCTGCCCATCCTCGATTTCGAAGTACGGGTCAGAGACCTCCATATGCAGGAACTTCAAATCATCCCACGCCATCTTTTCGGCTGCCGCCAGTGCGGCTGCACGCGGCACGTCCGGCAGCAGATTGAATCCGATGTAAGGCGTGGTCCAACCTGGGAACGAGCTGCCCAGGATTCTCACGCCGAACTTCGTAACCATAAGCCCCGAGAAGTATCCCAGCAGTTTTCCAGCCTCGCGAAGTTCTGCCACGATTGGCATGCCGTTCTGTGTCTCGCTAAGAAACTGCAGCCATTCCCGCGTCTGAAAAACGGTTCTGTCGCCAAAGCTATCCAGCGCCTGCCAGTCCGCCGTTCTCAGATCAATTGGAGCACACTTCATCGAGTTCCTTGGTGGTTACCAGCAAATGCCTTCGTAGCTGCCCGAAAAGCTTGGACGCTGCGATTTGTTCAGGTTGACCAGATCGATTACCAGATGGTCAGAACGAAGATGGGCTGCGAGAACATCCTTATCGGCCGACTTATTGCCGATGATCACTACTTCAGCTTGACCCAAAACCTGCTCCAGGTCTGACGATAGCAGCGATCCGATATGAGGAATCACTTCCTCAATGTACTGCCGGTTGGACCCCGCCAGTTGGCCGAGACTCACATCACGGTCCCAGATCTTGACCTCACATCCTTCCCCTAACAACCGCTTGACCAGTTGCACATGGGGACTCTCGCGCAGATCGTCGGTGCCAGCTTTGAAACTAAGTCCAAGCTGCGCAATCTTCTTTTTGTTCGTTCGCATCACGGCTTCCACGGCGCGTTCCACATGTTCGGAATTGCTCGGCAACAGAGATTCGAGCATAGCCAGCTTGAGATCTAATTCTTTCGCCTTGTGAGTCAATGCCCTTACATCTTTCGGCAGGCACGATCCTCCAAAGGCGAAACCGGGAAACAAGTACGCCGGCGAAATATTCAAGCGCGTGTCCGACGTAAAAATCTCACTGACTGCTTGAGTATCTACTTCCAGTTGCTTGCACAGGGTGCCAATCTCGTTTGCAAAAGTTACCTTCACAGCGTGAAACGCATTGGAGACATACTTCGCCATTTCCGCTACCGGGATGCTGGTCTCAAAGACCTTGCCCGGCGTTTTCGCGTAGAGTTCGCGTAGTCCAGCAAGATGGGCAGCATCTTTCGCCCCCAGAATCGTATAGGGGGGCTGCAGAAAGTCCGCCACCGCGCTTCCCTCTCTCATGAACTCCGGATTGTAAGCAACCGTAAAATCGATGCCTGCGCTGCCGCCACTCGCCTGCTCGAGGATGGGTACAACGACCGATTCCGTTGTGCCCGGCAAGACTGTGCTGCGCAGAACAACCATGTGCTCGGATTTTTTTTGCTTCAGGGCGAGGCCGATCTCGTGCATCACTCTCTCGATGTGGCTCAGATCGAGCTTTCCGCTGCGCAGGCTGGGTGTGCCGACACACACGAATGAAACTTCAGATTCCAGAACCGCTGCAATCGAGTCTGTCGTAGCATGCAGGCGGGAGCCACGAGCGCCCTCGGCCACAAGCTCATTCATGCCCGCCTCGAGGATGGGACTGCGCCCGCTCACCATCATCTCCACTTTCGCCGGATTCACGTCCACGCCAATGACGCGGTGCCCCAGGGAAGCGAAACACGCAGCCGACACTGAGCCTACATAGCCCAAACCGAATACGCTGATCGAGAGGCTCACTCTGCAAGCTCCTGTGCCATGAATTCCCGCGAACCCACTAGTTTTTGGAGTCCGAGCTGCGCGGATCGTTAACCTCCACTATAGCAACGCAGTGAGGACGAAGCACAAGCGACATCTACACCAAAGTCACCGAGCAACGTGAGCTACTTAATAGTTGTAGCTTCAATAACTTAGCGGAGGTTGCCTCGGCCGTTCCTGACAACGGGAATTACCTTGAAGAACACGCTCGTTCTGCACTGCCTCCGACACGGTAACATGGACTCGTGGCGCCAAAATCCCAAAGCAAATGGTCCCGTCTGACCCGTATGAGTTGGGATGAGGTTCGTACGCGGCTTGGCCAGGAACTTTCGAAGCGGCTCGATCTGGCTTTGTACCGTTCCGGGCTTGGACCAAACATGCCGCGACTCCAGTCGAGGTCTGCCGAACATTCGACGTTTTTCTTCGGCGGGAACAAAGACGAACCGGCGCACCGTGCTGCCCTGCTGCGCGAGCATCTGCCACGGGAAGCTGAAGGCATCCTTCGCGAAGCAGATAACATTTGCCAGCATGAATTTCACTTGCTGGGATACGACAAGATCAACTACGGCACAGACATCGACTGGCATGCCGATCCCGTTCACGGAAAACGTAGCCATGCGCTGGATCCATGGTTCAAAATCCGTTTCTTGGATTTTCAGGAGGTCGGCGATCACAAAATCATCTGGGAGCTAAACCGACACCAGCATCTGGTAACGCTAGCCAAGGCGTGGCGCTTGACGGAAAATCCGGCCTATACCACTGAACTCAAGGATCAGTGGTATTCCTGGCAGAAGGCAAATCCTTATCCTCTCGGCATCAACTGGGCCAGCTCCCTCGAGGCAGCATTCCGCAGCCTGTCATGGCTCTGGATTCGGAATCTGCTTGCCGGATGCCCGGACCTTCCCGCCGCCTTCCAAACGGATGTCCTCCACGCGCTGCAACTGCATGGACGGTACATCGAACGCTATTTGTCGACATACTTCTCTCCCAACACCCACCTCCTCGGCGAGGCGGTTGCGCTTTTCTTCATCGGAACAGCGTGCCCGGAGATCGCGGGAGCGGAACGATGGCGAAACCAGGGATGGAGAATCCTGCTGCAAGAATCGGAACACCAGGTCCGTCCAGACGGTGTTTACTTCGAGCAGGCGCTGTACTACCACGTATACGCTCTCGACTTCTTCTTGCACGCGCGGCATCTTGCGAGTGAAAGCGGCATCGTTGTTCCGGAAGAATTCGACAATACCCTGAAGAAAATGCTGGAAGTCATCCAGGCGCTTTCTGACGCCGGACCTCCCGAGGGTTTCGGAGATGATGACGGCGGCAGAGTTTTCAATCCACGCCGAAATCACGTCGAGTGTATGACTGATCCTCTGGCCCTCGGCGCAATCCTTTATGATCGCAACGAATACGCAGCCGCCCGGTTAACCGAGGAAGCGATCTGGCTATTCGGCGAAAAGGCCATTCAGGCACTCGTGCAACCACGGCCGCACGGCACTGCGGCACCGAGGGCGTTCGAATCGGGAGGCATTTATCTGATCAACGACTGCCAGCCTTCGCCTCAGCAGTTGATGATCGATGCAGGACCGCAGGGAATAGGTCGCGCAGGGCACGGTCACGCAGACGCACTCAGTATTCGCTTCACTCTTGGTGGACGGCGCTTTCTAGTTGACTCCGGTGCCTACAGCTACATTTGCGAGGGCGAAGAACGCAACCGGTTCCGCGGCACTGGCGCGCACAACACCCTTAGAGTAGACAATCTGGATCAAGCCATTGCAGATGGCTGCTTTGCCTGGAGCTCGATTCCGAATGCAACCGCCGAAGTATGGCTTAACGGCCAGACCTTTGATTTTTTTGTCGGCAGCCACAACGGCTACCGCAGGCTGCTCGACCCGGTACTGCATCGCCGAGCTGTGTTTCACGTAAAGGGTGGTTTGTGGCTCGTTCGCGACGTGGTCGAAGGGGAAGGACGGCATCTTCTGGAGACCTTCTGGCATTTCGCTCCGGAACTCAAAGTTCAACAGGAGCGAGGCCTGATCTTCGCTGGTTATCCCGCCACCGATGAGGATACGGAACACAGCGGCTTGGCTCTTCTCCTCGACCCCAGTTCCGGATGGACGACAGAAGTCAATGAAGGCTGCATCTCTCCTGCCTACGGTTCAAAACAGCCTGCACCGGTAGTGAGGGCGAGCGCTAACGTTGATCTGCCGAACGACTGCACAGTGTTGCTGCTGCCAACCGCCAAGCCATCCGAAATAGGTACGTTCGCCGCAATCGCCCAAAGCCCTGCTGGCGTCGTTCGTGGCTATCACTACCAAACACTTCACAGCACGGAGTTCATCTTTTTTGCTCCGGTGAATACTCCCTGGAAATGCGGCCTCTGGGCGAGCGATGCAAGCCTGCTCTACTGCAAACTGGAATCCGGGAGGCTCGCGCACGTTATTATGGTTTCTGGCAGCTTCGCGGAGTGGCGCAGCAAGCGTTTTGTATCGCTTCCGTCGCCCGTCGAAAGTTTCGAGTGGGTGGGTCGGCCCGGATCGAGAGACGATTTCTCCTCCGAGGGCGCTGCGACGGAAAGTTCTGTTGTCACTGATTTCGAAATTCTTGATTCCGTGCCCTAAGTTCGGACTACGGGCGAGGTAGGGTGAAAAAACGGCATGTGCGGGATTGCGGGAATACTTGAATTTGGCAAAGACTCGTCCGTGGATTCCGGTGTCCTGCGACGCATGTGCGATGTGATGGCTCACCGTGGTCCCGACGACGACGGAATATTCACACAGGAAAAGATTGGCTTAGGGATGCGCCGCCTGAGCATCGTCGACCTTGCCACCGGTCATCAGCCCCTGAGCAATGAGGACGGTTCCATCTGGATCGTTTTCAACGGCGAAATCTATAATCACCGATCCCTGCGCGACGATTTAATCGCTCGTGGCCACCACTACCGCACCCAGAGTGACACCGAAACCATCGTGCATCTTTACGAGGAATATGGGAAGGACTGCGTCCGGCATCTCCGCGGCATGTTCGCCTTCGCTATCTGGGATACGAAGCGAAAATCTCTTTTTATCGCTCGGGACCGCCTCGGCATCAAGCCGCTGTATTATCGCTACACAGACGAGAATTTCCTCTTCGGGTCGGAGATCAAAGTTTTAATGTCGTACCCGGGGGTGCAGCGAGTGTTCAATCGTGCCGCGCTCCCCGAGTTTCTCGCCTTTGGTTACCTTTCCGGAGACGAAACTTTCTACAACGGTGTGCACAAGCTCATGCCCGGACACTACCTCGAACTAAATGAGCAGGGTATTCTGCTTATCGAGCAGTACTGGGATTTGCCACTGGTTTCCGACGACACCCCTCACGACGAGCGCTACTACGTCGAGACCTATCGCGATCTGCTTGAAGGAGCGGTCAGCAGCCACCTGATGAGCGATGTTCCTCTCGGCGTGTTCCTGAGCGGCGGATTGGATTCGAGCGCCGTAGCAGCTTTGATGACCAAGATAAGACGCGAACCCATCGAGACATTTTCCGTCGGATATTCCGAACAAACCTACAGCGAATTACCCTACGCCAGAACCGTTGCCCAGCACCTTAACTCAGCGCACCATGAAGTGCTTGTGAGCCGCCAGGATTTTTTTGGCGCGCTGCCAAAACTAATCTGGCATGAGGACGAACCGATCGTCTGGCCTTCCAGCGTGTCGCTGTTCTTCGTGGCCGAGTTGGCCAGCGAGCGCGTCAAGGTGGTCCTCACCGGTGAAGGCGCCGATGAAACCCTGGCGGGATATTCGCGTTATGCATTCACTTTGAAGAACCTGGCCTTCGACCGCATGTACCGCGGCTTTGTCCCGCGCGCTGTCAGACGCCATCTCCGCGATTCCATCGCCACGTCAACGTGGATCACCGCTACTGCCAGGCGAAAGCTTTCTCACACCTTCCTTGGTCTCGATGGAGAATCATGGAGTTCTTTCTATTTTGACAACTTCTTTTCCGCTTTCAATCCGGAAGATCAGCGCGGGCTGCTCACCGATGACTTTCAAAACGAGATCGCCACTGGATCTGCCTACCGCGACGTCCTCGAATACTGGGAGAAATCCTCTGGAGAGCTTCTCCAGCGCCTTCTTTACACCGACATTAAGACCTACCTGGTTGAACTCTTGATGAAGCAGGACAACATGAGCATGGCGGCGTCGATTGAAAGCCGCGTGCCGTTCCTCGATCACGTCCTCGTAGAATGGGCCATGAATGTTCCCGCCAACATCCAAATACATGGCACAGCGGGCAAGCGCATCCTCAAGAAGGGGATGGAGGATCTGTTGCCTCACTCGATTATTTACCGGCCGAAGCTGGGTTTTCCAACCCCGTGGAGCGGTTGGCTGATGGGCGCTCAACTGGATGATATCGAGCAACTTCTTCTAGAACCTCGCAGCATGAATCGCGGATATTTCAGAAGATCTGCCGTGGAGAAACTTTTTCGCGAACACCGAGCCCGCTATCGGGACCACTACGATCGCATCTGGCGCCTGCTCAACCTGGAGCTATGGCACAGGGTCTGCCTCGAAGGCGACCCCCACGAATGGGCAGGCCGCTCTGCCGAAACAAAATTGGTTCCCGTTCCCTAACTCATGAAAGGCTTGCCAACGTCTTAGCCCATGCCTAAGATCACTTCCTCCGGGAGAGCAGTGCGGGCTGTTGCGGGAAACCGCCGGGGCATGGCTTACATGGTGACCCGTGCAGTCGAAGCAAGGAGGCTAGGTATACAATGCCCAAGACGGAAATCCTGTCTGAGTTTGGAGGCCGATTTATGCGATTCCTCGACTTAGGTTGCGGATTGGAGCGGGACCTGGCTTCATGGGGCGTCACCGCTTCCGATGAGGTTACGGG
>JBEKJF010000129.1:0-11654 GCA_050011375.1 Candidatus Sulfotelmatobacter sp.
CGCGGGTCTTGGCGTCGGAGAGGACGCGTTCGCGGTTCATCGTGATGCGGTCGCTGTCATTCAGAAAGCCGAGGCCACGGGCCTCGTGCGCGGAGGTTGCAACCTTGGCGGTGGCGATGGTTTCAAACGCGCGCTTCATCGCCTCGAGCATTTCGATGGATCCGGCGAGGGCTTCACCGGAACTCTTGCCGTGCGCGGCGGCCGCGCCGTCGACGGCGCGCAGCAGCATCTCTTTGCAACCTCCGCCGCCGGGCAACAAGCCGACGCCGACTTCCACTAAGCCCGTATAAAGCTCGGCGTGAGGCTGCCGCGCCGCAGCGTGCAATGAAATTTCCGTGCCGCCGCCCAGGCACAATCCGAAAGCAGAAACCACGACCGGCTTCGGCGAAAACTTAATCGCCTGCGTCATGCCTTGAAATTGCCGGATGGCCAGGTCCACGTCGTCCCACTCATCTTCCTGAACGCTCATGAGCAGCAGCATCAGATTGGCGCCGACGGAGAAATTGGTCGCGTCATTGGTGATAACAAACGCGTCGAAGTTGTCGCCGGGACCGCCGAGTTTGAGCGTTTGCAAAATCAAGCTGATGATATCGGACCCCAGCGAGTTCATCTTGCTATGGAACTCAATGCATCCCACGCCATCACCTAGATCGACGAGAGAGGCTCCGGAATTTTTCTTTACCACGCCGTTAGATTTCTTTGCCACCGTTACCGACCACACCCCCGCGGCAACCTCTACCGGTTTCATACCTCCGCTTGCCAGGTCGAAGTACGCTCGCCCGGACGCGGCTTTCGCATCATCCGCATACCAAGTTTTCTTGCCCGAGGCGAGCAACTTCTCGACATTCGCGGCCACAGGCTTCCCCTCTTTTTTCATCCGCGCCACGGTGGCTTCAATGCCTGCGGCATCCCACAATTCAAAAGGGCCGAGTTCCCAGTTGAACCCGAGCCGCATGGCGCGGTCGATTTCAACAATCGAGTCGGAGATCTCAGGTACGCGGTTGGCGGAGTAAGTCCACAAGTCACTCAAAGCCGACCACAGAAATGCTCCGGCCTTGTCGCCTTTCTGCGGCGTGCCGCCATCCAGGCCGAGCAGCATGCGAACCCGCGCACCGGTGTCTTCGATGTTCTTTGCCATGTCGAGTGCGGCAAACTTCGGCTTCTGCCGGGGATGGTATTCGAGCGTCTTCCAGTCGAGGGCCATGCGTTCGTCGTCTTTGCCCTCAGCGCTTCTTACTTTCTTGTAAAAGCCGCCTTTGGTTTTGTCGCCTAGCCACTTGCGTTCGAGCATCTGCGTGAAAAAACTGGGCAGGCGCAGATCGCTGCGCTCGTCATGAACGTTCGCGGTCATGTTGCCAACCACGTGGCCCAGAATGTCCAGACCCACCAAATCAATGGTGCGGAACGTTGCCGACTTCGGCCATCCCACGGCTTGCCCGGTCAGCGCGTCCACTTCTTCGACGGTCAGGTCCATCTCCTGCATTAGGCGCATCACATTCAACACAGAAAATGTGCCGATGCGGTTGGCGATGAAGTTGGGTGTGTCCTTGGCGAGGACGACGCCTTTGCCCAGGCGCACGTCGCAGAAGTGAGAAATCGTATCGATCGCCACCTGATCTGCATCCGGCGTCGGAATAATCTCAAGCAAGCGCATGTACCGCGGCGGATTAAAAAAGTGCGTTCCAAACCAGGCCCGCCGGAAGTCATCGGAGAATCCTTCCGCGATTTTTCCCACAGGCAGGCCGCTGGTGTTGGTAGTCACGATGGTGCCGGGCTTGCGAATGGCTTCGACTTTGCGAAGCAGCGTCCGCTTGATATCAAGATTCTCCACGACGGCTTCGATGATCCAGTCGACTTCAGCCAGCTTCTTCAAATCGTCGTCAAAGTTGCCCACGGTGACGAATCGCGCAAGGGAAGAATCCATGAAGGCAGCGGGTTTGGATTTTTTCGCGGCATCAAGGCCCGCGGCCGCGATTTTATTCCGCGCGCTAGCATTGGCTCCCGCTGGAACATCTGGTGGAACGATGTCGAGCAAATAGCTCGGCACGCCGGCGTTAGCAAAATGCGCGGCAATGCGCGCACCCATGGTTCCGGCGCCTAGTATTGCGACTCTATTAATGCGTTTCATTATTCAGCCTCGACAAAAAATCCTTCAATACAGAACTCGGACACTTCAATCAGCGATCAACAATTAGCAATCGTTCGTCCTATGGCAGTGTATCCACTGCCCAGTCGTTCCTGCCAGTGTCCACCATCACAATGCTTGAGAAGCGCCGGCGCGCATGATTCTTCGAAATGCCGACAAGGACGACGGGAAACTCATAGCGCCCGCGCTTCAACAGCTTGCCCCGGCCGATTTCATAAGCGGAAGGACCCGGGTTGGAAAAAAAATTCTCAATCACATCCGCCGTAGCTTTTTCCTTCGCGTGACTCGTCAGCAGTACCAATCCGTTTTCGGCATCGCCAGACTGCCAAGCCTGAAGAAAACGATCAGCAGCGCTAAGCGCTGAGACGTAGCCAGAATCCAAGCCGGAGGCAGGCTGAGTCTTCGCAGCCAAAGGCGAAACCAGCAAGAACAAAAAGAAGAGCAGCGGCACGCACAGAATCAGCGACGGAAATCGAGTAAAGAAACTTGGAGGCAAACCTTCGCCAGCAGGCATGAACTCATTATGCGGGATAAGCTTCCGCGATACCGAACTCCGCCACAGAACCTGAACTCTAAACTCCGCTAAAGTTCAGCGTGCGCCTTCACATACTGCAACGCCCGCCGCGCCATTTGTTTCTCTCCGGTGTAGGCGAGCAGCCTCGGAGCATCTTCCAGCCGCACCCAGCGCGCACGCGCCACTTCGATGCGCATCTCCGCAGCAATGTCGTTGATGCGGCCGGAGCGGTAGCGCATCAGGTAGAAGCTGACAATCTTAAACACCCGCTGCCCGTCGCCCCAGGTTCGGGTGTAAATATATTTGCTGTCGGCAAGCTTGGTGACTGGCTCGGCGATCACTCCCGTCTCTTCGTAAACCTCGCGAACGGCAGTTTCAATCGCCTTTTCGCCCGGATCCACCAGCCCCTTGGGCAGCGACAGCACTCGGCGTTGATGCCCGCTGGAGTGCCTCGCCCGATCTGTCTTGGCTCCAACAGTCTTCGCGCTCGTCACGCTGGCCCGCCCCGCTTCGGTGGGCGGTTCAATAGCCGCCATCCACCACTCTCTCTCCCGCTTCCGGATCACCACGCCCCCGGCAGATATCTCCCTAACCATGAATGTAAGGTATCAGCCCCGCCCCAGATCGTCATCCACAGCGAGTGCAGCGCAGGCGCGCTCGCGCGAGCCCGCCACAACAAGACCTTCGCCATGCAAAATCTTTCATCTTGACGCGTGCGGCCGGCTGCCTCAAGATTCCACTTCACCGACCGAGCCTTAGTTCTAGAGGGACCGCTATGATTCGAGTCGTTCCGAGAGATTTCCTTCCGTCAGGTCATGTGCAATTTCTGAAGTTTCCTCTGATTGCGGCGGTGGTCGCCGCTTTCGCCTCCGGCTTAGCCCTGCCGGCAGCCGCCCAACAAGAAACCGTTCTGCACAATTTTGTCGCGTACTCCTCCGACGGCTACGATTCCTACGCAGGTGTGGTCTTCGACGCCGCCGGCAACCTGTTCGGGACCACCCGTAGCGGAGGATTAAACTCGTCCGGCACCGTTTTCGAGCTCTTGCCTGAGGTGGGCGGCGGGTACAAGGAAAAAATCGTGCACAACTTTGCCCTTCTGGGTGGCGTTTTTCCCGAGGCCGGCTTGATCATCGATTCCTCCGGGAACCTCTATGGGACCACTGTACTTGGCGGCTCGCTCGAATGTGACCGCAATGGTTGCGGAACCGTATTCGAGTTGCTACCCGAGGCTGGCGGACAGTGGACGGAACAGGTTCTCTATACCTTCAACGGCGACGGCGCGGACGGCGTCAACCCGGTCGCAGGCCTAGCCCTCGATCAGGCAGGCAATCTGTATGGCACGACGGCGGGCGGCGGCCTTTACGGATCGGGGACGGTGTTTGAACTCTCACCACAGGCTGGAGGGAACTGGACCGAGACGATCCTTCATAACTTCCACTATGACGGCAAAACATATTTTGACGGGAGCGATCCCGTCGCCGGGGTTACATTCGACTCTTCCGGCAACCTCTACGGAACAACTTCAGGTGGGGGCACACACAACCGCGGCGCGGTATTTGAGATGGAGCCGGTCGAGGGCGGCGGCTGGGATGAAAGTGTGATTTACTCATTTGCGGAAACAGTGGGGGATGGTTTCGACCCGGCTGCTGCCGTTGTCTTGGATTCAGCCGGCAATCTCTACGGAACAACTTCCGGGGGCGGCGCGTACGGATTCGGGACAGTATTTGAGCTAACGCCTGAAACGGATTGGAGTGAGAATATACTCCACAGTTTTAATAAGGACGCGTCGGACGGAGCCGGCCCGGAAGCCGCACTCACATTCGATGCTCAGGGCAACCTGTGGGGCACGACGGTCTCAGGCGGTGCCATCATCGGAGCGATTCAACCCAAGCAACCGGAGCCGGGTACGGTATTCGAATTGACGCCGACCTCTGACGGCCAGTGGACCGAGACTTTTCTGTTCCCCCTAAAAGGTGGCTCTTTCCCCTTGAGTAACATAGTGTTCGACGCATCGGGCAATCTATACGGCACAACGAACGCCGGAGGCACCCGCGGTGGGGGCATCGTATTTGAGATCACACCCTGAAGTTAGTTTTCGTTTCCTTGAGTGAAGCCATACTCCCGTAACCACCGTAGCGGCCCAACGTAACTTCATGTAGCACCAAAGTGGACTGCACCATTTCTTGGAAAAGTGGCATCCTAGGGATGATTAGTGAGGAGTCCGGCGAGCCGGGAACTGGGGGTTCCGGTGAAAAGTCTCGGCAAGATTATCCGGTCCGTGCAGGCTTTCGGCCGGGAACTGTCTCGCAAAGGTGCTGCGGTCCCGCCAAGATCCCCCGCTATTGGCGTGGCTCTCGGCGGGGGCTTTGCGCGTGGCATGGCCCACATCGGAGTCCTCAAAATTCTCGAAGAAGAAGGAATTCCAGTTCGCCTCGTCGCGGGTACCAGCGTTGGCGCGCTGATTGGAGCGTCTTACTGCAGCGGGCTTTCCCTTGAGGATCTCGAGAAAGTTGCACACTCCTGCCGCTTCACTACCTTCGCCCGCTGGACGGTCTCACGTTACGGCTTAGCTTCCAACGATCGCATGGTGTCGTTCCTCACCCATACATTAAAGGTGAAGACGTTCGAAGAACTACGCATTCCTCTTGGCGTTACCGCGACTGATTTCAATAGCGGTGAAGGCATCGTCTTTCATTCCGGTTCGATCATCGATCCCGTGCGCGCCAGTTGCGCCTATCCAGGAATGTTTTTGCCGATTGAGATTCGCGGCCGCTATCTAGTGGATGGAATGCTTTCGCATCCCGTGCCCACGCGTCCGCTGCGCGAGATGGGCGCAGAGCGAGTGCTGGCCGTGCACTTGAAAGGCACATGGGCCAAAGGCGGAGCGCCGCGCCATTTTTTTGATGTGATCGGACAATCATTCGCCATCGCGCAGGATGCAATGGCCAGCGTATGGCGAAGCGCTGCCGATGTTGTCGTCGAGCCCGATGTGGCCGGCTTTGCCTACGACGACTTCAAGCGCGCCGGCGAACTGATCAAAGCCGGCGAATTTGCGATGAGGCAGGCGATGCCGCAAGTGCGCAAGTGGCTCGAAGCCCCGGCAGAAGCAGCAGTCCCGGCGCGAGTTCCAGCGAAAATACGTCGCACAGCGCCACGCCCCGTACCCATGCCGGCGGACTGATTGAAAGACCGAAACGAAAGTGTCTCGATTCCCCGGCGCTCTACTGGTAAGACTGCACCGCAGTTGCAACTTCTGCCCGCGCATAATTTTCGAATGAAGGCGGTCGAGCCGCCGGGTAAAGGGGCACTGTGGCCTGAACGGTTGTCCCGCCGGCGCTCGACTCTATTTCGAGCCTGCCAGTCAGCTCGTTCATACGTTCGCGCATCCCCGCCAGCCCAACTCCCGATTCGGCACCTGTTTGGCGAAGCAGAGCCAGGCGCTCGGCGGAAATGCCTCGCCCGGAATCTTGTACCTTCAGGATTACCAGATCGGGCTTCTGCTGAAAAACTACGGTCACGGCGTTCGCTCCTGAGTGCCGATGCACGTTGGTGAGACATTCCTGGAGAACACGGAAAAGGGCGAGTTCCATGTTCTTCGGCAACCGTTCGCCTGTAGGAAAATCCGCGCTTACGTCGATCCCGCTTCGCTTCGCGAAGCCCTCAACGTACCACTCGGCCGCACACGCAAAACCTACCTCATCTAAAAGTGGCGGATGCAGCAGGTAGGACATGGTTCGAATTTCTCGGATCGCCTGATCCGCTAGCGCCCTTACCTCGGCGACAATAGCGCGCTCGGACGAATCCGGCTGGCTTCTTGCTTCAAGGAACGAGACATTTATCTTAAGCGCGGCCAGCGTTTGTCCAGTGCTGTCATGCAAATCGCGCGCGAGTTTCCGCCTTTCTTCATCCTGCACCTTAAGCAAGCGTTGGGAAAGAATTTGAAGTTCTGCAGTGCGTTGCAAGACTAACGACTCAAGTTCGGCGTGTTCGAGTGCCATTTCCTTGGAGCGCTTTGTAAGTATCCACATATATAGGTCCTCTGGGGGCGGCAAGACGACACTGGGGGTTTCCTTAAGTGTTTACTCATAATGGTCCGCTTCGATTCCGAATACTGTTCAAAATAGCTCATGTCGAAGCAATGGCGATCAGACCGTTGGAAGCGCCGCCACAAGACAACTGGAGCAGGCGTGAACTTCCAAGTTCGCTACCGGCACTTCGTCCTGGGTTTCATCCCGCGTTTCATTGACGCGCGAATTTCACCCACGTAAGATTCAGCGGAGTGGTCGGCCAAACTATTTCGCACTATCGCATCGTTGAAAAAATCGGTGGCGGCACCGCCCTGCAAACCGACCCACTTCTGGTGAAACTTCGTGGAGAACCCGAATACGCCGGACTTCTTTCAGCCGCGAAACAATGTCAATCGAATTTCCTCGCGGAGCGATCCGCCGCGCACTGAGACGCTCATGTGGGGACAGCCGCCTCGGCGCTCGACCGAGCGAAGCGAGCCGGTTTCGTTGACTTGCCCATCTCACCCACGTAAGATTCCGCAGTGATCGGACAAACCATCTCGCACTATCGAGTGATCGAAAAGCTTGGTGGTGGCGGCATGGGCGTAGTCTACAAAGCCGAAGACATCAAGCTTCGCCGCTTCGTTGCGCTGAAATTCCTGCCCGATGAAATTGCCAAAGATCCTCAGGCGCTGGCGCGTTTCCAGCGCGAAGCACAAGCTGCATCGGCCCTAAACCACCCCAACATCTGCACCATCTACGAAATTGATGAGTACGACGGCGAGGCCTTCATTGCCATGGAGTTTCTCGACGGCCTGACCCTCAAGCATGCCATCGGATCGCAACCACTCAATACTGACACTCTGATTCCATTGGCCATCGAGATCGCCGACGCGCTCGACGCAGCCCACGCCGAAGGCATCGTTCACCGCGACATTAAGCCGGCAAACATTTTCGTCACCAAGCGCGGCCACGCCAAGATTCTCGACTTCGGCCTCGCGAAAGTAATGGCGCCCGGTTCCAACCAAAACGTCGGCGCCACTCAAACCATGGACGCAGCCCACCTCACCAGCCCCGGCACAATGTTAGGCACCGTCACTTATATGTCGCCCGAGCAGGTGCGCGGCCGCGAACTTGACGCTCGCTCCGACTTGTTTTCATTTGGCGCGGTCCTCTACGAAATGGCGACCGCCGATGTGCCCTTTCACGGAGAAAGCCCCGCGGTAATCTGCGAAGCCATCATGAATCGCGCGCCAGTCGCAGTGGTGCGACTGAATCGCGAAGTCCCTGCGAGGCTCGAGGACATCATCAACAAAGCTCTCGAGAAAGATGGCAACCTGCGCTACCAGCACGCCTCTGAGATCCGCGGCGATTTGCAGCGATTGAAGCGCGACACAGAGTCAGGACGAATGCCCCTTTTGCAGGACACTGGAAGCTCGCAAACGGCCGGAGCAGCAGCACCAAGCGGTTCCAATCAACCCATCGCAGTGAGTTCCGCGAGCGCCGTCAGCGCTACCGCGCCTACTGAAAAAAAAGCTTCCTACAAAGTACTCATCGCGATCGTTGCCGCAGTTGCAGTGGTGGCTCTCGCGGCCGTCCTCTGGTTCGTCAAGCAGCGCCCCGCGCCCGTCGCCAGCACCTCCATCCAGAAGACCGTCGCCGTGCTGCCTTTGCAAAACCTGGGAGCCGACAAGGATCTGGATTTTCTGCGCCTCGGCCTGGCCGATGAAATCGCCACGTCGCTCAGCTATGTTGGCTCGCTGACCATTCGTCCCTTTGCGACCACCAGCAAGTACGACTCGCCCACACAAGACTTGCAGGAAGCCGGCCGCGCCATGCACGTTACCGACGTCGTCACCGGTCACTTTCTTAAGGAAGGCTCGCAACTTCAAATCACGCTGGAAGCAGTCGACGTCGAGAATAACCGCATTCTGTGGCGCGACACCATGACCGTCGCCGCTCCCGATATGATCGCCATGCGCGGCCAGATCACCGCGAAGGTTCGTCAGGGACTCGTCCCCGCCCTGGGCGCAGGAACGAATTCCGCGGAAGCCGGCACTCGCCCTAAGAACGAAGAAGCTTACGACCTTTATCTCCGCAGCATCGCGCTGCCGCACGATCCTCTTCCCAACAAAGATGCCATTGCGATGCTAGAGCGCGCCGTTGGGCTGGACCCCACGTACGCGCCCGCATGGAACGCGTTGGGGTTTCGCTACTACTACGATTCGCAATATGCGGGCGGCGGCGAGGCCATGTTTGAGCGCTCGAAATCCGCGCTGGAAAAATCTGTGGCCCTCGATCCCAATGTCGTCAGCGCGGCGGGTCAATTGATTGACATGCGGGTCGAACGAGGCGAGTTGGTGAAGGCCTATCAGGAAGCCAAGGCGCTGGTGGAGCGCCATCCGGAAAGCGCGGCAGCCCACTTTTCGATGGCGTATGTTTTGCGCTACGGCGGAGTGCTCGATGAGTCCGCGCATGAGTGCGACTCTGCTCTGGCCCTCGATCCGGGCAACTATCAGCTCCGTTCCTGTTCCATCACCTTCGATGAGCTGGGAAACTACGCGCGCGGCTTGGAGTTTTTGCAACTCGATATCGGATCACAGTGGGTGACGGGCAACCTTGTGGTCCACAACCTTCGCGCCGGGAATTTGGCGCAGGCGCGGGAGATGGCTGAAAAGCTGGGCAGCTTTAGCCGCCTCAACGCGCTTATTGCGTATCTCAATCACGCTCCGCCCTCGGAGGTGGAAAGTATTGCCAAAGAGGCCGCACCGCAAATTTTTGCCAATCCCGATGCCGAGAACAGGTACACAGCCGGGCCGGGATTCGCTTACAGCGGGCAGAATGATATTGCTCTGCGCCTGCTCAAGAGCGGGGTCGAAGGGCACTATTGTGCCTCCACTGCCTTGCAGAATGACCCGATGCTCGCGAGCGTGCGAGGCACGCCGGAGTTTAACGCGATTCTCGCCGAGGCCAAGAAATGTCAGTCCGACTTCCTCGCCGAGAGGTCGCAATCCGCACATTGATATGGTCTCAACTCCTTTAACTTTTGACAGATTGATCCCACTCCATCATAATGATGACTAGTCAGACTAGTCTTGAAGGAGAGCGCGACATTGCGGAAAGTCCAGAAGCAAACTCAGGAAGTCTGGCAGGTTCAAACCGCCAAAGCTCGCTTCAGCGAAGTTTTTCGCAAAGCGCGAACCGAGGGGCCACAACGCATCACGCGCCAGGGCAAAGAAGCCGTAGTGATGGTTGCCGAGGAGCAATATGAGCGTCTGATCGGCAAATCTCGTCAGCCGCAGAATCTCGTGGAGTTCTTGCGAAATTCTCCCCTGCGAGGGCTCGACCTTGATTTGACGCGAGACCGAAGTCCCGCCCGCGATATCGATTTATGAGCGGTTTCCTGATTGATACTAATTGCATCTCTGAGCCATTTCGATCTCGCCCTGACCCAAGGGTGCTCGCGTGGTTGCAGAGCGCGGACGAACAGCTCCTGTATCTAAGCGTTCTTACGATCGGGGAAATCCGCAGGGGCATCGCGTTGCTCCCTCAGAGCCAGCGCCGCGCGCGTCTGGAGACGTGGCTGGAAGCGGAACTTCTGTCGCGCTTTTTCGATAGGATATTACCGGTCACCCGCGCCATTGCAGACCGCTGGGGACTGCTCGACGCCACTCTGAGGACGAGAGGCAGGCTTTTGCCGGTGGTCGACGGTCTATTAGCGGCGACGGCCATGCAACATAACCTAACAGTCGTGTCCCGCAACGTAGGTGATTTTACCGGCACGCAGGTGCCGATCCTGAATCCCTGGGAAGCCTGACCTTCAACCTACGCGGCAGCCACGATCTTCTCCGCTTCCTCGCGAATCCGCTTCCAAGCCCGCTCCACATGCCGCGCCTCTGTATTCGTCTGTCCGACACAAAGCCGCAATGTGAACTTCCCGTTCAGTTTCGTATGCGTAAGAAAAAGATCGCCGCTGCGGTTCAGCCGCTCCATGATCGTTTGATTCGCTGCGTCGCCGCCTCTGTAGCGAAAGCAAACCAGGTTCAGCGGGACCGGCGCAGCAAGTTCAAAGTTCACATCTTCACGCACCCATTGCGCGAATGCCTGCGCCAACTGCACATGCCGCCGAATATGATGCTGCAAGCCCTCGACACCGTAGTGTCGAATCACGAACCACAACTTCAGCGACCGAAAGCGCCGCCCAAGCTGGATGTGCCAATCGCGATAGTCAATCACCGCGCCCGATTCGGTCGCTTGGTTCCGCAGATATTCCGGCAGAATGCTCAGCGTCTGAATCAGCGCCTTGCGGTCCGCGACCCAGAAGCAGTTGCAATCGAAGTTGGTGAACATCCATTTATGCGGATTGAAATTGTAACTGTCGGCAAACTCGACTCCGTCTTGCAGATGTCGAAACTCAGGACAAAGCGCCGCCGTGCCCGACATCGCTGCGTCCACATGCAGCCAGAGATTGTGCCGGCCGCAGATCTTCGCGATCTCAGCGACGGGATCCATCGCATTCGACGACGTCGTTCCCACCGTCGCACAAACGAAGCAGGGAACGAGCCCGGCGCGCTTGTCGGTGTCAATCTGGCGGGCGAGTGCCTCGGGGCGCATCGCGAAGTTGTCGTCTACTTCAATCAACTTCAGATTGGAGCGGCCGATTCCCGCGATCATCGCAGCTTTTTCCAAAGAAGAATGCGTCTGCGACGATACGTAGGCCACGATGCGACCATCGCATCCTTTCTGATTGCTAGTGTAATTCGTGGCGCGTTCGCGCGCGGCCAGCAGCGCGCACAGCGCGGCGCTCGACGCCGTATCTTGAATCACTCCACCGCCGGTACTCGACGAAAGAAACTTCTCCGGCAAACCCAGCATGCCCACAAGCCAGTCGAGCACGTGCGTTTCTAACTCTGTACAAGCTGGGCTCGTCGACCACAGCATGCCCTGCACTCCAAGTCCCGAAGAGAGAAGATCGCCAAGAATTCCA
>JBEKJF010000130.1:0-11549 GCA_050011375.1 Candidatus Sulfotelmatobacter sp.
GTCACCGCATCTTGAATGGACAAACCCGACCATCGCATCAGCAAAACCAAGGCACGAAGGCGATCAGCCCGAAAATGAAAATCGCGCCCGCCGCGCCACTCGCCATACGCATAGGTCGCGTCAACGATTCGCTGGAATTCGGTCTTCGGAAACCAGCCCGTCGGAAGTGAATTCGGTGCCGAGCGCTTCACTTTCATCGCAGGATTCTCGCTAAGCCACCCGTTTTGAATACATAACGTGAAGAACCCCACTAGACGCGAGAGCTTGCGGTTCGCCGTTAAACCATTGTTCTTCCAAGTAGCACGAAAATTGACCAACTCTGCCGCCGTTAAATCGCGCAAGCGATTTAGGCCGCGGTGCTTCGCCCAGGGAAGAAGCTGCTTTTCAAAAAGGGTCTTCGACTGTTTCGTCGTTTCTTTAGAGAGATCGCGGCCACGCTCATCAGCCATGAAAACGGCGACGGCTTCGGCAATGGTCGTCACTTTCGGCTGGGGCGGCTTCGCGGGATCGGAAGCATCCTCCAAAGAGCGCGCTTTCCGCTCCGCTTGTTCCCAGCTCCGAGTCTTGGCGGCCTGCCGGAACCGCTTTCCGTCGACGTAGCCGTCAATCCATTTCGGGCACCGGCAGCGCCGGTACTTGAGCTCATCCTTGTGAGCGCAATCGGGAGTGTGTCGGGAATAAACGAAAAGCATGGATGCCGATTCCCTCGTGGGGCAATGGGAATCATTGTACCCGTATGGGTACGATTTGGGTACATTTTCTTGTGTACCCATCGCAGACTGGCATTTTTGTTGGTATTTATTTGGTGGAGCTAGTCGGGCTCGAACCGACGGCCTCGTCGTTGCGAACGACGCGCTCTCCCAACTGAGCTATAGCCCCACGAAGCGGAAGTGTATTTCGGCTGCCAAATTATTTTACCAGCGTTTCGTTGTTCGGAGCTATGACGTGGAGGAATTGATATTGTTTCCTGCGCCGGCCGTGAGGGAAGAAGGCGCGTCGCTACGCTCGGCGCACAGATGCGCACACTCGTCGAGAACGCCTGCTTGCGCCCCGGACTGGAAGCCACGCGCGATATTTCGAACCTGCGCGAGCGCGTGACGCGGCTGCAAGTCGAGCGCGCGTCATCGCGGCGGTAACCGTGTCCAGCCCGAGGACGAAGCAAGCTCGATTCCGCGTCTGCTACACTTTCGCTTCGGATTCGCTACGAGGCTCCCTACCCATGCGCACTTTCATTCCGTTTGCTATCGTCATATTCATGAGCACAGTGGTTGCCGAAACCCTCACCGCCCAGACTTTGCCCGCGCCGCAGGCGGTTACCGATCCCAAGCAGATCGCTTCGAAGTCCAACCTGCAGGTTGAGCCGCGCAGCCTCACGATCGAAAAGCTCTACATGACGCGCCAGGTCGGCCGGCCCACGTGGTCGCCCGACGGCAAGAGCATCGCGTTCGTCTCAAACATGAGCGGACGCAACAATCTGTGGCTCGTCCCGGCGGAAGGTGGGTGGCCGGTGCAGCTCACGGTGAGCGACCAGCGACAAACTTCGCCAGCGTGGTCGCCCGATGGCAAATGGATCGCGTATCAATCCGACTACGATGGGGACGAACTGTGGGATATTTTTCTGGTCTCGCCGAAGACCGGCAAAGTGGTCAACCTCACCAGCACGCGCGAGATCGCCGAGATGGATCCCACGTGGTCGCCCGACGGCCGCTACCTCGCGTATTTGGTCAAACCAAAGACTTCAGCGGCCTACGAGATCGATATTTATGACACGGCGATGCGCGAGGTGAAGCACCTCACCACTGGCACTCCGCAGGACAAAGGCAACTCCAATCCCATCTGGTCGAAGGACGGGAAATATATTGTCTACACGCAGGAGCAGGCTAAGGGCACGGATTCGAATATCTTTATCGCCGAGGTTGCGACTGGAAAAAGCACGCTGCTCACGCCGCATGAGGGCGAGCAGAGGTTTTTCGCCAATGATAATGATCCGGCGTTGGGGAAGGACGGCGGGCAGATACTTATCACTTCCAATGCCGCGAATGGCTATGACAACATCGGCCTCATCGAATACACAAGTAAAGGTCCGTCACTCGCTCCAGCGCGGACGAAATGGCTCACCAATGATAAATGGGAAATTCGCGGCGGCGAGTTCTCACCCGATGGCAAGCACATCACGTTCAGCGCCAACGTCGATGGCAACGAAGATATTTATCTTCACGATCTCGCGACCGGCAAGTCAACGCTATTGCCGATCCCGAAAGGCGTGAACGAGCCTGTGGGCGGACCTTCTGCTTTTACCAAAGACGGCGCGCGACTTCTTTATTATCACAACGGCCCCACCGCTCCCGGCGATCTCTGGGTCTACACGCTCGCAACCGGCAAGTCGCATCAGGTCACGCACTCGCTGGTCGCGGGAGTGCGCTCCGAAGATATGGTCGAGCCATACCTCGTGCACTATCCCAGCCGCGACGGCAAGTGGACCATCTCCGCATTTCTCTACGTGCCCTTCAACATGGCGCGCAACGGGCAGAACGCAGCCATCGTTTACATTCACGGCGGGCCGACTTCGCAGACCATGAATTCGTTCAACCGCTTCGTGCAGTACGCTGCGAATCAGGGCTACATGGTGCTCGCGCCCAACTACCGCGGCTCGACGGGATACGGAAAAGAATTTCAGCAGGCGAATTTATTCGACATGGGCGGCGGCGATTTGCAGGACGTGCTGGCCGGCGTCGACTGGATCAAGCAGACCGGCCATCTCGATCCCAAGAAGATTGCAGTAATGGGCGGGAGCTACGGAGGCTATCTCAGCATGATGTCAGTCACCAAAGCGCCTGACGTCTGGGCCGCGGGCGTGCCCATCGTGCCTTTCGTAAACTGGTTTACAGAAATTGAGAATGAAGATCCGGTGCTGCAACAATCCGATCTCGCGACCATGGGCGATGTGGTCAAGAATAAAGCGCTGTATGAAGACCGCTCGCCGATCAACTTCATCGATCAGATCAAAGCGCCGCTGCTGTTGCTTGCCGGGGGGCACGATCCGCGCTGCCCGAAGTCGGAGACGCAACAGGTCGTCGATGCCATCAAGAAGCGCGGAGGCACTGTCGATTATAAGATTTACGAAAACGAAGGCCACGGCTTCGCCCGCGTAGAGAATCAGATCGACGCCTACAAGCGCGTCGCGGATTTTCTGATGGCGCACGTTCCGCCGGCGGATTGCAGTTGTTCGCTGACGGAATAAAGTCACGATCTAGTCACGCTGGCGCGGGAACGCCGTTCACTAGCTTGAGTTCTTCCATCCTCAACTCCCGCATATAGAGAAACATCGGCAGGGCCAGCGAAACGCCCACCGTCAGCATCGCTAACACAGGAAGCCATCTGCGCCGAATCTTCAGCCTTCCGCTTTCGACTCGCATAAACGCGATCAACACGACAGCGGAGACTAACACGTCCATTCCGAAAAAAGCGCTGATTCGGTTGGCGAAAAGTTCGCGGACGAAGAGCGAAAGATTTATTCCATGGTGTTGAAGTACCCACGGCACAAACTGCCAGTAGGGCAGGATAGCCCCGACAAAACAAAGCACGAGGTAAATCGTCTTCGGTTTCATCCCGGCAATTTAACAGATCGGGAGCCGTGCGTGTCGAAGTGTGCCGCTACACCCAGGCCTTTGAGGGACTCTGCTTAGACATGAATCGCACAATGGCCTCCACCAGGCCCGGAATCGTGAACTTCCTGGCCGCAATGTCTGCCCGCAAGCCAAGCTCGCGCAAAGTAGAAGACGTCACAGGACCGATCGAGGCAAGCTTTACATCATTGAAGTTCGCTTTGCGCGCGCCGAGCAGAGTTACAAAATTGCGGGCGGTCGAAGAACTGGTAAATGTAACCACATGCGGGCGGCGCCGCGGATTCTTCAGCGCGCTTTGCAATCGCGTGCGCGAAGACTGCGGCACAACCGTTTCATAGGCTTCCACCACATCCACATGAGCTCCGGCCTTGCGCAACTCGGTCGGAATGACGTCGCGAGCGACCTTGGCGCGCACCAGCAGCACTCGCTTCCCTCGCACCCGCCTCTGCAGGCTGCGAACGACGGACTCCGCGACATATTCTTTGGGGACAACATCCACGTGGATGCCGTGCTGTTCGATCGCCCTCTTTGTCGCAGGGCCAATGGCCGCGACGTTCAAGTGCTTGAAATTTTGCTTCAGCCTAAGTTTGGCGAGCCGCTCCCACATTGCCTCGACGCCATTCGCGCTGGTTAGAATGAGCCAGTCGTATCCGTCAAGATTTCGCAAGGCAGAATCCAGAGGCTTGAAGCTGCGTGGTTTTCTAATTTCAATAAAAGGAATCTCAAGGACCGTAGCGCCGAGTTTCTGCAATTCGCCAGAAAGCGCACCGGCCTGATGGCGCGCGCGGCCCACCAGCACGCGTACGCCCGCCAGTGGTTGGTCACCAGAGATTTTGGTTTTTCTCTTCATCGTTAGAGACGCAGGCATTGCACCAGCCCAGGTGATCTTAGTCGTTCTCTTTCTTAACTGTCTTCAGCCCGAGCCCCTGTTCGCGCATCAACTGAGAGACTCCCGACACCAAGGTATCCTCAGATTTATCCAGTGATGCGATCACATTCGACTGATCCTGCCGGGTTCGATTCTGGCTCAATTTGAACTTGCCTTCGATCCTGGTGGCAACTATTTCGAAGCCCACAATCTGGCGGAGCATGTTCTCGCGAAACGTTGGGCTGGTTTGTTCCCACTGCGAGTGGTATGCAGGATCAAAGGTTTCAATCAGCTCGTCGAGCATTCCGTGCAGTTCGTCCGGCGAGGAGAAAATGCGTGCGTCGCCGTAGACATGCGCCGCCGCATAGTTCCACGTGGGAACGCTATCGAGCGCGGTGTAATTGCTGGGCGAAATATAGGAATGCGCTCCGTGAAAAATCGTCAAAGACTGCGGATGCTGTTCGAGATAGCGCCAGTGCGGGTTGGCCTTCGCCACATGTCCGCGCAATACGGTCTTCCCTTCTTTGGCATCGACAGAAAGTGGCAAATGCGTCGCAAACGGGCCTTCATCGGTAGCCGAAATCAGGATGGCAAAAGGATTCGCCCGCATGAACGCGGTGGCATCCGCATCGTGGTGCAAACGAAAATGTTCGGGAATGTACACAGATTGTGCTTTTCTACTTTGCGGGTGACTCCGCCGACTGCTTCCTTCGCACGTAGATAACTTTTTCTACTTCGGCGATCACAACTCCGGCTTCATCTTTCACTTCTACCGTAAAAACAGGTTCATACTTCGGCTGCGTCTTCAGTTTCTCGCGAATGTCGTCGATCTGAATGTCGGACAAACGAAATTCCGCGCGCACGGTTCCCTTCCCCGGTTTTCGATAGCGGATGGTCGCCGCTTTATCCCACACGATGTAATCGCGGCCCAGGTTCGCCATCAGCATGAGCATATAGAACGGATCGGTCATGGCAAACAGCGATCCACCGAATTGCGTGCCGACGTAGTTGGCATTCCAGAAACGCAGCTTCATTTCAACATCGACCGCCTTCATGTCAGGCGCGATGCGTATGACGCGAATGCCCATGCCCAGGAATGGTGGCCAGAAGTTGATCCAGCGGCGAAGAGCGCGCGACTTCTTGCCACCGCCGAGAAGTTGCAGAAGCACGCTGCCGCTCTTCATGCTCGATCGCGATCCGGGGTCTTCATTCAGAACTCAAGGTTGCGGCGGCACAGCGAGACCACGACCGTACACGGCCGCGAGAATCTCGTCGCCGCCACGGCCGAGCAATGTTTCGCCCACCGCATTGCCGAGCGCTTCGGGATCACTGAGATCACCGTCGCGCGACTCGCGCAGAAGCTTCGATCCATCGGGATCGGCAACGATGGCTTCGAGGTGCAGCTTGCCATTTTTCATTTCCGCAAAAGCGCCGATCGGAACCTGGCAACCTCCGCCGAGACTGTTGAGCAGAGCGCGCTCGCAGGTGGTCGCAGCGCGCGCCGCATCATCGTTCAAAAATGCAAGGTGCTGACGCGTAGCCGAATCGCCCAACCGGATTTCTATGCCGAGCGCCCCCTGGCCGGCAGCAGGGCACATAATTTCCGCGGGGATGATCTGCTTGACCAGTTCAGTTTTTCCCAGACGCTTCAACCCAGCCGAAGCCAGAATAATAGCGTCGTATTCTCCTTGTTCGAGTTTGCGCAGGCGCGTATCAACATTGCCGCGCAGAGGATGAATATCGAGATCGGGACGAACCGCCTTCAGTTGTGCCTGACGGCGCAGGCTGGAGGTTCCCACGCGCGCGGCGTGCGGCAGTTCCTGAAAGCTCGAATACTTGCGCGAACAGAAAGCATCGCGCGGATCTTGCCGCTCGGTGATGGCGGCGATCTCGAATCCTGGGGGAAGCTCGGTGGGCAGGTCTTTCAACGAATGCACGGCGAGATCGACGCGGCCGGCGGCGAGGGCTTCTTCAATCTCCTTGGTAAACATGCCCTTGGTGCCGACCATGGCGAGGGCGACGTCGGTGATTTTGTCGCCAGTGGTGTGAATGATTTCGATTTCAACTTCATGTCCGCGCGCGCGCAGCAGCGCGGAGATGTGGTTCGATTGCCACAGCGCGAGTTGCGAGCCGCGAGAGCCGATGCGGAGTTTCGTTGTCACGTTGGGCGTCATTGTGGGTTTGTTCTTCCTGGCAGAGGTGGAAGCGGCACGGTTGTGGTTTGAAAGCTTCCCGGCGTTGCGTTTTCCACCGCCGCCTGGATCGCCGACCCGCAGTTGCGTACCGAGGGCCACAGATTCGAGGTTAGAACTACAAGAGCAAGCTTCCGTAAAGAAAGATTTTGCTGATAGCGGATGTTCTGGTCGCAAGTGAGCAAAACATCGAATCCGTCCGCTTCGGCAGCGTTAAGAAGTTCGCCATTCTTGAGCCGCGCGGACCAGCCCATTGCAGAGATCGTGCGAACTTCGTGTTTCGACAGGAAGGCACGCACCCTTTCCGGGACGTTTCTATCGAGCAATATCCGCAACGCGGTGACCTTTGGCGTACGCCAGGATGGCTTCTACCTGATCTTGCGGCACCTCAAATTGCTCCGTGATCTCCGCAGGGCTCAGACCATACTCCGCATTGTCGACAATCGCGCTCACTGGCAAGCGCGTCCCCGCTAAAACCGGTGCACCGCTCTGTATCTCCGGGTCAACTTCAACCATTGGACATTGAGACCAATCGACCTGGACTATCGCTGACATGGCTTGTCTCCTTCTGGGTTCATGATTTCATGTTCGCGGTTGGGGAGCAAGTGCCAGCGCCGTAGCGCCTTAGAAATCTAAATCTCATGCCAATCAATGGGCTTAAGTTCGTGTTTTTCGAGATAGTCGTTGGCTTTCTTAAAGTGGCCGCAGCCGAGGAAGCTGTGAATTTCGCCATCGCCATCACGGAAGTAGCCGCGATGGGCGGAAAATCCCGACGGGTGGGATGCTTCCAGCACCTTGTGTTTTTTGTCGATCAGCGCGCGTTTTTCCTGCGCGCGACGACCCCAGAGCATAAAAACGACCGGTCCGGGCTTTTTGTTGACGGCGCGGATAACGGCGTCGGTGAATTTCTCCCAGCCTTTTCCCTCGTGCGAGCGGGGAATGCCCTCCCTCACGGTCAGCGTCGCATTCAGAAGCAGTGCGCCCTGCGCCGCCCACTTCGTCAGGTCGCCATGGAACGGCTTCTCGATACCGCACTCTTTGTAGATATTTTTAAGGCTCCGTGGGATGTTCTCGCCCTTGGTCGAGAAGCAAAGGCCGTGCGCCTGCCCCTTTCCGGGATACGGGTCCTGACCGATAATCACTACTTTAATTTTCTTAAATGGGGTTAAGTTGAGCGCGTTGAAAATTTCCTCATCCTTCGGATAAATTTTGCCCTTGGCTCTCTCCTTCTGCAAAAACTGTTCCATTGCCACATAGTCGAACTCGTCGCCGATGTCGAACTCGCTTCTGATAATGTTGCGCCAGTTTTTCTCAAGCCTGTTCGACAAGGTCGTCATAAATTGTTAGTGGCGCGTCTCTACTTCTTTTTTACCCGTTGATTCTCTATTCGCCTGCGACGCTGGGCCTTTTTCTTTGTCATGCAGATTAAACAGCCTGCGCACGACGTCAATCACCGTGGTCGCTTCCGATTCCCGCGCCGCCGTCTTCAGCGTGGTGATCGGGGTGTGCATGACTTTGTTGATGATGCCGCGGGTCAGGGCTTCCATCGCCATTTCCTGTTCCGGAGTCAGAGCACCCATGCGGCCGCGCACGCGATCAATTTCCGCCTGGCGGATCGTTTCCAGATGATCCTGCAGGCTCACGATCGTCGGGACAACATCGAGCGTATGCAGCCGAGCTTCGAATCTTTCGACTTCGCTGGTGATGATGGCTTCGGCTAGCTCGGCTTCGTGACGGCGGTCGGCGACATGGCTCGACACGGCCTGTTGCAGGTCATCGATGTCGTAGGCGAAGATGCCGTCGAGCTTGGCCATCTCGGGCGAAACGTCGCGCGGGACGGCAATGTCGATGAAGAACATCGGCTTGTTCTTGCGGCGCGAGAGAAACTGTTCTCCATGTTCCTTGCGGAAAATGGCATGAGGTGCGCCCGTAGAAGTAATGACGATATCGGCTTTGTCGCAAGCGTTGTAAAGATCTTCAAATTTTATGGCCTGCCCGTTGAATCTTTGCGCCAGTCCGATAGCGCGCTCATAGGTTCGGTTCGCGACGAAAATCGAGGCACACCCATGCGCCATCAGATGGCGCGCCGCGAGTTCGCTCATCTTACCTGCGCCAACGATAAAAACATTCTTCCCTTGCAGCGTGCCGAAAATCTTTTTCGCCAGCTCCACCGCAACCGACGCAATAGAAACTGAAGATGATCCCACGGCCGTCTCAGTGCGCACGCGCTTCGCCACCGCGAAGGCGCGGGTGAAGAGCTGATCCAGTTGTCCGCGCACCGAGCCCACGGCGCGGGCTGTAGCGTAAGCCTCTTTCACCTGCCCAAGAATCTGGGCTTCACCGACCACCATCGAATCCAGGCTAGAAGCCACGCGGAAGATGTGGCGCACCGCTTCTTTTTCGCGAAACTCGTACAGGTGCGAATCCAGTTCAGCCGCGGTGAGATGAAAGTGATCGTGCAGAAATCCGCGAAGGTCAGCACATCCGTTCGATGTATGCGTGATCACTTCCACGCGATTGCACGTGGAAATAATCATGCCCTCCTCAATGCCAGGGTGCGCGGTGAGATCGCGGCAACAGTCGGGCAGGTTCTTTTCAGATATCGCCAGGCGCTCCCGCACTTCGAGCGGCGCGCTCTTGTGATTCACGCCAATGAGCTGGTATCTCATATTCGGCCAATCATGAGGCGACAAACCTGTGAATCGTCGAGAAGTAGTTCGCGGCCCAAGCCACCACCGCCGCCACAAAGGCACAAGTCGCCAGCACGGCGGCGCGGCGTCCACGCCATCCCGAATTCCACCGCGTGAAGACCATGATCATGTAAACCAGCCACATCAGGATCGACAGCAGAATCTTAGGGTCGGCAAAGTCGATGTGCCCGTAAGTCGACATTGCCACGACCGAGCCTGTAATCAAGCCCAGCGTCATGAAAGGAAAACCGAGCAGCAACGAGCGGTAACCAATCTGGTCGATCACTTCGAGCGCAGGCAGAAAAGAAATCAGGCTGCTGGGTTTCTTGGCTTTCAGACGGCGCTCCTGCAACAGGTAGAGCAGGCTGGCACCGAAGCTGAGTACCAGCGCGGCATAACCGGTGAAGATCAAAATGATGTGCGCAATCAGCCATCCCTTGTGCTGGACGAAACCCGTCAGCAGCACCGGTTGCTCGTCTATAGCCGCGACGAACGTCAGAAAAAACACGATCGGAAATACCACCACGCCCGGCGAAGTAGTCTGATAAATGGAATAGATGATCATGAAAAATGTCATCGAAAAGAAGGCCAGCAGCGACTCTCCGTTATGCACCGAGGCCCAGACCACATGACCCGCGAGGAAGAGCTCAACCAGCGAAACGAAATGAAACACCATGCCCAGGCTGGCCGCATGTAAGGCAATGCGGCTGAAAAGATCGCTGGTGCGTGTGAGCGCAAAAAAGGCGTAGGTCAGCCCGATGAAATAACAAGCCAGCGCGAATCGTAGCCAAAGCAATGACATAAGCTAGGTAAGTATCAGAGTCCGCTGAGTTTAATGCAAGTAACGCCCGGAACCCCGAGGGACTTCATCCCTTTCCACGAATTATATTCTGCACATGTATTGGCCGGGCGGAAACGGCAAACGTCACGGGCGCTTGTGATCTGGGTCACAAGCGGGTATTCACGGAGCAACTCATTTCAACTACTCCACGCCCAAACTTGCGAGCGCTTCCTCAAGTGAAGCCGCATCGATCACCAGACGGCGCCCATGCGCCTTCATATCTTCAAGTTCATCAAAGGCGCGAAAGAGCCGCAGCTTCGCCGAAGCGTATTGTTCCGCCTCGGTCAGAGGACGCCTGTGAGCCGCAGCCCAACCCGCCACAGTCTTTTCCGGCAGGAAGACGCTCACGGCGTAGGTCAGCTTGCGATCAGAAGTAACGTCAAATACAAATTCCGTCGCGGGAGCCTCGGAGTCGTCAGCCAGCGCAGCACGCTGGCCCACGAAGTAGTATTGATAGACGTAACCCTGAGCGCCAGCGTAGGTCTTCAACCGGCGGACGGTCTTATCGGAGTGCATGCCAATATTATGACCCCGCCGTTGGTCGTTTGTCGTCGGTCGTTGGTCGTTGGCCGCACCACTGCATCGACAACGGGCAACCCATTGACGAGAATCCGCAAACGCTGTCATTGAGCGGGTTGGCGATTCTTCAACAATCCACCGTCTGCATGCCCGGGCTCGGCTTAGAATCGGTGGTGATGACCGTCTTCTTCCTCGGGCCGCTGTTGTTCCTTGCTTACGGACTCCTGTGCCTCTTGGCCCCGGAGAAACATCTCGCGTTTAACGCATGGTTGAATCGGCATGCCAGGAGGAAGTGGCACGAGCAGAGAGCGTACACGACACCCCACTTGCGAATGCAGCGTCGCTGGAGTCAGCAGACGCCAGCTAACCTGCGGCGATTACGTGTTACCGGGATCGCATTCATTGTCTTTGCCTTGTGGGTCATGTGGGAGTACTGGAGAATGCATCGCTGAGCCACAGCGCAACATTAGCGCTATCGCGATTTTTCGCCAACCGACAAATAGTTACGGAGTCAAAGTCCCGCATCTCGTTCTTTGGATCCGCCACGTCATGAGTTGACCATCCGTTTGAGGTTCCGTCCCGGCTTGAACTGGATGGATCGAGATTGGTCGTGCTAAAGTGCGGTACTGTTTATCCTGACCGTCCTGGAGAGATTGAAATGGCCCGAATTCTGGTTCCGCGTATCACACCGCAACGGTCTGTGCGCAGAGGCCATTTGCGTTTCAGCTTGTCCTTGATATTCCTGCTTGCTCTATTCAGTGTTCGCGGCTGGTCCCAGTCGCTTGTGATCAAGGACGTAACTGTGATCGATGC
>JBEKJF010000131.1:0-11537 GCA_050011375.1 Candidatus Sulfotelmatobacter sp.
CTCGAAGTTTGGCTCGCGCAGCGCAAACGGTCGGGTGGCTACGTTTATCCTTACCTGATTGCGCAAATGTACGCTGATTCGGGCGACAAGGACCATGCCTTCCAGTGGCTCAACACGGCCTATCAGGAGCACGATAACAACACCATCGCCCTTCGGACCGACTGGGCCATGGATTCATTGCGCACCGATCCGCGATACACCGAACTCGTGCACAAAATCGGATTGCCGCCAATTACGGGCGAGGCCAGACCATGACGACCAACCAGAGCATGATCGGCCAAACCATCTCGCACTACCGCATTGTTGAAAAGCTAGGTGGCGGCGGCATGGGCGTGGTTTACAAAGCTGAGGACACGCGGCTGCGCCGTTTTGTCGCGTTGAAGTTTCTGCCTGATGACGTGGCGAACGATCCTCAAGCTCTTGAGCGATTTCGGCGCGAGGCTCAGGCTGCGTCGGCTCTCAATCATCCCAATATCTGCACCATCTATGACATCGGCGAAGATCGTGCTGGAGATCGCCCGGAAGAAGCGCGGCAGTACATTGTGATGGAGTACCTCGAAGGCACAACTTTGAAATACCGCATCGAGGGCAAGCCGATTTCGGTGGAGCAGTTAGTCGACTTCGGCGTGCAGATTGCCGACGCGCTGGATGTCGCGCACACTGCAGGAATTGTTCATCGCGACATTAAGCCGGCAAACCTGTTCATCACAAAACGCGGGCAGGCGAAGGTGCTTGACTTCGGTCTGGCGAAAGTGGCGGGACCGTCCCTGACAAACTACGAATCTGCGGGAGTAACTCTGGCCACAGCCGCGGTCGATCCGGCGAACCTTACCAGTCCAGGTAGCACCGTGGGCACGGTCACTTACATGTCACCCGAACAGGCGCGCGGGGAAGAACTCGACGTGCGCACCGACCTGTTTTCTTTTGGCGCTGTGCTGTATGAAGCGGCGACGGGCAAGCAGCCGTTCACGGGCAATACTTCAGCTGTGATCTTTGACGCGATTCTGAATCGCGCGCCCACTGCGCCAGTGCGGCTGAATCCTAATTTGCCGGCGGAACTGGAGCGCATCATCAACAAGGCTCTCGAGAAGGATCGCGACCTGCGCTATCAAGTAGCCTCGGAGATGCGCGCCGATTTGAAGCGGCTGAAGCGCGAGATTGATTCCGGGAGAAGTTCTGGCGTGAGTGCGAGCACGCCTGCGATGACGCCAGCTTCGGGCTCGGCTCCGGTCGCAGCGACTTCTGCTTCGACAGTGCAGCCAGTCGCGGCGAGCTCAGGTTCTGCGTCGGCTGTCGATCTAAACTCAGGACTCGCACAGGGCAGCCGATCGGGATCGTCCTCATCCGTTGCGACATTGGCGGCCGCAAGCCAGCCGGCCTCGGGCCGGAAGTATTTGATCGCAGCGGTTGTCGTTTTGCTGATCGTGTTTGCGGCCGGCAGCGTGTGGTATTGGCGTAGCAGGACTGCGACTTCGCAAGTCGAATCGATCGCAGTGATTCCGTTCTCGAACGTGGGCGGCAATGCGGATACTGATCTGCTGAGCGATGGCCTTACTGAATCCTTGATAGCCAGCCTCGCCCATGTGCCGGATTTGAAAGTGAAATCCCGCAACTCGGTTTTCCGTTACAAAGGCAAAGACGTTGACGTGGAAAAAGTTGGCAAGGAGTTAACCGTCGACGCGTTGCTCACAGGCAGGGTGGTGCAGCATGGAGATACGATTCAGGTGAGTGCCGACCTCACCAACGTGCTGGACAATACGGAAATCTGGGGCGCGCAATACGAGCGCAAGGCCGCAGACATTATTTCTTTGCAGCAGCAGATCGCGAGCGACCTCGCGAGCAAACTGCGTACGAAAATGAGCGGCGCGGAGAAGCAGCAGGTGAGCAAACAGGGCACTCAAAATCCGGAGGCTTATCAACTCTATGTGAAGGGCCGCTACTACTGGAACAAGCGCACCGGCGCCGATCTCAACACTGCGATTTCCGTCTTCAATCAGGCGATCGATAAGGATCCGAACTTCGCGCAAGCGTATGTCGGACTGGCGGATGTCTATGTGGTCATAACGGCCTACGCGGAAGGCGATCCTAAAGAGTTTTTCGCGAAGGGAGCGGCGGCCGCAGCCAAGGCGCTGGAACTCGACCCCACGCTGGCGCGGGCTCATGCCGACCTGGGGCTGGAGAAGGCTCAGGGCAATTGGGATCTCGCAAACGGCGAAGCCGAGTTCAGGAAAGCCATCGAACTTGATCCCAGCGATGCCACCGCCCATCAGTGGTTTTCTCAGACTCTGTCATTTACGGGCAGCCGCGTGCAGGAGTCCATTGCCGAAGCCAACCGGGCTCACGAACTCGACCCGCTCTCACCCATCATTGCCTGTGCTTTGGGCGACGCTTACAGCTTCTCCCATCAGTTCGACCGGGCGATTGAACAGTATAAAAAAGTCATCGCCGAGAACCCGGTGTTCAGCGCGGCGCACATAGACCTTTCCATTGCCTATTTTGGCGCACATAAATATGAGCAAATGATCGAGGAATACAAGACCTACGCCCAGCTCGCAGGAGATAAGAGCTATGCCGAGCTGGCAACCGCGATGGAAGCTGGTTTCCGCTCCGGAGGTTGGCCTGCTGCGGCGCATAAGGCGATCGATGTCCTAATCGGACAACGAAAGGCCGGAACTAACCACTTGGCGGCTTACTCCATTGCCACTTTCTATGGCGACACCGGCGACAAAGAGCATGCCTTCGAGTGGCTCAACATTGCCTACCAGGAACACAACACCTATCTGATCTTTCTCCGCACCGACCCGGGGTTTGAGTCGCTGCACTCCGATCCCCGCTATACCGAACTTGTGCGCAAAATCGGCTTCCCGCAATAAGGTTCTCAGGGCTGAGTTCCTGCTCCCATGATTTCTTTGCTTTCGCCTTCGGCGACCGCAGGATACGCTGCCGCTTTTCGCCGCCGCAGATCGTTGGGCAACTGTGAGCGCAACAACCACAAGCCCAATGCGGTTGCGGCCGCCCATGTTAGCGAAATCACCACAAGTTGCAGCACGTCGGCGACGCGGCTGCCGTGGCCAGAGATAAACGGCGTGATGCTGCGCGCGACCTCCAGGCTTAATACTCCAGCGACGACAGCGGTCACCGCGGATTTTCCCAGTTCACCCCAACGCATCGTTCCGAGCGAAACCAGTTTGCGGAAATGCAGAAGAAAAGCCAGTGCCAGCAGATTCGCTCCGATGCCGATGTCAGAAGCAAACGCGAGGCCAACCACGCCATATCGGTGAAAGAGCAGCGAATAAACCGGCAAGGACGCGGCTGTGATTACGGTGACTGCAAGCATTGGAGTCAGCGTGTTGCCGGCGGCGTAGAAGGCGCGGGCGTAAAGTCCTTGGGCAGACCACAGAGCGAGCGACAGCGAGAACCAGAAAAAATAAATGGCCGTGGTTTGCGTGTCGGAAACCAGAAAGTGTCCGCGGCGATAGACGAGGTCGATCAGGGGGAACGCGGCGGCCATCATCCATGCGGTGGCGAGAAACGATGCGGCGGAGACGCGATAGACAGAATCGTTCACCGTCGTGGCGAATTCTGCCAGGCGCTTCTCGTTGAACAGGCGCGCGAAAAATGGCAGGGAGGCTTGGCCCGTGGCTTGGCCCAGCACCGCGATCGGCACGGCGAATAGCCGCTTGGCATAATTCAGATGAGAGATGTCGCCTATGCCGCTAGCGGCGTAATGCCGCAGGATCCAGTCGTCGGCAGTGACCAGAGAGACGCCGAGCATTAGCGGGACGGAGAGCTTTACCCACTCGCGGAACGCAGGATTGGTCACGTCGAACGAGGGGTGGTAGCCCGTGCCGATGCGCGCGGCGCCGATCACGCTGGCCAGAAACGGGCCAACCACGGCTCCTGCCAGCGCGCCGTAGGCTAGCGATGCGATCCCGAAATGGCGCGCGCCAATGACCCCGCCGAGAATGATGCACACGTTGTAAAGCAGCGGTCCGAAGGCCGGGAAAAGAAACAGCCGGTGCGAGAGCAGGACGGCAGAAACCACGCCCCCTACATAGAAAAAGATTTGCGCGGGAAGAAGAATGCGCGTGAGGTGTACGCAGAGATTGATCTGCTCCACGGAGAAGCCCTTGTGCGCGGCCGAGGGGCCGAACATCCAGGTAACAAACTGGGGCGCAAAGATTTCAGCGACGATCGTGCCGGCGATCATCACGACCGTCATGACCGTGATGACGGTGGAGAAAGTTTTCTGCGCGTCGGCGTCGCGCTTTTCGGCGAGGAAGCGCGTATAGATGGAGATGAATGTAATCGAGGCCGCACCGCCGGCCACGATGTAGTTCAGCCAGTCGGGCAGAGTAAAAGCCGCGACGAAGGTGTCGGTCAACGGTCCAGCGCCGAACGCGTAGGCGATATATGCTTCGCGCGCGTAGCCGACCACGCGCGATAACATCACCGCCGACATCAGCAGCAGTGTGGCCGAGTAAGCCGTGTGCTGGTGCGAAGGGCGAAAGAATCGCAGAAGTCTGTTCATGGGCCGCAGATTTACGCCGATGCAGCGCCGAACTGTTATTCCTCGCGCTGGACGTAATTTTCTTTCAAAGCCTACCAGAGCATTCTGTTTACGATGAGTTTATCGTTTGGAAACGGATTGGGCTGGTTCCTTTATTGATACTGCTGCTAGCCTCTGCAGTCTCTCTTCGCCCTAGGGCCGCAATTCTTTACGCACGAGGTAGTACTCGTTGATCGGACGGTCATCGCTGAGAGCTGGCGTTGCGGGAGACGCCGCAACGAGCTGATCGATGGGCAGTTCGCGTTCCAAGAGGTGGGCGAACCGGGCTTCTGCGTCGGGTTGCGCGTCCCACTCGACCAAATCGGTAGCTGCAGCGGCCGGAAGGCGCTCAGCTAATTCTTTCGCGGTGCGAACTGGGAGCGGCCGATCGCTGGCCAGAAAATGAAATCCCCAATTCTTTCCAAAGGCAAAGACCCGCACATAAGGAAAAGATCGGCGCAGAGCGAGGGCTACCGCTGCTACGTCTTCGGGGTCGCCAATCGGCAGCCACTGTTGCAAAATGCCTCCGGGGCGAAGACGCTGCCGGATCACAGTGTAGAAATCTTCCGAATAGAGCAGGCTGGATCCGGCGGCCTCGACCGGTGGCGGAGGATCGATTGTGATCACGTCATACTGCTGCGTGGTCCGTTCCAGATAACGGCGCCCATCGTCGATTACTATGTGAGATAACGGCGACTTCAGAACCTCGGGAGCATCGCTGTGAAAAAAGTAAAACAATCGCGGCACACTCGGAACCAGTTCCACTGCCGTGACCGGGATTCCCCAGGAATGCAACGAGCGAAACGTCGTTCCGATGCCAAAGCAAATCACCAAAGCATCTTGCGGAGGGCGATCCAGAAAAGCCAGCGGAAGATGCGCCATCATCTTTGTGATCGGCGTTAGCGAGGTCATGCCGTAGCCGTTGACCATCAACAAACGGGTCATGCCAGTTCCGGTTGCAATCACAGTGGCGGTCGAATCCCGCAGCACCCTGCCGCCGCCGCCGCGGTATTGCTTTTCAAAACCCCTGCTTCCCCAAAAAAGCCCCACCACTAACGGCAACAAAAGATAGGATGCGGCGCGCGCTGTAAAATCCGGCGTGGCCCGCCCGGGCAAGCGCACAAGGCGAAGGCCAACGATCAGCCATGGCAGCGACAGCAGTATCAGTGCCCAGCGCTCGCTGATCCAGGGCAGAAGCAAAAAGCCCGCCACCAGCGGACCCACAATGCACCCGACGACATTCACCGCGTAGGCTTTGCCTGCCTTGGCGGGATCGCCGCCGGCCCAGCGATCGACCAGCATGGGCGTCAGATACCCGAGCAGTCCCGTGAACGGCGCGATTCCTGCCACCAGCCGCGCCCAGCTATCGAGATGAATGTTTGGGCTCGCCGCCAGAAGTGGAAACAGTGAGCAGAATGCAAGAAGAGTCCAGAGCAGGGAGCTGTCATTTAATGATTCGGAACTCCAACTACGGTAGATCCGCGATCCAACGAATGTTCCGGTGAGATACACCGCCAGAGTTCCCGCGAACGCGTATACCACGGTGCCGATATAGGGCGTGAATTCGCGGACCCAGACGACCTCCATGCCCATGCTTGTGAGGCCGGTCGCGAACAATAGAGCGAGGAGATATCCTCCGCTGGTCGAGCTTGGAACCGGCTGATGGCTGGGTTGCGGACGTTCCTTCGAAAATTCTCCGGGCTTCGCCGTTCCCGTGAGCGGCATGCTGCGGGATACGACTAGAGCCATAACCGCAATCAGAACGTTGCACGCTGCACCCACGCGCAAGGTTCCGCGAAATCCGAGCAACTCAATCAGAATTAAGGGCAGGCCCGTTCCAATTACTGCGCCGGCCACGTTAGCCATGTACAGGAAGCTGAACGACCGCAAAGATTCCCTGGGAAACATGCTGCCGATAGCTAGCATGGCTACTGGGATCGTCGCTCCCATGAACGTGCACCAGGGAATCAATGTGAGGGCGACCCAGACCCCGGAGACTAAGTAGTATCCCGCCGAGGAGGTCGAGCCCAACCGCTCGAGCATGCTGTGCCCCAGCCGAAGCTCATAGGGAACGAGGATTCCGGAGACGCCGATCAGGAGTTCAATCGCGGCATAAAGAAGAAGTGGTGAGACGCCGAGTTTTTCACCCCGCCGGCGTATCCACGCGCCGCTGGCCCACGATCCCAATCCCAATCCAGCCATGAAAACCGAGAGCACGATGGAAACCATGGCGCTGGTGACGCCGAATTGCGCCATGGACAATCGTAGCCAGACCAGTTCGTAAAGGACGCTACAAAATCCCGAGATAAAGAAGAAGACGAAATACCAGAGCACGAGCGTTCTTTCCGTTAGTGGAGTTTGAGGCGCTTAATCATTCCGCGACTGCGGCTTTCCAAATCCAAAATACGCTACCGCCGCAGCCAGCAGAATAGCCTTCTGTCCGGATGAGCCTTGGTTGTAAACCTCTACTGCCGCAATCATTTACAAGTTGATGTGCGCTTGAGGAGCGATTGAGCCGCAGTGCATTGTCCCACGTCACGCTTTCGTAGCAAAGTGACCTTCGTGCGGGACTCAGGACAGGTCTTAGGTCCTAGGTGTCAGGTGTTAGGCATTAGGGTTCCCCGAGACCTTAGCAAGGAGGTTAGTATGCCAAGTCATTTTGTTTCGAGCGCCGGTTCCCAAACGATGCCGGATTTTTGCGAACAGCTAAACCCGCGAGCCCTTCTAGAAAACAGGCAGCGGTTCCCCGAAATGCGGCGTGTGCAGGAAAGCTGGGTGGCGAGTGCCGAGAAAAGAGCACTACTGTGGATGGCCGCGCGCACGCCGTCGTGCGTCAGCCCCGATCATCTGACGATTTTGGGATTAGTCGCGCAGATCGGAGCGGGCGCATGCTACGCGCTGGCAGCGTGGAAGCGATATGCGCTGCTCGGTGTGATTGTCTGCCTGACTCTGAACTGGCTGGGAGACTCGCTCGATGGAACACTGGCGCGGGTTCGGCAGCAATTGCGTCCGCGCTATGGCTTCTACGTCGACCACATGGTCGATAGCTTCGGAGCTCTGGCGTTGATGGGCGGTCTGGCCCTGTCGGGCTGCATGCATCCCGGGATCGCGATTAGCCTTCTGGTCGCGTTCCTCATGCTCTCGATTCAATCCTACCTGGCGACACACGCGCTCGGAGAGTTTCGTCTATCGTTCTGGCGCTTTGGGCCGACCGAACTGCGCATCCTTCTGGCAATCGGCAACCTCGCGCTGTTGTGGAAGCCGCGAGTGCATTTTCTCGGCGCGTATTACCGCCTGTTCGACATAGGAGGAATTGTTGGCCTCGCCGGCATGGCGCTGATGCTGGTTTTCTTCACTGCACAAAACACCGTACGGCTTTATCGCGAAGAAAGGATCGCCAAATGAGAATCGGAGTCACCGGGCGCCGAATGACTCTGCGCTGGGTGAAGTTCAACGCCGTCGGCGCGCTCGGTGTCGGAGTGCAGTTGGCCGTGTTACTCACGTTGAAGAGCGGATTCCACCTGAGCTATCTCTTCGCAACTGCGCTTGCCGTAGAGGCAGCGGTTGTACACAACTTCGTCTGGCACGAGCGTTACACCTGGGCGGATCGGGTGCAGCCGTCATGGCAAAAGTCTGTGCCGCGGCTGCTGCGTTTTAATCTAACCACCGGCGGAGTTTCGATCATCGGCAATCTGGCGCTGATGAAACTAATGGTTGACTTCGGCCACGTAAACTACCTCGTTGCGAACGGTGTCGCCATCGTGCTGTGCTCTCTTGCAAATTTCCTCGTAAGCGAGCAGTGGGTGTTCGAAGAGGATGTGTCAGCCACTCACTAGCTGCGCGAAACCTGGGCTGTGAGTGATTCTCAAATCTTCAGCACTAACTTCCCGTAGTTCTTTCCCTCCTGCAGCAGCTTGTAAGCGTCCGCAGCACGATCAAGCGGAAAAACCTGGCCGATCACGGGAGCAAGCTCGCGGTCCGCGATCCATTCGGAAAGCTGCTTCCATGCCGGTTCCATAATTTCGCGCTTTTGAGAAAGGTAGGTAAGCCACAAGCCTTGCAGGCTCGCGGACTTCGCATACAGCGCCCGCACGTCGAGTTGCGGAGGTTTGCCCGTGGCCGTGCCGTACTGGATGACGCGTCCGAAGTCGCGTAGGCAGCGCAGGCTTTTCGCGGTGTGCTCGCCGCCCAGCATTTCGAAGACGGCATCAACGCCTTCGCCGTGAGTCAGGCTCTTCACGACTTCTTCATAATCGTTCTGCTTGTAGTTGATCGCATGTTGCAGGCCGAGTTCTTTCACGCGCGCAAGCTTCTCGTCTGACGACGAGGTCCCGTACATTTCAACGCCGAGGATGCGGCCGATCTGCACCGCGGCCGTGCCAACCCCTCCGGCTACGGCGTGAATAAGCACGCGGCGCGGAGCGGCGCTCCGCTGGATAGCCGGCTGTTCCCATATGGGCTGAGGAGTCATTCCCGCCTGCCAGTACCCGAGATATGCGGTGAAGTAGTTCACGGGGAACGCGGCGGCTTGCTCGTCGGTCCAGTGCTCGGGAACAGGCCAGAGCATATTGCTATAAGCGGCAACCTTCTGAGCGAAGGCTCCCCACTGGATGTAGCCCATCACCCGCCGCCCGCTGCTTTCTTCCACTCCGGCGAATTCTCGTCCGGCAATCAGCGGCGGGGCTGGCGTTCCCGGATACCCGCCTTGGGTGGTCATGAAGTCGGCAAAGTTCAACCCGCCGGCAGCGACTCGGACCAGAGTCTTTCCCGCCTTCAATGTGGGTTCAGCAGTTTCTTGTATGGCAAGTGCGTCCGGGCCGGACAGGCTGGTAATCACTAAGGCTTTCATGCAGGAAGTCTAGCAGGCCCGCCGGTTCTCAAACCGCCGACCGCGCGGGCTCGCGAACAAGCGAAGCCATCAGTCCCGGAGTCAGTAAGCGAAGCGATTACTCCATCACTCCCACGAGAACGTAGATCCTGGTTTTCCCGTCGGGAAACAGAAACTCTGACAATACCTCGGGGTCGAATTGAGGTGGGACGGGCTGAAGTGAAGGCTGGTCGTTATGTCGGGTAAAAAAAATGAAGGTGGACCCTCTGAGCTTAAATCCAGCAAAACTGAATCCTCGGCTCAGAAGGGCCACCTCCCTCGGACAGAAAGCGGCGGCGCTGCGTACAACACAGCTGCGTTACAACACAACGACAATCGCGATGCGAATCCCGGGATGGATCAGGTCAAACAAGAAGTACTCTCCATCAATGTAGTCGATGTAGCAGTCGTCCGTGTAAGCCCAGCCCATCGGCCATGCATCGACCAACTGAAAGCTGTAACCGCCATACTGGAACCGCGACTGCCCCTGCATGATCACGCCTTGCGCCCTGAAATGATGGCCGTTGCCGAAGTTGGCCCTGAACTTGTCGTCAGGAATGTGGCCGCCTTCGCCCGCCGCACGCGCTCCCTGCGCCTGCTCGGGACGGCCCTGCTCTTGCGTTTCGGGCCGCGCGTGTTCCATCTGCTGGGCGGGATGTTCCTGACCTTCAGGCTTCATCTGATCGCGGGAGTCTTCGCGTTTCGGATCCTGCTTTTCTTGTTCCGGTCTTGCGGGTTTGGCCTCGTCCTTATGAGCAGGCTTGGCTTCGTCCTGCTTGGGTTGTGGCTTGGAATCTTCCTGCCGCGCGGGTTTGTCTTCCTGCTTCTCGTCTTGCGCGTAAAGAAGCGCTGTACTTCCTACCAGCGCCGACAGTATTGCCACATTCACAAATCTTAAAGCTCGCATGTCATCCTCCGAGGCAATCCTTCATGCCTTATCCGACGGGCGTCTGCATATCCGTTCAGGAGTCTTCTCGGATTGCTAGTCTGAGATGCCGGAGGCAGCAAGTAAGACACAGGACGCGGCTGTAAATGCGAATCGGAGAAACCGTAGGGAAGGAACCGCTTTTCGTCGGGCAACTGCCGGCCTCAAAATCATTCGGGCCCTTGGGAGCGCCATCCCAGTTTCTTCGCCGCCTGTTTCAGGGCGGGTATATACTCTTGGCGTAGGTTTACTGAAGGTTTTCCGGCCATGCCTCTACAGGCCGGGACGGGGCGTACATTCATCCCCTAATTCTCCCACGCCCCGCATGCTGATTTGCCGATTCCCGCCCGGGGCGGCGAGGAAATGGCACCGGAGCTGCGCGCTATAAGGTTTGGCGGAGCTGCATCCGGGGGAGGTTATATGTTGGACTTAGTTCTTGTTCGTCTTCTTTTTGTCATCGTAGTTTCCGCTACTTGTTACGTGATTGCTCCCTTCGGGCGATCTCAACCGGTGGATGCCGGGTTGGGAGCCGTGATCGGGGCGGCAATCGTTCTGTTCGAATGGAAGCTGCGCACGGTCAGCCTGAAGCGGCTGATCGGCGCCGCCATCGGCAGCATCCTTGGTATTTGCGGGGCTTACCTGTTTGCGCTGGTCATTCGCAGCAGTGTGCCCGGCGGCAACACGCAGAGCTTTCTGCAGATCCTGGTCATGTTGTTGATGGCCTATGTCGGTTTGATCGTGGGCGCGAGTAAGGGCGACCTGCTGAACTTGGCTGCTCTGGGCGGAATCTTTGGCGGCGAGAAGCAAGGAAAGAAAAGCTACAAGATCCTCGACACCAGCGTCATCATCGACGGACGCATCGCCGACATTGCCGAAACTGGCTTTCTCGATGGCATCATCGTCACGCCGCAGTTCGTGTTGCGCGAGTTGCAACTGGTGGCCGATTCCGCCGACTCCCTCAAGCGCAACCGTGGCCGCCGCGGTCTCGACGTTCTGCAGCGCCTGCAGAAAATGGCAACGCTCTCGATTCAGATTGTCGAAGATGACTTCCCCGCGGTCCGCGAAGTCGATCTCAAGCTGATCGAGCTGGCCAAGGTTTATGAGGGCAAGATCATCACCAACGACTTCAATCTGAACAAGGTCGCGCAGTTGCAAGGCGTCGAAGTGCTCAACATCAACGAACTGGCCAACTCGCT
>JBEKJF010000132.1:0-11430 GCA_050011375.1 Candidatus Sulfotelmatobacter sp.
CGAGGCCACCTGGCTGGTGCTCTTGCCGTTGAATAAGTTGCTGGCGTCAACGCCATTCAGCAGGAAGCTGTTGCTGGTGTCGCGCTGGCCATTGGCCCAGATCGGCTGATTGCCCAGGCCGCTGTTGGCGCCCGTGCCACCCGGCAGTTCGGCATTTACTCCGGGAGAAAGAATCGCGAGTCCCGTGAAACTGCCGGTGGGCAGCGGCACGGCGTCGATCTGCTCTTTTTCCAGGACGTAACCGTTCGTGGTGTCGACCGCATTCATCAGAGGGGTCGCGTCTACTTCAACCACCGTGCCTACTTTGCCGACGGGCAATGTGGCATTGACCGTGGCGGTTCGGTCGGCCTGCACCGTGATGGAAGGAACTTTTTCGCTTTCAAAACCTTCGTGAGTGAATGTGAGCGTGTAGGTTCCAATGGGCAGATTCACGAAGTCATAGCTGCCATTCGCGTTGGTCTTCTGAGTGCGCGTGAGTTTTGTCTGGTCACCGACGATTGTCACATCGGTGTTGGGTAGAAGGCTGCCGGTCTTGTCGGTGACCGTGCCTGTGATTCCGCCGAGCGTTTGTTGAGCGTGGGCCTCGGGCGTGAAGACAATCAGCACGATAAAAAGAGCGAAGAGGAGAATGACGAATGCAGTTTTCTTGTTAAGGGTTTTCTCGTTAAGCGTTTTTGCGTTAAGCATGGATGACCTCGTGCAAGTCTGTAAGCAAACTCGTGCGCGACCGCATGCCGGTGATCAAAAAGCCAATCTGTTGGTTACCGATGTTGGCGCAGAACTGGTTTACCCTGCGCTTCCGCAAGCCCATATGATTGACACAAGAATCTACGCGAGTCGGCTGCGGAACGAAAGGATTATATCCAGTAAAAATTTCTTTGCCACATATTAGATATTTCTATCGGAAGGATATTCTTGTCGCACGTTTCGTCGCTCGATATTCTCTGAACGCTAACGTCACTCAGTTTTCTGTCGCCCACGAAACCAGAACCACGCTAGTCCCGCAGCCAGGTAAGCGAGATAAATGTAAGGCAGCCTCCCGTAAGGCCCCTCCGGCACTGGATAAAAGTTCCCCACGAGCGCCAGCAGCATCGCAATACCGGCCAACCAGGGAATGATCTGCGCCGCCGGACGGTAAACGCCATGGGTGCGCAAGTACCTGGGCAGGGCGACGCAAACTAACGCATAGGCGACGATGAAGCCGTAGGTCGCAAGCGATCCCAGCCAACCGTAGACATCCAGTCCACTCGCTCCGCGGGCCGCGAGCACAGCCGCGGGAAGCACGGCCGCAATGCCGGTGAGCATGACGGCGCGACTGGGCGTCTGATTCAGGGCATGAGTCGCGCTCAGAGAGCCGTGGGCAAGCCCATTGTGCGCCATCAACAGCAACACGCGCGCCGCGGCGGTAATGCATCCCAGGGTGCAGGCAAATAGACTCACCAGCGCTCCAATATCGATCAGCAATCCCAGCACGCGGCTGCCCGCCACTTGAGCCAGCACACGCATCGGAGCCTGGCTTGTACCCAGGTCTTGCCCCGCGGCGTGGAACCCCAGCACTTCCGCATACGCACATATGGTGAAAAAAGCGCCCGCGAGAATCGCGCTTGTGATCACCGCACGTGGAATCGTCCGCAACGGATCGCGCGCTTCCGAACCCAGAGCCGTCGAACTTTCGAATCCAACAAAACTAAACAGCGCCAGCACCAGGCCAAGGCGCAATCCACTGCCAGTCATGCCGCGCAGATGAAGCTCGTCCTGATCCCAGTGCCAGCCATGGCGCACCAATAACAAAGTCACCAAGATTACAATCACGGTGACAGAAACTGCTTCGATCCATAGCATCAAGCGCGCCGAGATCTTTACGTCGCGATAGGCAATCCACATCGAAACGCCGGCGACGAGCAAAGCCAGCAGCACCGCGGAGTAGCCACGGCCCGTGGCATCGCGCAGCAAAAGATTTGCGTAGTGGTAGAAGCCGCCAATCACGCTCGATCCTGTCGCCACATAGGCCAGCAAGAGACTCCACGCGACGGTTGCGGCGAGCCAGGGAGGCAGGGTCAGAGAAGCATACGTGTACAACGAGCCGGGAGACGCTGAAATGCGCGCATAGCGCCCGATGCAGAGTGCGACCAGAACTACAGCCACGGTCGCGAGCACATAGGCAAGCCACGTGCCGTTGCCGGCGAGAGCGCAAACCAGCGGAATAGTGGCGGCAGGCGAAGTTGTGGGAGCCATGGTGGAGACTGATTGCGCCAGTGTCTCCATGGGAGAAAGTATCCCGCGGCGCAAACCATAATCCGTCGTCGTCCCGGACTGTACTGGAGCGGTTTGCATTATTCGGGTTTCCTTCCTCAAGTTGAGGTGGGATTGTACAACACGATGGAATGTGATCAGCGGAGCGGTATATTTATCTTGTGCCTTTTCGCGGCGCTCTGGCCGCCGTTGCTCGGAGGAAGAACACTCCATGAAACCTGACAAAGACTTTTTGCGCAGCCTTCCCAAGGTTCTTTTGCACGAACATTTGGATGGCGTGCTGCGACCGCGGACTGTGATCGACTTGGCAAAGGACGCGGGTTATGGAGAGCTTCCCACCGCGGATCCGCAGGCATTGGCGCAATGGTTTCACCGCGGCGCGAACCAAGGGAGTCTCGCCAAATACCTGGAGGGCTTCGCGCACACGATCGCTGTTATGCAAACGGAGGAAGCTCTGGAGCGGGTCGCTTATGAACAGGCCGAGGATCTTAGCAAAGACGGCGTGATTTATTTCGAAACCCGTTTTGCGCCAGTCTTCCACGCGCAGAAACAATTGACCCACCAACAAATTGTCTCGGCGGTCTTGAAGGGGCTGGAACGAGGCCGCAAGGATTTTGGGATTTCCTCCGGATTAATTATCTGCGCCATGCGCAACCGGCACGAGTCGCTGGAAATGGCCGAGCTTGCTGTGGATTTTCGTGCCCGCGGTGTGGTGGGATTCGATCTTGCCGGAGAAGAAGGCGGTTATCCTGCGAAGAAACATGTTGACGCTTTTCATTACATTCAACGCGAGAATTTCAACATCACGATTCACGCCGGGGAAGGCTATGGAAAGGAATCGATCTGGCAGGCGATCCAGTATTGCGGGGCGCACCGGATTGGGCACGGAACGCGCCTGATCGACGACATCGCCGTGGTAGATGGCAAAGCGGTTAAGCTGGGCGACCTCGCGCAGTACGTGCTCGATAAAAGAATCCCGCTGGAGATTTGCCTGCTCAGCAACGTTCACACCGGCGCCACACCCAGTTTAGCTGAGCATCCCTTCAAGATTCTCTATCAAGAGAAATTCCGCGTCACGCTTAACACAGACAATCGCTTGATGAGCGATACCACCATGACGCAGGAGTTTGAAGCAGCCGCCGAAACATTTGGATTATCGATGGATGATTTCGAAAAGATCACCATTAATGCCATGAAGAGCGCCTTCTTGCCTTACAAGCAGCGCATTGATTTCATCTATTCGATCATCAAGCCGGGCTACGCGAAGATTCGGAAGTCCGTGAGTCCCTCAAGTTAATCCCGTCAACAGATCAAGCCGACAATGTTGCCAAAGTTTCGGCGAGCACGAGCGTGCCTCGGGCAATATCCTCGGGCGATGCGTATTCATCGGGGCGGTGACTGTATCCCTTGCGGCAGGGAATGAACAGCATGGCGACGGGAGCGATGCGCCCGATAAAGAGCGAGTCATGATAGGCGCGGCTCACCATTGAGAGAAACGTGAACCCGTGCTTCCTGCAGGATTGGGAAAAGGCTTCGATCACGAGTGACGCGCAGTCTCCTGGAGCGTCTGCGTTCAACAACTCGGGATGAATGGCAACCTGCCGCTTTGCCGCCGTCGTGCGACTCGCATTCTCCAACGCCAGCATCACAGCGTCACGCCGCGCGAGATCGGTATCGCGGATGTCTACGCTGAGATGAACCTGGCTGGGAATACTGTTGACCGCGCCGGGAAACACTTCGCAGATGCCGACAGTCGCAACTGTATCGACTGCTCCGCTTGTGCGGGCAGCGCTCTCAATCGCAAGAATCAGTTCGGCCGCGGCACAGAGAGCATCGCGGCGGTCGGGCATCAAGACTCCGCCGGCATGTCCGCCCGAGCCCTCGATGACAATGCGAAGACTTGCCGGCGCCGCGATCTTCGTCACAATTCCCAGTGCGACGTGCTCGCGTTCTAACTGTGGACCTTGCTCAATATGCAGTTCCGCGAAGGCTTTGTAGTAGCCGCGCATCAATTTCACTTCTTCGAGTTCCCCGGCAAACCCCGCACGCGCGCGAACTTCCTCAACCGACGTTCCATCTTTGTCCATTAGCTTTCTCGCCAGATTCGCCGAAAGAGTGCCAGACAGAAGCCTGCTGCCGAGACACCCGATTCCAAAGCGCGTCGGTTCTTCAGCGGTAAAAACAAGTAGCTCAATCGAATGTTTCGGATGAAATCCGCTGCGCTGCAGCGCACGGATCGCCTCGAGACCTCCCAGCACTCCGACCACGCCGTCGTACTTGCCTGCGTTGGGAATAGCGTCGATGTGCGAGCCCGTGCCGACCACTGGCGCGGCCGGGTCCGAGCCATTCCAGCGAGCGAACGTATTGCCGATGGCGTCACACCGCACCGCGAGCCCGGCTTCCTCGCAGCGCGCCTTCATCCATGCACGAGCTTTCAGATCCGTCGGCGTGAAAACAATTCGCGTCACCGCGGGAGCGTCTGAGTCAGAAAATGAAGCGAGCGCTTCGATTTCAGCGAGAAGGCGGTCGCGATCGATCTCAAGATTCATGGTTGCTGACTCGCCCAGGGATGGCGATGGAAATCTTTGTAGATAAGATATTTTGCAGGCACCTTGCCAATCGCTCCAAACCACTGCGGGCACCACGGTCCCATCCAGATGAAATCGCCCGCCGTCACGGGATACCACGAATCGCCGAGCCGGTAGATTCCGCCGCCCTCGAGCATGATGAGGCCGTGCTCCATCACGTGCATCTCGACCTTGCTCAGTGCTGCTCCGGGCCGATACACCATCGTGTTCACGGCGAAGTCAAAGTTCATCTCGTCGGGGAGCAAACATTTCACTTGCAAGCCTGGATCGTCGTCGAGTGGATGCGATGCGATTGCATCTTCACTCGATACAAAAAACTTTGGCGGCTCAACCGAATCGAGCGCCTGATAAAACTTTTCGATCACAGCCACGCGGGCCTTGCTCGTGGCTGCCACTCGATGACTCGCACCTTGGGGAAGATAAGCATAGCCACGCGGGCCGACGTCGTTCGCTTTGCCGTTCACTTCCACTTTCACGCCGCCCTCGATCACGAAAACGAAGCGCTGCGCCGCCGTGCTGCCAAGTTCTCCGCCCGCCTCGAACTCGGCAGTATATTCGGTGAATTGTGCGCCCATCGCCGGGCCGATATGCACAATCGCCGAGCATGCTTTCATCCCGGGCAGAGCGGTGCGCACAAAAGTGTCCGCAGTCAACAGAAGATGATTGCGCTGATGGGCGCTGCGCGTTTGGCCAAGATTATGCACGGCATATCCTCTCTCGAATTATGCGCGAGGCGGCAAGCTGATCCAGCAAATGCAAGCCGCATTCAATCGCCATCTCTACATCCTGAACCGCAACGGATTCTGCAGGATCGTGGCTGATGCCGCCGGGAGTTCGCAGAAAAATCATGGCAGCGGGAATCTTCTCGGCCAGGATCATAGCATCGTGACCAGCGCCGCTCACCATGCCGTGGGGCGCGGCCCCTGTTTTTGCGATTGCGCGCTCGATTTCAGAAACCAGAAAAGGATCCATTGCAACGGCAGGTTGCCGCAGGAGTGTTTTCCACTGCGCCGTAAGTCCTCGCCTTCCGGCGATTTGCTGTGCCTGCTCAACGACATCTTTCACCGCGCGAATTCGAATCTCGTCCGAACCGTGGCGAACGTCGAGAGTCAATCGCGTCTCCCCGGCAATCACATTGGTCGCTGCCGGCTTGGCTTCGATCTTCCCTACCGTCGCGACCAGACCGGTTACGCTTCGGGCCAGCTGCTCGACGGCGCCAATCCACTCTGCCGCTGCGGCAACAGCGTCGTACCGAAGATGCATCGGAGTTGTACCAGCGTGATTGCTGCGGCCAAGAAATATGAACTCTAGCCGGCTCTGCCCTGCGATCGATTGAACCGCGGCAAGCGGCAATCCAAGTTCTTCCAGAACCGGTCCCTGCTCGATGTGAAACTCTATGTATCCGAAGTAATCATCGCTCAAACGCGCTTGAGGAATCTCGGCTGGATTTAAGCCGAAGTCTTCCATCGCCTTTTGCACAGAAATCCTTCGGCCGTCCTGAACCTTCAGCACCTCGGCATCGAGCGTTCCCACTAGAGCCCGGCTGCCGATGAACGGAGTGCCGAAGCGAACGCCCTCTTCCTCGGAAAACCCGACAATCTCGATTCCGAATGGAAGCCTCCGCCCGTGTAGAGCTTCCAACAAGCTAACCGCAAGCACCACTCCGAGAACGCCATCGTATGCTCCCGCATTTGGAACCGTATCCAGATGAGAGCCGAAGAGCAGCTTCGGAGCCGCGGATTGAGCGGCTGGATACGATGCGCGCAAATTCCCGGCGGCATCTAGGCGAACCGGAAGACCGAGAGGTTCCAGCCAGCACGCGATTTCGCGGTGGCAGTCGCGCATTGGCGAAGAAAGAAACGTTCGCCGCGTGCCGATCTGATCTTCGGAAAACGTCGCCAGCCTTCGGCATCGAGCAATCACTTCTTCCGCGCGCTCGCGCATATCTGTGGTCGTCATCTTTTGCACAGTCGGGATTTATGCACTCAGGCCTCGCGGATGAGTTTCGCCGCCACCCATCCGATGACAACCAGGGCAACCAGAATTTCCCAGCCATACGCGTTTCCGTAAGTTGCCACGGGAAAGTGATTGCTAATCATGATAAAGACAACAGGAACCGCCATAAAAGTATTGTGTTTGGAACGTAGCTTGGCCTGCGCTCCGAGCGACGCATCGAACTGTGTGCCCGCCGCAGCCGTAGCAATCATCTTGCGCTGGGATGGAAGAATGCGGAACCACACGTTGGCCGTCATGATGGTTCCCAACATTGCCCCCACGTGGATGTAAGCTGCGCGTCCGCTGAACACATGCATCAATCCACAGGAAAATGCCGCGATCATGACCAGAGAAAATCCCGCAAATGCCGCTTCCGACTTGCCCAGAGGCGACCTTGCCGCCAGATCGTAGATGAGCCAACCACCCACCAACAGGGCGAGTCCGATCGCAATGCCGGCTGCCTGGGAAATATTAGCCACGTCGGTGTCAATGAGGCCGGCACTGGAATAATAAACAAGGAAGAGAAGAACCATTCCGCTCAGCCAAGTCATCAACGCTTCCCAACGGAACCAGCGGACCTGCTCGGGTAACACGCCCAACGACTTTTGTTTTGCGACCGCATAGAAACCACCGCTGTGCACCATCCACACCTGCGGCGGCTGTCCGCCCGCTCCGGTTGCCTTCTCCAGTCTTCCGAATTGGCCGTCCAACCATGTGAAGTAATAGGTCTGGCCAACCCACATGATCGCCGCGAAAACGTGGAACCAGCGCACGCTCAGGTTGAGCCATTCACGGATTGAAGAAGTCAACTCGTTAGCTCCTTGGCGAACGATCTTGCACTCAGCTTCCACGGTAAGTCGTGTAGCCGTTCGGGCTGAGCAACAACGGAATATGCAGTTGAGTCTCGCCGTCCCTTACCTGGAATGTAACTTCGACGACCGGGTAAAGCGCTTGAATGTTCTGTGTGTCGTAGTAACTCGCGATGTCGAAAGACAAACGGTAGGAGCCCGCGGACAACTCTTCGCCCTCGGGCAGCAATTGGGAGCATCGGCCATCCTGGTCCGTCCGGTCCGATGCCACCCCGCGCCACCCGGAAGATTCTTGCTTCTCTAACCGCACAGGCACATCGCTTGCGGGCTTACCGAGAGCTAGATCGAGAATGTGTGTTGAAATGCGTTTCATCCCTGAAGCCATTTTCTCAAGCGAATCTGTGTAATCTGCCGCTGCTGTTCGGCCGCTTCTTGGAACTCAGTTCCAGCATCATTCTGCAGCCTTTGTCTAAGGGTTTCCAGCAACTCCGTCGCCGATCTTCCCGTAGCACACACGATGAAGATACGCCCGAACTTCCGTTCGTACTCGTGATTCCCCTTCGCCAATGCGATCTTAACCGCATCGCCAGCTTCCGCGACCTCTTTTTGTTCTTGCTTCGCCCAAGCCAAAGACGAAGTCCCATGAGTCGCGGAATTGGGTGAAGAATTGAGCGCGGTCGACTCGCCAATCCGCGGATGGCTCTGGAAGGCTTCTATCCAATCAGATTCGTTCAGCTTGTACCACGCATCGTCGGAGGCAGCCATTAGAGCAGCTTCGTCTTGGAACGGTCTTCGAACTGTCATCTCGCGAGCCCACGCCTTTGAGCCGCAACACGGCAAAATCTGCGACGCGGCCACCTCGAAGGAAGCATCATTCCAGCGTGCCAGAATTTCATTCATGCCTTTCCGTCCGCGCTGAGCAGGTTCAGAAATTCGGCGACAAGATTGCCCGCCACTGCTGCGCGATATTTTGCCGTCGATCGAATGTCATCGATGGGCCGAATTTCTGCCACAGCCATCTTCTTTGCCGCCGAAACCAGCGATTCGTCAATAACCTTCCCTCGCAGCATCAACTCCGTCTCGCTCAGGCGCAGCGGAACCGGCGCCACGCTTCCCACGGCAATGTGAATGTCTTCAACCGTTTGGCCCGCCATTCGTCCCAGTGCCGCGATGCATACTTTCGAAATTGCCTGAGCATTGCGGCTCCCAACTTTTCGCGCGTGACAAACATATCCTGAGAACCGCCTCGGGAGGCACACAGCTCGAATCAATTCGTCAGGCGCAAGCTTGGTCTTTTTGTAACCGGCGTGGAACCCAGCGTAAGGAAGCCGGCGCTCACCCCGAACCGATATCAAAATTAACTCCGCATCATAAGACAGAAGCGCAGGCAATGAATCCGCGGCCGGCGATGCATTCACGATATTTCCGCCGAGAGTGCCGCGATTCTGATTCGCAATTCCGCCGGTCCAGCGGGCAGCGCTCACGAGCATCGGAAATTCGCGGCCGATGACTTCATGTTCACGAATATTTGTATAAGTACATCCAGCGCCCAAGCGAATTTCATTTGCCAGCACTTCAATGTTCCGCAACTCAGCAAGATTCCAAATACTGAGGAGCTTGCGAGAGGCCAGCTTCCCCGCCGCATACTGCACCATGATGTCAGTGCCCCCGGCGATCGGGAGCCATTCGCCCGGACTTCGCGCCAGCAGCCCGACAGCGGCCTGCAAGCTGCCCGGAGCAACCAGTTCGTAATCCTTCGGATCGGACCTCATTCAGGCCTCATGACGATGCCGCCGTCTCGCGACCCGCCGCTGTCCAATGGCTTCGAAGATCTGCAGGTAGCCGGTGCAGCGGCACAAATTGCCGGAGAGTCCTTCTTTTATCTCTTCCAGCGTGGGCCTTGGATTCTTGTTCATGAGATGCGATGCGGCCAGAATCATCCCTGGAGTGCAAATGCCGCACTGCGCGCCGCCACATTCTAGAAAAGCTTCCTGCAGCGTTTGCGATTCTGAACTCGCATCCAACCCTTCAATCGTGACGATGCTCGCTCCTTGCGCCTGCAGCGCCGGAACCAGGCAGCTATTCACCAGCGTTCCGTCCATCAATAGCGAGCAAGAACCGCATTCACCCTCCCCACATCCTTCCTTGGCGCCGGTCAATCCGAGTTGTAGCCGCAGCACATCCAACAACCGTTCCATAGGGAAGGCCTGCACAGTTCTTTGCTCGCCATTCACAGTGAATGAGATCTCCGACTTGCTGCGAGCTTCCAGGGAAGCGCTCATCGAATTACGCTCGCAACGTCGCTTTTGTCCCGAAGAGACCGCGCTGTGATCGCGTCGTAAATATCCTCCGGCATCAGCGGAATCGAATCGAAGCGCACTCCTAACGCGTCTTCAATCGCATTCACAATTGCCGGCGCCGGCCCATCCATGGGAAGCTCCCCGATTCCCTTAGCGCCAAAGGCGCCGTGGACATTCCCCAACTCTTCGAAGAACACTCGAATCGGCGGCAGGTCGCTGGAAGTCGGCATGATGTAGTTTGTCATCTGATTGTTCTGCATGCGTCCCTGCTGCCAAATTACTTTCTCGAACAATGCGAACCCAATGCCTTGCGCGACTCCGCCCACAATTTGCCCGATGGCAAGAACCGGGTGAAGCACTCTGCCAACTTCCTGCAACGCAACGAAGTCGTTCACTGAGACGCTATACGTCGTCAGGTCAACCGAGACTTCAGCAACGTAAACCGCCCATGAATACGCGGCGTAGGCTTCGCCTCGATATTTTTCATCGTCCCAGAAGACATCGGGAGGCGGATCGTATTGCGCCCACGCACGGAGTTGACCATGAGCCGCAACGTAGGCCAGGCATGCGGCGCGGAATTCCTCCGCCGAATACGAATCGCCGAGCATGCCGCTCAACTTCAAAGTCTGATGGATCCCTCGCGCCGCGGATTCCACCAGTTTTCCCACCACCATCACCGTGCGCGATGCAACCGTGGGACCGCTGTTCGGCACCTCCGTCGTATCGGGCTGCGCAATGGCGACGTCTTCATAGCGCAGCCCCAGCGCTTCCGCTGCGATTTGGCACAGAACGGTTTTCGTCCCCTGGCCAAACTCCGTGCTCGATACCAGAACGCGAATGCCGCCGTCGGCGCAACCTTCCACGCCGACCACAGAACTCAGGTAGCGCTCGCCCGAGCCCGTAAATCCCGCACCGTGAAGAAACGCTGCGATCCCAATCCCCTTCTTCGTCGCCCCGGTTCGATTCTCGATCGCGAACTCCTGTTTCTTCGTTTGATACTCCGAAACGCTGATGGCGCGATCAAGTAGTTTTCCAAGATCGATCGGTTCGCGTACAACCTGTTCCGTGGTGGTCGTCTGTCCGGGCTGCAGAAAATTCCTGCGCCGGATCTCGACCGGCGAAAGCCCGACGACTTGCGCGATTCGATCCATGTGCCGCTCCATCGCAAAAATACTCTGGGGTGCGCCGAAACCACGAAACGCTCCGTGCGGCGGCGCGTTCGTGGCGACCGCCTTCGCGCGGATTCGCACACTAGGCCAATAATACGGACCGCCGGCATGGATGGCGCCGCGAGAAAGAACTACCGAAGACAACGTAGCGTACGCTCCTCCATCAATCGTGAACTCGATTTCTCCGCCGAGAATCTTGCCATCCCTGCTTAAGGCAGTACGATGGCGCGTGCGCGAAGGATGCCGTTTCGTCGTAGCGGCCATATCCTCCGCGCGGTCGTACACGATTTTCACGGGCTTCCCAGACTTCATCGCG
>JBEKJF010000133.1:0-11428 GCA_050011375.1 Candidatus Sulfotelmatobacter sp.
CGTTTGCACCGTAAGGATTCTCGTTAAGGTTTACTTGAGTTGAGGACGGGCCGCCAAATGGCACGCCGCACTGGTAGGGGGTGGTATTGTCGCATCCCGCGATGGCTTGCTGATATTCCTCTCGCTGGTCGCTGCCGCTTGCCACGCAACTTGAGGCCGCCGGCGAAGGATTTTGGACCAAGGCCGGAAGATATTGCAGGTTTGGCTTCGGTGTAGTGGCGGCCGCATTCGACCCGTTTGGCTGCGGAGGGTCCACGAAATAGGGAGCGGGAGGTTGCTTTTGACTGTTGCAGTTCCCGGTCGCAGCGCAGTCGGCAACCAAATTGAAAGTTTCGCCGATTACGCCTCCAGGTGTGCCAGCCAGGGTGACTCCGGGGCTTACAATCGCTCCGGTCGGGTCAACGAACTTGCAGCCGTTCGCACTGCACGTGGTATGGATTGGGTCCGCGTCCGGCACGATCCATGGTTTCACGCAGCGTGGCTGCACAGGAACCATGCCGGATGACAGAGTGCCCGAGCCAGAGGGATTGAACACTTCCGCGGTGGCGGTTCCGCTCACGCCGGAATTTTTAGACGTGCCCCCGGGTATTAGCGCAAAAATGCGGCCGAAGAAGGTCGACACGTTCGGCTGTTGCACATACACCGTAATAGTAGGATTCACGGTGAAGCTTGAGGTTGATCCGGCCAGGGTGGAACAGTCCGTCGAACCCGTGCCCGTACCGTAGGTGACGGTTACCGTGGGAGCGGGGACGCCATTAACAAAGTTCCATTGAGCCTGAGCGATGGACTTCGCGGCCAGAGTGGCTGTGCCGGAGGTCCCGCATACGGCTTGCCACGAAGCCGCCGTGTTGGGATCGCCGGTGACGCCTGAAACCGAGATTACTCGGGCGGCAGCTAGGGCTGCTGCGTCTGCGGCGCGTTGCGCTTCGGCTTTGGCCTGATACAGCGTGCCAACGTCGATGGAGAGCGCTGCCATGGCGATCATGGCTACCATTGCCGCAGCCACCAGCGCGAGGGTGACGCCACGCTCTTGCAGGCGTGCGTCGCCACTGCCTCTCCCTGCGCGGCGAATTAGCGGTGAAAGCATTGGTCTCTCAGTTCTCGTTCATCGCCCCAGCCAACACAGTGATAGTGCTCGGCCCCGAACCCGTCCAACCCAAGGAGGATGCCACATTGTTGAACTCCCACTTGTATGGATAGGTGATGGTGACACAGGTTCCGATTAAATCGATAGTGCCGTTGCTGGTGGAAACTGCGTTTATGCAACCGCGGTCGATAATCAGCGTGATTCCTGATCCAGGACACGTACCTGTGGAGGTGTAAGTCCACTTAAGCCCGGTGGGGCCCGTCGCACCTGCCCCCGACAATCCGCAGGGGTTAATGTTTTCGGAAGTCAGATAGCTGTCGACCACCTGGAAGGCGTCACCGATGGAAACTGGAACCGTCGTGGAATAGCCGACGAGATCAGTGGCCGGATCCGATGCGGCCACGCGCGCGGCCTCGCGAGCGGCATTGGTCAGCCGTTGCTTAAGTGTCAGCGCGTTGCTGAAGTCAAAAATCCCGACGACAAGAAAAACCAGAAGAGGCAATGAGAGAGCGAATTCCACGATCTGCGACGCACGTTCGTCGCGCCACACTCGTCCTGGTTTCGAAAACAGTGGCGTCTGCGAAACCCTTTTCGTTGCCATGATCATCGCGCCCCGGTCATTGCGTCTCCACTCTCATCTGGGACTGGCCTGGGAGCTGGATGTTCCCAAGGTCGAGATTGGTGAGGGGAATCTTGAACGAAAAAGGATACTGGTAGCGCAGGCTCACCGATATGCCGCAAGTACCCATGCCCTGCGGCCCCGTCGTTGGCGTCGGATAAGACAACTGAATGTTCGGCTGCACACACATGTTCGGGGCACTGGCGTCGCATGCGATCGGCGTCGTACAAGAAGCGGACGAGCCCCCATTGTTGCACTGGCATAGCATTGGCACAGGCGTTGTCCACTGAGACGGGGGAACCAGTTGAGCAGTGTTTAAATGCGCAGCCGCCATCGCGTTGGTGACCGCGGTCTGAGCAATCTGTGCCGGAGTTGAGCCTGATGCGGCGCAGGTCGCGCAGACCGGGGCCACGGCGGCGCGCGCTCCTGCGCGGGTCGCCTGCGTAAGCGTGCCATAAATTCTGAAAGCTTGCCCGAACCAGAAGATCGCGATCAGGAACATGAATAGCAGAGGCACCACCATGGCGAATTCGGCGATTTCGCTTGCGCGTGTATCGCGTGCGAGACCGCGCAGGGTGTTTGATCCCAGTCTGTTTCTTGTGGTCACGTTCGCCATAATCGATGAATGCCGAAAAGCACTGTGGTCAAAGCTAATGCTACGCCATACGGAACCTTGAGCGATTGCGGATTATCCAGCGAAACTTCGGGCCCCGGTTTATGAAAAGTTACCATGGAAACTAGAATGCCTCCGATGTTGCGCAGCGTTTGCAGGAATCTTCGCTTGTAAATCACCAGTGCCAACGCCATGACTCCTGCGACAAAGACCGAACCCATCAGCAAAGTTACCATTGCCTGCCAGCCGACGAACGCGCCCAAAGCTCCAGCCAGCTTCCAATCGCCCGCGCCCAGGCTGCGCAGAAAAACAAACGGCAGAAGCACGAGCAGTCCGAACCCGGCGCCCAGCAGGGATGTCTTCAGCCCGGCCCATCCGCCGCTCAGGGTGTTCAACGAAACTCCCATCAGCAGACCCGGCACCGTAAGCCAGTTTGGAATGCGGCGGCTGCGCCAATCCGTGTATCCGGCGATCAGCGCCAGCGCGACCGCCAGTCCCAGAATGATCGGCTTCAAACTCCCCCCGCTGCCGCGGATTTTCACATAGCTAAACAGCGAAGTCAACGAAGCACGAACCAGGTTTCAAAGTTTCAAGGTCTCAAAGTTTCAAAAACCTTCTTGCCAACAACAAAGGCCCGGAATCGATCCGGACCTATTGTCATTGAAACCTTCGAGCTTCGAAACCTTGAAACTCTGAAACCTTGCTACTAGCGGTTGAACGCGCCCGCCCCGTTATGCTCGGCTACGATCTTTTTTGCGTTGTCCGCCAAGGCTTTCGCTTGCGGAAGAAGGTCCAGACCTTTCAGTATCTCCGGATCCGATTCCGCTCGTACCTTCATGCCCTCATCCTGACCGAACGCATCGACAAAAATCTCAGCCTTGATGTTGGCCTTAAGCCAGTCGCTGTTATCCAGCAGATCCGCCTGAGTGTAGGGGACATTGCCATCGTCAAGCGACTTGCGAAACTCCTGCAGGATGGCATCGTCAACTTCAAAGCTCTTCGTAGGATGATGATTCACGACGTAGCGCTTGGCAAAGTTAAAGAACGCATAGTGCTGCAAGAGCGTGTCCTGAAAGTGATTGCTCTTGACTGGAGGAATTACAACATCAGGCGTGATGCCGCCGCCGCCGTAAACCGTGCGCCCGCTGTCAGTCAGTTTTACTTCACGATTGGCGTTGCTGCCGGATTCCGCTTCGCGGTTGTAATAGTAATCGTAAAGCGAAATGTTGCTGTAGTCGCGCTGAATCAGCCGTCCGCTCGGTGTGTAGTAATGCGCCGTGGTCAGGGCAAGTCCAGTATTTTCAGACAATGGATAGACAGTCTGAACCAGACCCTTGCCAAACGTGACCTCGCCCACGATCAGCCCGCGATCGTGATCCTGAATGGCTCCGGAAACAATTTCCGCCGCTGACGCGGTCAAGCGATTCACCAGCACGACGAGTGGATAATCCTTGCCGCCGTTGCCATGCTGCGCGACGTAGCGCTTCTCCGCCGAAGCGCGGCCATGATGAGAAACGATGAGCTGATTTTTCTTGAGGAACTTGTCGGCTACGCCTACGCCTTCGCTCAACAGGCCGCCGGGATTTCCCCGCAGATCGAGAATCAATCCCTTGAGGTCGCCAAACTCATCCAGAGCTTTCGAGACTTCTTCTTCGGTGGTCTCGTTGAATCCCGTGACGTGCAGGTAGCCGACGCCGGGGCGAATCAGGAAGTGTACGTCTACGCTGTAGCGCGGAATCTCGTCGCGAATCAGGGTGAACTCCATCGGCTTCTCAACGCCTTCGCGCGAGATGCTGATGTGCACGGTGGTCCCCTTGGGTCCCTTGAGCATGTCGGCCACGTCGGGCGTGGTCATGTTCTCGGTGGATTTGCCATCGACGGCAATGATCACGTCGCCGGGATGAATGCCCGCCTTATAAGCGGGCGTGCCGGTGAAGGGGAAGATCACAATCACTTTGTTATTGCGTGGTCCAACCGTCATGCCCACGCCGTAGTACTTGCCGCGCTGGTCCTCGCGCATCAGCGCGTAAGACTTGGGATCGAAGAAGTTCGAGTGCGGGTCGAGCGAGTGCAACATGCCCGGAATCGCGCCGTTGTAGATAGCTTTATCGGGGTTCACCGGCTCGGCGTAGTTATCTTCGATGACGGCATAGACGTCGGTAAATTGTTTCAGGCTGTCTTTGACGTCGGTATCGCCGCTGAGCGACGATTGCTGTCCCGTGCGCTGGGCAAAAACGATTCCCAAAAAGCCGCAGGCAAGAAGAAAGAAAGCTACCAGGAAGAGTGAGCGGCGTGAACTACGTGCCATCTTGAATTTCCTTCGGTTGAGGGTTGTGCAGCATCCCCGGCTACGGTACTGAATATACAGAGTATACCACCCCGTTAGACGGCCCTGAACCGGGATGGTCACCGCGGTAACCAGGCTGGAACGGGCTTTTGTTATGAGATGCGGATGGACCGGTTAAGGTTCTACGCGCCTCGACACGGAGGGCGGGCTTGGCGCAGTAGATCTTGGCGACTGCTCAGTGTGAGTTCTCTGGCGGGCGGGATGCGAAGCGAGTTCGCCCACCTCAGTGTCGTCGTTGGGCGCGGATGGTAGATAGATTCCTCTGTGATATCCCGAGGCGAAGTGGAGGCTTTGCAAATCGCCGATGGCTTTGCCGACGCATCCGCCGAGCAAGGCGAAGAGTCCGCCGCCGCCGATTATTCCGCCCGCGACCGGAGTGCCGTCACGGGAGCTGTTGTGCGCGCCGAGGGCGGCTCCAATGCCAAACCCGATCGCAGCGCCGACGAGAATGTGTCCGGCATTTCCATGGTCCCTCCACGGAGTTTGGTAAGTTCCTCGCGGATATGGGCGTTGGGATGGAAATGGACGCACCGGTCTGGGGCCACGAAGCTGCGCCAAGGTCGGGTCGCCAGTGTCGAGCGAGATCTCGGAGGTCTGTGTGTATTGACTTCGCGCCGCGGCGATTGTGTTGATGTTGCGAGCATCTTTTTCAGTTTCAGTCTCAGTTCGCTGAGCTTTTATCGTTTGCGCCGAAGCGCTCGATGCAAGCGTGAAAGCAGCCAACAACAACGAGAGGAGCAGAGTGTATGTTGCGTTTTTCATGAACGCATCCTAGTAACAAAGCGTCGATGAGGTTGGCGAGTCTGTGACAGTTTCGGGAGTGTCACAGCGATTCGGCGGGGCGAGAGCTTGAACAAGCCGCGTGTCTTTCGAAACGGCGAAATAAAAACGCGTGCCGGCCAGGATCGCTTCTTCCCTACCCGGAGTCCCGCAATCTCTTTTGCCTGACTCCGCAACGGCCATCAAAATAATGGCAGGAGACAAGAGCACAACCAACGGCACCATCATTGCCCACGGCGCATCTTCAGCGATCTTTTCACCAGTGGTCTCAAGCGACACTCGATCGACGACCTCCCCTCCGCGCGGCGTGGCCAAATACGCAGGGATTGACTGCACCTTGATTTTCCTGCCGCTCGCCGTTTTCAGCGGCTCAAGCTTCCAGCGGACCCGACCCTCCTTACAGTTTTTGCCGGCGCGCACAACCTTCGTGATGCGACCGTGGATGGCCGAGTTCCTCGGAAGGACTGTGAATCCGTTCGCATTAAGGTCACGCTCGAGCTGGAACGAGATGTCGTCTCCCACGTGGGCGTGTGCCGAATCGAGAGGCGTTATCAGTGACAAGTCGAGCACTTGGCCTCGCTCAAGCTTGACGATTTTCGTTTCCGAATTGTCAGCGCCGCTTTGTGCGCAGGCCATCGCCGGCGTAATCACAAGCAAACAAAACGCGACAAATTTCTTCGTGCTGCGCCTCCCTAAAACTCTGGTAAGTGCAGCCTAAGGAATGTTTTCAATTGAAAGGGGGAAGCTGGGACACTTTCGAGACTGTCACACCGCTTCGAGCGGCTTGCTGACGAATTCCGCATACCGCCGCAGTTCGTCAATCGAAGATTCAGCCAGCAGAGAGAACGGAATCGCGCGGCAACCGGCAGGCAGTTCTTTGGCTGTGACCGAATCGCACACCACTGCGGCCGTCTGCTTTAATCCGCGCTGCCAGTTCGGCTCGCTCGCGTGGCGTAACACGAGGCTGTCAGGATGGAAGCCCGCCGCATGCAACATGGTGCGCGCTAGTTTCAGAAAATCCGGCCACCGGGATGCAATGCCTACTAAAGCGCCGGAAGGCGCCGGCAGCCATTGCCCCAACGACGATGTAACCGAGCGATAGCTGAGTGTCAGAAGTTCGGTTCCTGCCGGCAGGGCTGGCCGCACCGTCGCGACCCGGTTTGCAAGTGCGATGGGGATGCTGCCTTCCAGCATCTTCGGAAGATCTTCCAACCCGCAACTCATAACCGGAAGGGTTACCGCCTGCTGAATCTCCGCGGCCACAATTCGTCGGAGTTCTTCGTTGGGCTCAATCAGCAGAAAGTGGTCGGGTGGCTGCAACTCCAGCCACTGGCGAAGACGCGCGCGCAAAACCGGCAGAGACACGCCTTGTTTGCGCGCCGAACGAAACAGGCCGGCGATCATCTGATCGAGCGCGAACGCCTGCGAAAGAGGCACGTCAGGCTTATTGGCCCGGACAAAAACTCCACTCCCCCGTCGGTACTCAACCCAACGCTCCCGGGCCAGTTGCCGGTAACCTGCGCTAACCGTATTAGGATGCAGGTGAAAGCGCCGCGCCAACTCCCGCGTGCTCGGCAAGCGTTGGCCGGGAGCGAGGTCATCCCCCAGAATGCCCAGAACCACTTGCGTGACAAGCTGTTCGCGAATGCTGACTTCGCTTCCGCGCGCAAACCAAAGCTGCATGGCCGACTATCTTACGGCTAATGAAGGAAACATGCTTGAGGTTGCCCGGTGCCAGTGCCGAACCCCGGCCGAAAAGGCTATTGACTCGGAGGTCAACCCGAGATATTGTGGCCCTCACCAAACGTGCAGGGGGCCCGTTTTGGTGATCGCAGGCGCTCGGGGGTTGGACTGTGCCGCTTCGTCGAGGATTCTCTGTCAGTACATTTGCCCTTTTCCTGGTTTTCGCTGCCGCTGAACTTTTTCCGTCCACTGCCAGCGCTGGCATTGGCTTTCAGCCAGTCTCTCCGGACGAATTGAAGATGACCAGCGAGCCACTCGCTCCCGGCGCGCCGGCCATCATTCTTTACCGCCAGGTCGACCGCGACGACAACGGGCTTACCTCCCACGAGGATAACTACTTTCGAATCAAAATCCTAACGGAAGAGGGGCGAAAGTACGCCGACGTCGAAATCCCATTCATCCAGAGAAATAATGACGTCGTGCGCTTGCGCGCGCGCTCCATCAGGCCTGACGGTTCGGTGGCCGAGTTTGACGGCAAGGTCTTTGAGAAGACGATTGTCAAAGCTCGCGGGCTGAAGTATTTGGCAAAAACCTTCACCCTTCCTGACGTGCAGGTCGGCAGTATCGTCGAATATTTCTACACCTACGATTTTAAGGAGCACATGCTGTATGAATCTCACTGGATCCTGAGCCAGGATCTTTTCACCAAGACCGCGAGATTCTCCTTGAAGCCGTATCGCGGTGAGATGTGGAACGTGCGCTGGTCTTGGCAAGTCTTGCCCGGGACGAGTAGGCCTGAGGAAGGCCCCGACCATGTCGTCAGGCTTGAGTCTCATAATATTCCGGCTTTTCGCACAGAAGATTTCATGCCGCCCGAAAATGAACTCAAGTCTCGCGTGGACTTCATCTACAGCGACGAACCCTTCCTTCAAGACGTTGACAAGTACTGGAAGAAGGTCGGAAAGGAATTGAACGGACGCGTAGAAAGCTTCGTGGGGAAACAGAAAGCGATGCAGGAGGCCGTGGCACAGATCGTTGCGCCCAGTGACCCACCCGACGTGAAACTGCGAAAAATCTACGACCGGGTTCAGCAGTTTCGCAATACATCCTACGAGATAAGCAAGACAGAGCAGGAGCAAAAGCGCGACAAGGAAAAAGAGCCCGCTAACGTTGAAGAAGTCTGGAAGCGCGGGTACGCCAATGGGGTCAACCTTACGTGGCTCTTCCTGGGCCTGGCAAAGGCGGCCAGCGTTGAAGCCTACCCGGTCTACGTATCGGATCGCCGCAATTATTTCTTTTCATCGAAGACGATGGACCGCAAGAAACTCGACTCAAACGTCGTTCTCGTCAAATTAAACGGAAAGGATGTTTATTTCGATCCGGGTGCCGCTTTTACTCCCTTCGGGCTTTTGGAATGGGAGGAGACAGGCGTTCCAGGGTTGCGCCTCGACAAAGATGGTGGAACCTGGATCCAGAGCGCACTGCCGGAAAGCTCAGATTCGAAGATAGAGCGCAGTGCAAAGTTGAATCTCTCCCAAACCGGCGATCTGGAAGGAAAACTTACCGTAACCTTCACAGGTCTTGAGGGAATGTACCGCCGGGTTGAAGAAATGCACAGCGATGATGCGGAGCGAAAGAAATACCTGGAGGACGAGGTCAGGGGCTACATTCCCGGAGGGATCGAACTGGAACTCACGAATCAGCCGGCTTGGAAAAGCTCCTCCCAGGCACTGGTGGCGGAGTTCAGCCTGAAAATACCTGGCTGGGTATCTGGAGTGGGCCGGCGGGCCCTGCTTCCCATCGGGATTTTCGGGGGCACCGAAAAGCACATCTTCGAACACGCCGACCGCGTACATCCTATCTATTTCCAGTTCCCATCTGAAAAGGTGGATGACGTGAATATCGAACTGCCCGCAGGCTGGCAGGTGCAGAGCTTGCCACATCCCCAAAAAAACGACGCCCACGTTGTTGCTTACGAGCAGAAGGCAGAGGTGACAACCGACTCCCTGCATCTGACTCGTAAGGTCGTGGTCGACGTCTTGTTGTTGGAGCCAAAATACTATCCTGCATTGCAAAGCTTTTTTCAGGGAGTGAGGACCGGCGATGAGCAACAGATTGTTTTGCAACCCGGCACTGCGACCGCGGCTAAGTAGCTCTCTGCTGCTCTTGGTTTGCGGAGCGATCTGTATTTTGGCTTGCGCTCCGCAGGCATGTGCAGGCGATGCTCCCCAGTGGATGCATGCCCTCGTTAACGCTTCGCTTCCGCCCTACGATGAGAAGACCAGCGCCGTGTTGCTGTATTCCGAGCGCGACGTTTCGGTGATGTCGGCTGACAAGATGCACGTTCGGGTCCGCGAAGCCTATAAGATTCTTCGGCCAGAGGGACGCGATCGGGGCGTAGCGTTTGTTGCGTTCAATCCTCAAAGGAAAATCAAGAGTTTACAGGGTTGGTGCATTCCAGCGCATGGAAAAGATTACGAGGTCAAGGAAAACGACGCGTTCGAAACGTCACCGGACACAGATGGTGGCGAGCTCATCTCCGACACGAAACTCAATATACTGCGCATTCCCGCCTCCGAAATTGGAAACATCGTCGGCTATGAGTACGAGATCGAGGAAAAGCCGATTTTCCTGCAGGATATCTGGGATTTTCAGGGAGTGGACCCAGTGAGGGAGGCGCACTATTCGCTCCTTCTCCCGTCGGGATGGGAGTTTAAGAGTTCGTGGATCAATCATGCCGAGGCCAAACCCACTCACGCTGGCGGCAATTCTTGGGAATGGAGCGTCAGCGACGTGAAGGCCATCCGGCCGGAGCCCCGCATGCCTCCGCGGGAGGGAATTCAGGGCGAGATGATTCTCTCGTTCTACAGTTCGGATGCCCCAGCCAACAACGCCAACGCCAACTGGAACGCGATGGGGAAGTGGTACTCAACCCTCGTGGGCAAGAGAGCGGACGCATCGCCGGAGATCAAGCAGGAGGTGGCCACGCTGACTGGGTCGAAAATCACTACCCTGCAAAAAATGCAGGCGATCGCCGCGTTTGTGCAGCACGACATTCGCTACGTGGCAATCTCCTTGGGTATTGGCGGAGTTCAACCTCATGCTGCGCCTGAGGTATTCTCGCATCGGTATGGAGACTGCAAGGACAAGGCTACGCTCGTTAGGTCCATGCTGCGCGAGATTGGCGTGGATTCTTACTATGTGGTGATCAATGACAGACGCGGTGTGGTAACCAAGGACATGCCCGCACACAGCGGTTTTAATCACGTGATCACTGCAATCAAGCTTCCTAACGGAATGGTTGACCCCTCTCTCATTGCGACCGCGCAGCACCCGAAGCTCGGCGAACTTCTTTTCTTCGATCCCACCAATCATCTGATTCCGTTTGGCCAGCTTCCCGGTTACGAACAAGCCAGCTATGCCTTGCTGGTCGCGCCTGACGGCGGCGAATTGATTCAGATGCCTCAAGAACCGACGTCCATGAACAGTATCCGCCGGACTGCGAAGCTAACGCTGGATCCCACGGGCGGGCTCAAGGGCGACGTGGAAGAAACGCGGCTGGGCGAGCGCGCCTCGTCTGCGAGATGGCGCCTGCACAATGTGGAGAAGGACACGGATCGCATCAAGCCCATCGAGGAGATTCTTTCCGGTTCTTTGTCAACCTTCCACATCACTCACGCCACGCTCGTGAATTTCACGCGAACCGATCTGCCGTTTGGTTTCAAGTATTCGTTTGTATCGGATAACTACGCCAAGAACGCCGGCGATCTGCTGCTGTTGCGGCCCCGCGTGTTAGGGAGTATGGGAGAAGGCTTCCTTGAGACCAAGGAGGTGCGCAAGTTTCCCATTGAACTGGAAGAGCCTACGCGCGATACAGATTCCTTTGAAATCACGATTCCGGCGGGTTACGTGGTCGACGACCTCCCGCCGCCGGTGGATGCCGACTTCGGTTTCGCCAGCTATCACGCTAAAACTGTCGTGACTGGCAACACCGTGGATTACACGCGCACTTTCGAGATAAAAGAGTTGAGTGTGCCCGTCGATAAAGCTGAGGAACTTAGAAAGTTCTATCGCATCATCGCTACCGATGAACGCAGTACGATAGTGCTGAAACAAGCGCATTAAGATTGCTGGATACGAACGCCGGCTGAATTGAAAACCGGCTGTCGCCGTTCGACGCATGTTGTTGCAACGAGAAAATGTCGTATTAACTGCGACGAGACTTTGTCACCCCGTATCGATTAAGTAACGGCCGCGAGAGCGGGGCGGCCGGAGAGGTTGTAGATGCGTGGCATCTTG
>JBEKJF010000134.1:0-14440 GCA_050011375.1 Candidatus Sulfotelmatobacter sp.
CTCGCCGGCGAAGACGACGCGGAGGTGTTTATCGACGGCAAGCAGTACGCACGGAAAACGCAACGAGGCCAATTGCGCGTTCCCAATTTGAAGACGACCCGATACTCGGTTCGTCTTCACAAGGACGGTTTCAAAGATGCGCCGGATCAAACGGTCGCTATCGTCAAGGGACAGGAGGCCAGCGTGCGCTTCAGCCTTGACGCTTTGCCAAAGACAGCCGCTTTGGCGCTGGAGCATATTCCTTCTGGTGCGCAAGTCACGCTGGACAATTCGCCACTCGGCGCTGTAGGTGCTGACGGGAACTTCACTCATCCCAATATTTCACCCGGCCAGCATGCAATCAACATTGCTGCCACGGGTTACCTGCCGAAGCGTATTGAGCGGCAGTTCGCCGCCGGGGAAACGATTCGGTTGTCAGGTAACGATCTGGACTTCAAGCCGGCCGTAGGCACCCTGGATGTTGTGGCATCCGCCGCCACTCAGGTAACGATCGAACAGGCCGGCAAGACCGTGAAGCAATTTAACGGGTCGTTGAAATTCTCTGTGCGCGAAGGAACCTACACTGTGCTGGCTCGGATGCCTGACCGCCCCGCCGCATCCTCTACCGTGACCCTCGCTGCGGGTGAAGTGAAATCGGTCAACATTCGCGCCAACAGCGGCAGCGCCAGTTGGGGGATGGAACGATGGGGCCAGCCTTGGGTGTTGCAAGACGGATGGTACCTGCGTCGCGGTGGCGGTTTTGATCTGTACAACGCAGAGGGCCCCGCGAGCTATGTCTTCACCCTGAGGCTGCGTCGCAGTCACAATCCCTTCTCGGCGGGTTCACGCATCCGCTGGGTCGTCAGTTATGTTGACCCCAACGATTACATTGAGATGCAGCTGGACGGAAAGTTTTTCTATCGAACGGAAATCGTGGGCGGTAAGAAGCACGAGTTGCCGAAAATTGCATTCAAGGTTCCCGATTCCGAGTCCCTCACGGTCAGTTTGGATGTTTCCACAAACACCCTTGTTCAGCGCTATAGCGTGAAAAAAGATGAATGGCAAATCCTGGACTCTTGGGACCGTGCAGCTTCGCCTTCTGTAGGCGGGGGTAAGACCCGCAGTTTCTCGGAAGGTAAATTCGGATTTCTCATTCCCCCGGATCGAGATCTTGAGATTTCCAACTTCTCCTACTACTCCAAGCGCTAGCTTTGCTGAAGGCCCTAGCTGCTGTCCAATGTCAGTTCTCATTCGTTGACTCGCGGATGCCGCGTTCGTAAGATGGTGCGACCTAAAAGCCTGGGAAATGTAGCGGAGAGAACTTATGCCAGTGCGGAACGCCTTGAACTGTTTCTTGGCCGGAGCGGTCGTTGCCCTTGCTTGTGCAATCTCTGTACGCGTCGAAGCGCAGTCCAGCCTATCGTCATTAAACGTGGCCTCAGCGCCGGTTGTTGCGAGCGAGAGTGCATCCGGATATAACCAGCCGCCGAAAAATATTCTGGATGTGATGCATGCGCCGTCGCCGCCACGGCCCAGCGTTAGCCCTACGCAAGACTCAATTCTTCTCGTGTCTTGGCAGGACTATCCCTCGATTGCCCGCGTGTCGACGCCTTTCCTGCGCCTGGCTGGCGTGCGCGTTGAGCCCAAGAATCACAGCAAGCATGACACGCCCGGCGGTTACGGCATCACGCCCTGCGTCCGGAGCATGGAGCTGGTGCACGTCGCCGCTGCTTCCTCAACAAACGCTGCTTCCTCAACAAACAAAGACGGCGCGCAGATTCATATCAAGCTTCCCGAGGGCGCGTGCCCGGGCGGGCCGATGTGGGCCGCTGATGGAAGGCGATTCGCGTTCGTGAATCTCGCTCCCACGGCGGTCGAACTCTGGATCGGCGATGCCAGGACCGGCGAAGTGCATCCCGTCCGCGGAGCGCGTCTCAACCCAATGTTCAACGACGAGATGCAGTGGATGCCCGATCAGAAAACGCTGCTGGTTAAGCTGGTGCCTGAGGGCATCGGCGCGCCGCCACCTGAACCGATCGTGCCGGCCGGTCCCAGCATCCAGGAGACTACCGGCGAAAAAGGACAGAGCAGCACTTATGAAAACCGTGACACGCTGAACAGCAAGCACGACGAAGATGTTTTCGATTACTACGCAACCTCGCAACTTGCATTCGTCGACGCAGCCACTGGGGCGATCACGCCCGTCGGCAAGCCGGCGAACTACGAATCGCTCTCCGCCGCGCCGGACGGGAAGCACATTCTCGTCAGCACGATTCACAAGCCATACTCCTACGTCACGACTTATGATCGCTTCCCGCAGCAAGTCGAAGTTTGGGACGTATCTGATCGGTCCCATGTTGGTGTTCATACCATCGCATCGCTTCCGCTCGCCGATCGTGTTCCCATCGCAGGCGTTCCGCTAGGTCCGCGCGATTTTTCCTGGCGTGCCACCGAGCCGGCAACTCTTGTATGGGCTGAAGCGCTCGACGGAGGCGACTGGAAAGTGCAGGTTCCGGCTCGCGATAAAATTATGCTGCTGAAGGCCCCGTTCAACTCATCCGCCGTCGAAATCGCGCGGACCGAGCAGCGCTACGTGGGCTTCGCCTGGGGCGAACAACCCAGCATCGCTCTTTTGAACCAGTACGACGAAAACCGCCACTGGAGGCGCACCTTCGTCATCGACGTCGATGCTCAGCAAACCAAGCCGCGCTTGCTGTGGGATCTTTCTACGGACGAGAAATATGCCTACCCGGGCATGCCGGTGAGACGCCAACTGCCGAACGGCGTCTGGGTGGTTCGGCAGGAAGGCGATTCGATCTACCTCTCAAGCTTGGGTTCTTCGCCAGACGGCGATCGGCCGTTCCTCGACCGGCTTGATTTGAAAACGCTGAAATCCGAACGCCTGTTCCGCAGCGATAAGAATTGTTTCGAGCTGTTTCTATCCTTCACCGGTACGGACACAAAAACTTTTATTACCTGGCATCAATCGCCTACCGATCCGCCGAATGCTTTTCTGCGAACGCTGGGAAGCAGCATCGCTAAAGATGCGTCCGCCGGAGAAGCAGTCGTTGCTTCCACCAGTGTCGCGATCACCCACGTTCCCGACCCCACGCCCGAAGTGCGTGCAATCAAGAAACAGTTGGTCAAGTACAAGCGCGCCGACGGCCTCGACTTGTCGTTCACGCTCTACACGCCGCCCGGCTATAAAGAGGGAACGCGCGTGCCTACGATTCTTTACGCCTATCCTCTCGACTATGCCGACGCTTCGAAGGCCGGCCAGGTTTCAGGCTCGCAGGAAACCTTCACGCAGCTGCGGCAATATCGGCTGTTGCTGCTCGCGGGTTATGCCATCATCGACAACGCTTCGTTCCCCATCGTCGGCGATCCGAAAAAAGCTTATGACACTTATCTGGAACAGCTCGTCGCCGATGCCAAGGCCGCAGTGGACGAGGCAGTGCGGATGGGCGTAGCCGATCCGGATCGCATCGGGGTCACTGGACACAGCCACGGCGCTTTAATGACCGCAAACCTTGTCGCGCATTCCGACTTGTTCCGCGCGGGCGTCGCTACCAGCGGCTCTTATAACAAGACGCTGACTCCTTTCGGTTTCCAGAATGAGCGGCGGTCGGTTTGGGAGGCATCGGATGTCTATCTGAAAGTCTCCCCATTTTTCTTCGCCGACAAGTTGAAGACGCCGCTGCTCATCGTGCACGGCGCCGAAGATGCGAATCCCGGCACCACGCCGCTGCAAGGTCAAAAGCTGTACGAAGCGATTCGTGGCAATGGCGGTATCACCCGCCTGGTGATGCTGCCGCACGAGCCGCACTGGTATACGGCCATGGAATCGAACGAGCAACTGGTTTACGAGATGCTGCGCTGGTTCGACAAATACGTGAAAGACGCGCCGCCACGGACGCAAGGCGTCGGATGGAATGGGGGCTCTGAAGTCTCGCCGGCATTCACGCCCGCAACAAATTCCGCGCGATAAAGAAAACATTGGCCGGGCGCTCGCCCAGCCGCCGCATGAAGTAGGGATACCACTCCGTGCCGAACGGAATATAAATGCGAAGGCGCCAGCCTTCCTTCACCAGTTTGCGCTGCAAGTCGCGGCGAATGCCGTAGAGCATCTGGAATTCGAACGAGTCGCGCGAAAGTTTCTCGCTGGTTGCAAACGCTTGCGCCTGATGAATGATGTTCTCGTCATGCGTGGCCAGCCCGTGATAGATGCCACTCTTCATCAGAATCTTCATCAGCTTGACGTAGTTGGCATCCACGTCAGACTTGGCGGGGAAGGCGATCTCGGCAGGCTCTTTGTAGGCGCCTTTGCACAAGCGAATCCGAATATTTTCTGCCAGCAGTTTTTCAATATCACTCTCGGAGCGCTTCAAATAGGCCTGAATCACCGTGCCGACTGAGTTCGCGTTGCCCGGCATGCGGTGAAGTTCGTGCACGAAATCGAGCGTGCGCTGCGTGTAGGGCGATCCTTCCATATCGACACGCACAAACCCCGGCGGATTCATCGCCGCGGCTCTCGCAACCAGTTCGCTGACGATGTCGCGGGCCAGCTTCTCATCCACATCGAGCCCCATGTGCGTGAGCTTGAGGCTTATATTGGCGTTGAGTTGATTGGCGGCAATGGCCTCAAGAATCTGCTGATAAAGATGCGCGCTCTCGCGAGCCTCATCAGGATTCGTGACATTTTCTCCGAGGTTGTCGATGGTCACGCTCATGCCGGCGCGATTAATGGCTTGCGTGGCGCGGACCGCATCGGCAATCTCGGTTCCGGCAACGAAGCGGCTCGAAACGCGGCGGCCCAGCGAAGAACGCTCGGCAAAGTTGCGCAAACTTGGGTTTTCAGAAAGACGCACGAAAAAAGTTCTTAACATTCCGCACCTGGAAGTTCATCAGCCGGAAAGGATTGCCGGATAAAGATAAGGAAGAGGAGCACAGAACGTTTTATCACAACGGAGGCGTGCCGAGACAAAGCTCACATCATCGACGGCCGAGATGTCGAACAGACAGGCAGGAAGACGGGTCGAGCGCTAAGGATTAAATCTCAATTCAATCGTCTCATGGGTTTCGTGCGGAGCGGGCGCCCATTTCCACTGGCGTATCGCCGTCTGGGCAGTGTCCGCAAGCAATGGATGTCCACCCCGCACCTCGATGGACGTCACCGCGCCGTTGGGCGCCACCAACACATCCAACCTGACGACGCCCTGGATGTTCATGCGGCGAGCGACGCTGGGATATTGCGGAACTACTTTGTCCACAACCTTGCGGACACTCGCAGAAGTTTCCTGAGCGGGACCAGAGGTCGGGGCAAGCGTCAGCATGGACGCGAGAACAAGAAACGCAGCCGCGATACGGTTTCTCATGGGGTCAGTCTTCCGAATTCAGAATAAGGGGAATGTAATGACTGAAAAAGATTACTCCGGTAATCCATGCAGGCGATCTCAATCCCGAACATTCGGAGATCTGGGCACAGCCGTGCTGAAGGCTCAGCTTCCGTGCTCTTCCATGAACTTTTCGACCTCGATGGCAGCCATGCATCCGCTTCCGGCGGCTGTAATAGCCTGGCGATAGCGCCGGTCCTGCACGTCTCCACAGGCATAAACGCCGTGGACGCGCGTGTGCACATAATTGTGCGTCTTCAAATACCCGTCAGCGTCTTCATCGAGCTGGCCCGCGAATATTTTTGCGTTGGGCACGTGCCCGATACCGAGAAAAAGCGCGCTGGTGGGGAAGTCGTAAACCTCGCCGGTCTTCACGTTTCGCAGCTTGAGGCCGGTGACTTCCTGCTTGGTGTGATCGTAGACATCTTCAACAACAGTGTCCGTAAGGAAATGGATCTTAGGATTTTTCTGCGCCCGCTCCAGCATAATTTTCGAAGCGCGAAAGCTTTCGCGGCGATGAATCAGCGTGACTTTGCTGGCAAAGCGAGTCAGGAACGTGGCTTCTTCCATGGCAGAATCGCCCCCGCCGATCACCACGATCTCTTTTCCTGAAAAGAAAAATCCGTCGCACGTTGCGCACGAAGAAACGCCGTGGCCAATCAGCTTCTGCTCGTTGGGCAGGCCCAGCCATCGCGCGGATGCTCCGCTGGCGATAATGAGCGTCTGCGTATGTACCTGATGCACGCCCAGATGCAGCAGAAAAGGACGCTTGCTGAGATCCACACTGGTGAGATGAGCCATGCGATATTCCGCGCCGAAACGCTCCGCCTGCTTGCGCATGTTCTCGACCAGTTGCGGCCCCATGATTCCTTCAGGGAAGCCGGGAAAATTTTCCACCAATGTAGTTAGAGAAAGCTGGCCGCCAGGCTCGTGCCCTTCAACGACAAGAGGTTTCAGATTGGCGCGCGCCGTGTAAAGCGCGGCGGTATGTCCGGCGCAGCCGGAACCGATGATCACGACATTGCGAGTTTCGCTCATGATTAGCTAGCCGTTAGATTGCAGATTTAAAATTAAGATGCATGGCGATCGGAGAACCAAGGTTTACCCCGTGTAACCCCGTGACCTCGGTGTTAAAGATTTTAAAGATTTTGCTCTTCCGTTATTTCTCGTCGGCAGGTTTAGCGCCGGGTTTAGTGGACTTAGGTTTCGCCGCTTCCTTTCCGCCCGGGATCTGAGCCAGTTCAGCCGGAACAGTCCGCCGGACGCTGAGCAAAGACCGGTAGTTAGCCAACACTTCAGAAGCGCTGTGGAACAATGGCTCGTAAGCGCTCTGGTCCGGCGGCGGCCCGTTTTCAGATCCCGAGCAGCGGGCGAGCGCGATCGATGACTTTCCGAAACGTTCAAGCCGCACACGGCTGGCAGGAGTATTGGCTGCGACCATATTTTCCGGACTTCCGATCGCCGAAGCGCTGTCTTCCATCGAAAGCTGAATCAAATCTTTGGGTTCGCGCACATGCAGCACCAGCGTCTCGACCATGTTCTGCCCATCGTTGCTGAACGAGTACTGCACGCTGGCAAATAAAGCCTGCACGGCGAATTCACGGCGAATGCGCACATAGCGGGCGACCGACGTCTCGTCCGACATTTGCGCATGCTGACCCGGCTGAAGAAAGTTGGGAGCGTCGGTCAGCGTGGAAACACCATGCGAAATCTCGAAGTCAGGGGAAAACAGCGGCTGCTTGGGCACCCGCGCCAGGGCCGCGGCGATTTCCTTCTGCTCCTCAGCCGAGGGCGTGCAAACATTCAGCAAATTCACCTTCACCTGCGGCTGGCTGGAATTGGGATCGGCAGCCTGCTGAGCCAAAGCAGAAATGCTTAACGGCAACACTGTCAGGATCAGAATGAGTTTTGAGTGCACGGCAGAATGATAACCCAGTTCTCAGTTCTCAGTTCCCAGTTCTCAGCAAACTCGACAGGTTTTCACTGAGAGCTGCGAACCGAGAACTGAGAACTGGTTTCGGAACCGGTTTCGATTAGAATTCACACATGGCAAATCTGACGCTGGTTTACGGCATGCGGCTTCTGCCCTCTGAGGATGTGGCCGAAGTGGGCCAGGCTCCGGTCAAGCTCACGAACGGACGCGAGGCGCACGTCACCATGCACGTGCTCGAAGGCAGCAAGGAAGAAATCGAAAAGCAGTTGCGCACCAGCCTGGAGGCGTTCTTCGATCTGTATCCGGAGATCTAGTTCCAGCGAATCGTAACCATGAAGCAGTTCTATTGGAATCTCCGCGCAAGAATGACGACGGCCGGTCTATGGCCGCACGGATGGGTTGCGCGCGGAGCCTGCTACTCGCTGGGCTCGGCAATCGGACTCTTCATCCTCGCAATGCTGTTGAAATTGGTTGCGCCCAAGGCCAGCGACAGCCTTGGCGGATGGGTCAAGTTTCTTCTATTCGACGCGGCTGTGCTCTTTTCCATTCTGGCGTTCCGTTGGCTAAAGCGAAAACTTCTGTGGCGCCTGCGCAATCGGCTCATCGTGACTTACGTCTTCATCGGCGTAATCCCCGCCGTGCTGCTGATCGCGATGGCCCTCATCACGCTCTACGGCTTCGCCGGACAGTTTGCCAGCTTCGTCGTAACCTCCGAGATCGACTCCCGGTTGCGCACCATGCAAGCGGCAAATGCGGCCGTGGGCAACGAACTGGCTGCGCGGATCGAAAAGGGCGAGTCCCCGACGGCGGAGTCGTTGGCTGGTCTGCGGAAGCGTGATCGCGCCTGGGGAAGACGGCAACTCGCCGCCTGGCATGGTTCGACAGCGTTGCCGCTTAAAGCGACGGAGATTGCGCCCGTAACATTTCCTGACTTCTTGAACAAGCGGGACAACGAGCTGGCGAAGGCGATTCGCGAAGGTCAGCCCTTCAAAGAAATTGTTCGCGACAAAGACGAGTTATATTTGCGCGCGGCCTCCTGGTTTGACGTGGGGCCGGACAAGCTCACGGTGGTGACCAGCGAACCTCTTGACAAGAACCTGGTTGCGGATATCGCCGCGAACCTGGGAGAGATCACACTTTACCCCGCTGACGCCACGCAGCAGAATGATCGGAACCAAAACGCTACCAAAGGACAGGGTTTCCAAACCCGTCTTTTTGACGAAAAGGACAAAAGCGAAACCGTCGTGCAGGAGCGGAAGACCGGCCACGGTGATACCCATCATTTCCATTCTGCGTACACCGTTGGTTCGCTGGCCCCGCCTGCGGGTATGACGGATCGCGAGATCACATTCGTCACTCCTCTTTCGGTGGTGGACTGGGCGACGGGCGAAAGGGAGACAGCCGGGGCGCTAGTGAGCGTTCGCACGCGACCCTCCGTCTTGTATAGCCACCTGTTTGCATCGCTGGGAGACATTGCCCAAGGCGTGGAATACATTCTGCTCGGCATCTTAATTTTCTTCGCCGTGATTGAGTTTGTTGCGCTAATTATCGGTACTCGCATGACGCGGACGGTGACCGGCGCCGTAGCGCAGCTTTACGACGCAACCAAGCATGTGGATCGCGGAGACTTCAGCCATCGCATTCCGGTTAAGTCTGCCGACCAGTTGGCGCAGCTCTCGCTTTCGTTCAATTCGATGACTGAGTCGATCGAGAAGCTGATTCTGGAGCAGAAAGAAAAGCAGCGCCTCGAAGGCGAGCTCGCCATCGCGCAGGAAGTGCAGGCGCAACTTTTCCCACGTCAGGTTTCGGAACTGGAATCCCTCGAAGTGCATGGCTTCTGCCGTCCGGCGCGCACCGTCAGCGGCGACTACTACGACTTTCTCACGGCCAGCTCTCACAAGCTGATTCTTGCCGTAGGCGATATCAGCGGGAAGGGAATTTCGGCGGCGTTGCTCATGGCAACGATCCACTCGGCAGTGCGCGCCTACAGCGTAGAAAGTTTGCCGCAGATGCGCGAACCGGTTGCGGTGGGCGCGGTTGCGGGTGCGGGACGAATCATGGCGGCGTGGCCCGAGGGCATCGAGATTTCTCCCGGAGCGTTGCTCGGCCTGCTCAATCATCAACTCTACGAAAGTACTCCGCCGGAAAAGTACGCGACGCTATTCCTCGGAATCTACGATGGACGATCGCACAAGCTGACCTACAGCAACGGCGGCCATTTGCCGCCCATCTTGATTGGCCGGAACGGCACGGTGCGGCGACTCGAAGCCGGCGGCACAGTCGTCGGCCTGTTCGACAACATGACGTACGACGAAGGCGCAGTAGAAATGCATCCCGGAGAGATCTTCCTGGCCTATAGCGACGGCGTCACGGAACCAGAAAACGAATTCGGTGAATTTGGCGAAGAACGCCTAATCGAACTAGTGAGCGCGAACCGAAATTCTCCCTTGGTGCAAATCAGCGAGGCAGTCACCTCCGCAGTCGATGACTGGATCGGCGACAACGAACAGCCCGATGACATCACGCTGGTGCTGGCGCGGGCGCGATAGATCGGATTTCTCGGCGTCCTCCGCGGCCGTTGTCCGCGAACTCCGCGCCAAGATTTTTGATCGCAGAGTTCGCAGAGAAATTCCGCAGAGATCTCGGAGAGAAGATCAGAAATGCGCACTCATATTTTCTGTCTCTTCCATTTCCCCTGCTTGAACAGAATCGCGCTGACCACGGCCATCGAACTCTCAGCGATGGCGATAGCAAAGAACGCTCCGTTCGAATGCATCTTCAGCGGAATCGACAGCCAATAAGCCAGCGGTATCTCGAATAGCCAGAAGCCGAAGAAATTCACAATCGTCGGAGTGATCGTGTCGCCCGCGCCATTGAAGGCCTGCATCATGACCATGAAATACGCGTAGCCCAGGTTGCCATAACTGATGATGCGCAGGCAGGCCGCACCGAGCGGCACTACTTCTGGATCGTGCGTGAACAGCCGCACGATCGGTTCGGAAAAGAATATGAAGACGACTCCAATCGTGCCCAGGAAAATCATGTTGTAAAGGCCCGTGCGCCATACTGCTTTCTCGGCACGTTCGGGATGGCCTGCGCCGAGGTTCTGCCCGACCAGCGTGGCCGCGGCGTTGCTCAACCCCCACGATGGCAGGATCACGAAGATGACGATGCGGATCGCAATCGTGTATCCAGCGAGCGCGGCAGCGCCGAAGATGCTGACGATTCGCACCAGGCCGATCCAACTCGAATGCGCGATAGCGAATTGCAAAATGCCGGTGACCGACACGCGGATCAGCCGCCAGAGCACGTCCCACTGCAAGCGCACTTGACTGGCGAGAATGCGAAGACGCTCCGTCCCGCGCATGAGGCGATAGAACTGATAGAGCACGCCAATGCTGCGGCCGATCAGCGTTGCCAAAGCCGCGCCGGTCACGCCCATGCGCGGGAACGGTCCCCAGCCAAAGATCAAGCAGGGATCGAGCACCAGATTAATGATGTTCGAAACCCACAGCAGGCGCATCGCGATCGCGGCATCTCCTGCGCCGCGAAAGATCGCGTTGTTGAGAAAGAGCAGGAGCACGGCGAAACTTCCGCCCAGGCAAATTCTGGTGTAGCCGCTGCCAGTCGCAACGATCTCCGGTGACGCTCCCATCCACCGCAGCAGATTCGGCGCATACAATCCGCATGGCACGCCGATCGCGAGCGAGACCATCAACCCAAGCGCGATCGCCTGCACACCCGCGACGGCCGCACCTTCCGGATCCTTCTCTCCGATGCGGCGCGCGACCATTGCCGTGGTCGACAAGCTCAATCCCATTGCGACCGCGAAGATGAGGCTCAGCATCGACTCGGTGAGGCCAACGGTCGCGACAGCGTTTGCTCCGAGGCGTCCGACCCAGAAGACGTCGACTACGGCGAACAGAGATTCCAGCACCATCTCCAGCACCATCGGGACGGCTAAAAGTAAGATGGCGCGGTTTAAGCTGCCAGTGGTGTAGTCCTGATGCGAGCCGCGAACGGCTTCCACCAGCGACGCCCAGAGTGTGTGTGGCTTCTCGGAAGTTGATGTGGCTTCCATGCGGGCTTGGACCTACCCGGCTAACCTCGGGAGGCGGGGGATTTGAACGAAGAAAAAAAATTGCGGACCGACTCTGTTAAAATATCTGTAATCAACAACTTAGACCATCCGTAACCAGTGTTGATATGCCTAAAATATTGATTATAAATAACTTACTCGCAAAACATTGCGGGCAAAGGGGTTAGGAGTACCGGCCTTCCGTAAACCCTTTAGAATCAGCCAATGCATTTCTGTCGCGACAGAAATCAGCCAGATCAAAGCGCCAAAATCCTGTTGCAGAAGGAGTTAGCTGTGCGATATTCAATTGTCAAAGAACAAATCCCTGAGACTGATTGTGCGGTGCGGTCAAGAGAAATCGAGGGTGATAATTTACTTGATGCCGACAATCGCATTTTGCACCCTTGCGTGGGAGGATTGGTCTATGCGGTGGAAAGCGGGTGAGTGCCCTTGCTCACCATGCTTACATACGCTGAATAGGCGAAGAGCCGGTCACGGCGTTTTCCAGAGACTTCTTTGACAATGCCCAGACCGACGAGATGGTTCACCGCACTGGTAACAGTTGGAACGGTAAGGTACAGGGCTTTGGCGACCGTCCGAATGCGAACGTATGGGTTGGTCTGCATGAATTCATGAAGCTGCAACGCGGAGGGCGCGGCCCTTCCCAGTTTCTGTATCTTGTCTTTGTCTTTCGCAAACAGCTTCAAGGTCCGCTCTGCGGTTTCTGCTGCCTCTTGCGCCGCGACCGCAACTCCTTCGATGAAGAATGCCAGCCAACTCTCCCATGCGCCCTCAGTGCGAACTCGCTGCAACAAATCGTAATATTGATTTCGATTGCTCTTGAGGTAGAGGCTGGGATAGAGAAGTGGTTCGGTTAGTGCGCCCTTGGCACACAAAAGAAGAGTAATGAGCAATCTGCCAAGCCGGCCATTGCCATCGAGAAACGGGTGAATGGACTCGAACTGAACGTGCACCAAGCCCACCTCCACCAGCACCGGTAGATTGTGCTTGTCGTCATGCAGAAATCGCTCAAAACGGTCAAGACACTCCATCAACCGCTGGGGCGGGGGTGGAACAAACGAGGCGCTCCCCGGCCGACTCCCACCGATCCAGTTCTGCGTCCGACGAAAGTCTCCCGGAGTTTTGTTGGCGCCTCGTCCGCCTCTCAGAAGAATTGCGTGAATCTCCCGAATCAGGCGCAGCGACAGCGGAAAACCTCCGGCCATCCTCTTTAAGCCATGTTGCATGGCGGCCACATAGTTCGAGACCTCTTCGACGTCCTCGACCGGGACGTGAGGAGCCTCATCGTTCTCAAACAAGAGCAGATCGGCGAATGAAGACTGAGTTCCTTCGATCTGGGATGAGACCAGAGCTTCTTTGCGAGTGTACAAATAGAGGAGGAATCGGATGTCGGGTAACAGCCTGGTCATTCCGTTAAGGCGGCCGAGCGCTTGATTGGCGCGATCGAGCTGCTGGTGCAATTCTTTCAACTGCAATTCGGGTACTGGTGGCAACGCAGGAGGGATGAATGCGCGGACGGTTTCGCCGGCGACGGAACTGCTGACGTAGGTTCCGAGTCGATCGCTTAGTTTCGGCGCTGCCATGCCACCCTTTAATAATGAATACCGCTATTAAAGGATATAGGCTTATCTTTTAATAAGCAAACAGAGTCGAGCCCACAAGGCAGATTACTTCTGAGGCAACAACGTCGCGTGGTCGGTCACGGTTAGGTCGCTCGCCATTCCTCCAAGCACCAGCGATCCAATCGGCGTGAAGACGATGCCGCGGCCGTCAGCGCGCGGGTCGAATGTTTTCTCGCTAACGGTTTCCCACTGGTGATGGTGCAGATCATAGGCGAAAGTTAAGGTCGAGCTTTCCGTGGGCGGCTCGTCCTCGTTGTAGGCCACGCCCTTGTAGTCGTGCGGAGTGGGCGTGCCTCCGGAGAAGAGAATTTTGTGGTCGCGGTTATTGCCGCCTCCGGCGATGCCGAAGCGGGCGGTGCCGGGATGCGGCGGCAGCTTGCTCCATTCAATCTTGTTGGGATCTTTTTTGTCGATCTTGCCTTGCCAGCATTCATCGCTGGCTACGAATTTCGGACCACCGGTCGGTCCCGGTTTCGCTCCGTCGACGATCACGATGGTTTCATCGGCGACTCCACCGGAAAGTCCGAAGACTGGCGTGCCGGGAAACGGAGTCGCCTGAGTCCATGTGTCTTTCTCGAGATCGTAGACCTGGACGTTATTGACTGGACCAGTGCGCGAGCGGCCGCCGATCAGATAGATGAAGCGGTTGCGGATTACACCTGCGACTGCGCTATCGACTGCGACCGGAATATCTTTTCCGCGCGACCAGCGGCGGGCGCTTCCTTCATACACGTTTACGTCGGGGAGGGTGAGTTCGGCGCCTTGATTATCGACTACGAAGCCGCCCATGAGGATGACCAGATTTTTCGCTCCGATGGCGGCGGCGTTCACGCGGCCCGCGACTCCGGGCACCGTTCGGCCCTCGCGCCATTTCGGGTGGGAGAGGCTCATGATGAAGACCTTGTTGGTGACGTCATTCCATTTTCTTTTTGGGCCGATGCCCATGAGTGAAACTATTTCCAGTCCGTTTTCGAGAACGGCCACGGCGTTGCCGGAAACCGCGGCCGGCATGGGTGGGATTTTCTTCTGATCGTCCGCGGACAACAAGGTCGCAGCACAGAGCATGACGAGGATGAAGGCCTGTTTCTTCATTGCTGAGATATTAATACGTTACGAGTTTGAAGAGGTATCTCGATTATGTTCTACTACTCTGTCGATTTCGAGTGCGTCGTTCAGGCTGAGATCGATGGCGACTTCCTCAAGGACTTCTCGTGAATACCGTTGAGCTGAACAAAATCCGCAAATGCTACGACGAGTTTGTGGCCGTGGATGATTTGTCCTTGGTCATTCGGCCGGGCGAAGTTTATGGGCTGCTGGGGCCGAACGGCGCGGGCAAGACGAGCACGCTGCGCATGATGATTGGGATTACGATGCCCGACTCCGGCAGTGTGTCTATGTTTGGCGAACCGCTGCG
>JBEKJF010000135.1:0-11387 GCA_050011375.1 Candidatus Sulfotelmatobacter sp.
TGAGAGCTTGCGGCGCGTGGTCGAGTCTTCGGAAGCGCTCGCTCGGGTGCAGCATCCTGACCCGGATCTTCTGCCTATTCCTGACAGTCGCGAAGCCGCTGGCGTCGCGGACAAAAAACCCACACCGGTTCCGTCGCGCTATTTTGCTGAGACTGCGGCCATCACTCCCCAACTTCGCGCCGACGCGGTGAAGAAGATTGTCGAGGTTGCGCAGAAACACAGGCTCACGACTGCTGGCATATATTCGACCGCCGAATCTGTTGAGGGGATTTTCAATTCGCGCGGCCTAAGCAACTGGCATACGCAGACTCTCGCAGAAGTTTCCATCACCATGCTGGCTGGTGATTCTTCGGGATGGCAGAAATCCAACTCGCCCGATGTGAACAACCTCGATCCACTTCGAATGGCCGAGATTGCGGCTCAGAAGACGCTCGACTCCGCGCGCCCAGCCGAGATTCCTGCGGGGAAGTACACGGTGATTCTCGAACCTTCCGCTGCGCTCGATATCGTCGGCTTCATGTTTTGGGATTATTCCGGCATGGCGATCCTCGACCAACGTTCATTTCTCACGGGCCGCATCGGCAGCCAGTTGTTCGGCGAAAACATCACTATTTGGGACGACGTTACGCATCCCCTGCAAACCGGCTCTCCTTTCGATGGCGAGGGCATGCGGAGGCTCAGCCTCCCGCTGGTTGAGAACGGAGTCGTCAAGCGTGTTGTCTATGCGCGAGCGACCGCTGAACGCATGAAACGCTCCGAGCAAAAAGATCAAATCGGCCCCATCGAAGCCACTGGCCACGGATTTTCTTTGCCGAACGAAATGGGCGAGATGCCGCTCAACATTGTTTTTGCAGCTCCGCAAAATCCGCAAACTCTTGATCAGATGATCGCCTCCACCGAGCGCGGCGTGCTGGTCACGCGGCTTTGGTACATCCGCGAAGTCGATCCGTATGAAAAAATTGTGACCGGCATGACACGCGACGGTACGTTTCTGGTAGAAAGCGGAAAAGTTAAGCAGGGAATCCGCAACTTCCGTTTCAACGAAAGCCTGATTCATATGCTCTCGAATGTTGAAGCCATGAGTGTGCCGCTTCGTTCCTGCGGAGAGGAGTCGTTCGACATGGTCATGCCTGCCATGAAAATTCGCGACTTTAATTTCACCGAAGTGACTAAGTTCTAGCAACGCGGCATTCAGAACTCAGCCTTCAGCCGCTAAGGTTCATCCAGGCTAAGTGCTGAGTGCTGAATGCTGGCCCGCGCGGCTTAGACCTGATTCCGCTCTGCTAAATTCCCTCTAATCCATTCATCCACAAGCAGTTAGCACCCACCTGTTCCATGACTTCGGTAACTTTGCATGCTTGATTCCTGGGTGTACGCTGCCCCTAAGTTGCTTAAAAAAGTTCCTTAGAAATCCGGACGAGCCGAAGGGGGCTCACCGGAAGGAAGGTTTCTTAGAACGGTGTCTGGCGAAGCAACAGAAGAGCAACTGTCGGGCGACCCGCAGGCGCAGACTGCGATCAAGCACTATGCCGAAATGCAAAGTGCTCCGCGGTTTCCCTTGCATCTGCCTGTTGAGTTGCAGTCGCAGAACGGAGCGTTCGCGGCGGAGACGCAGAATATCTCCGCCAACGGTGTGCTGTTCGCAATTGATCGCGACGTGCCCGTGGGCTCGATTGTGGACTTCACCATCCTGCTTCCCGGAGATGTCGTTGGATCCCGTTGCAATGTTCAGATCGACTGCCATGGCCGCGTGGTCCGCAGCTTTGAAGACAAGGGCCGCCGCGGCGTTGGCGTTGTCATTGACGAGTACCATTTCGAGCGAGCATAGGTGCAAGAAAACTGATGGCGAGCACTTCAGTCAGTGCGGGAGAAAATCACGGCCTTCACGCAGGTAACGGCTCCGGCCAGTTGATCCGCGTGATTCTGGCCGATACTCAGGCCATCTTCCGCGCCGGACTGCGCAAGATTTTCGCACTCGAAGATGACATCCGCGTGGTTGGGCAGGCCGAGACGCTATCCCAGACGCAATCGGCAGTGACGAAGTTTTCTGCCGATGTTCTGATTTTTGAAGCAGCACTGGCGCCCAACCCAGTCGAAATCGTTGCAGAGCTTCTGCGCCAGTCGCCGCAACTTAAGATCGTTGTCGTCACCCCCGGATCGGACGAACAACTTACGCTCGATCTATTCCGCCGCGGAGCGCATGGCATTTTGTCGCGCGAGGTGGAACCCGAGATCTTGGTCGACTGTCTTCGCAAAGTTGCCAGCGGTGAACCTTGGCTCGAGAGCCAGGCGATTCACTGGGTGATGGAAGCGTATCGCGGCCATACCCTGCGCCCGTCTGGAGCGCGCCCGAAAGTGCAACTCACGCCCAAGGAAACTCTGATCGTTTCTTGCGTCACCCAGGGCATGAAGAATAAAGAGATCGCGGTTCGCGTAGGAACGACCGAGCAAGTCGTAAAGAATTACCTGCGCAAGGTGTATGACAAGTTGGGCGTCGCCGATCGCTTGGAACTCGCGCTCTACTGTCTGAGCCATCACGTGGTCGATGGAGTCAAGCCGCCTCCGGTTCCTATCGCTACTAGTCCGGTCGGCGATGCCGTCCCCGCCTCCGCACGAGCCGCCGGTGCGGCTACTTCCAGCGCCTCGACAACTTCTGCGAATCCATCGATTTCGAATCCGTCTTTGCCTGGTCCAACTGCGCCAGAAAAACTTTCTTAACATTGTCTCTTTGTATCTTTGCCTGTTTGTCTCTTTCGGTTTCGCCACTGTTTGCTTAGGTAACCGCATACGTTCGCAAGCCTTGTTTCTTCTTCGCCGATTTGCGCTCGCGCTCCCCTGCCCATAGAATGAAATGAAGCTCAGTGGGCGTGAATGCAGGCCGACTCGGAGCGATGCGATAGCCTTGGAAAAGCTGTCGTCCTTCCCAAATTTCCGCCGGAGAGATGGCCGAGTGGCTGAAGGCGCACGCTTGGAAAGCGTGTTTACTCGAAAGGGTAACGTGGGTTCGAATCCCACTCTCTCCGCCAGTTCTTAAAATCACCTATGAATATGCGGGTCCCGTGATCTGGTTACTATTTTTAACCGATTCTGGTTACTATTTTTGACCGATCCCGGTTCCTCAAATCTTGAAATCCCTTGATTCGTAGTATTTGGATTCAGGGGAATTTCATGGCAAATCGCACTGCAACGCTGTACATCCGCATCACCACTACCGCTGGTAGGAAGCCCTACTGCAAGCCCGTTTACCACTCCAAGGGTCGCCTCAAGCCTCAATACGCAATGGTCAATGGCGAACCCGAGCACCACGCAAATGGAGTTTATTATCTCCGATTCGGCACGGACGACGGCAAACAAAAATTTGAACTGGTTGGCAAAGACCACTACGTCGCTTTGGACAAGCTTGCCAAAAGCAGCGTTGGCTACGGAACCGTGAACAGCAGATCGTCCCCCAGAAACGTGTTGACTCTAGACCGGAAGGCAGTCGGATCGGCATCAAAGCGGCGGTCGGGCAATATTTCAAGAACCTTCAGTCGCAAGGAAAAGACCCAAAGACCATCCGAGCTTACAAGGTGGCAATTGAAGAATTTCGCCAGTCCTGCGCCAAGAATTTCCTAGACGAAATAGGAAAGCAGGATTTGATCGACTTCATGGGATGGCTCCGAGAACAGCCCCCGAAATTGCGGAAAGACGGCACGCCCCGCAAACCACGGAGGTCTGGTGACCCAAACAGAACCTATTTCAACAAGATAAACGACGTCGTGATTTTCCTAAGTGCAAACGGAATCAACCGTCTGCTCAAGAAAAGTGAATACCCCAAGTTCGCGGAAAAGCCCGTGGTTTATTACGATGCGGAGCAGGTCAAAAGCCTGTACGCCGCAACGGGGGACGATGAGGAGCGCTTCATCTTAGACTACTTTTTCAAGACTGGTGTTCGTGACGGGGAGGCCGGAAATGCGGAGTACAGCGATGTGAAAGATGGTTTCCTGAACATCGTGGACAAGCCGCATCTGAATTGGCATCCGAAACACTGGCACATGCGACGCGTCCCAATTCCTTTTGACTTGATTGCTGCGATTGCGGAACGCCAAAGGAACAATCAGGGATGCAACCTTATTTCCCCGAACAAAGCCGGAAAGCCCAATCAGCACTTGCTCCGCATCGTACAGCGAGTCGCAAAACGGGCCGGGGATACGTTCCACGCAGACCTGCACACATTTAGACGCACCTACGCTACGCTCTTCTCTGGTTCAACAAAGATTCAGACCGTCCAATGCCTCCTTGGCCATAAGGACATCAAGACGACGATGCGTTATCTGGGTGTTGCCGATCTGAATTCGCCTGAAACCAGAACTGCCGTGGAAACGACTTTCAAAGAGTTCAAAGCCGCACAAATTGCTACCGTCCCAGTCAAGATAGCAGAAGTGATGTAAAACTAGCCAAGCAGCAGTCTCAAAGGCGCAGAAGGGCCAAACAACATTAGACCTTTTTGTCTAAACTTCAGTATTCAATAGGATGAACATCGTTAACTATCTTCGCAATCGTAGCACTGCATTAACCTGCGCTGAACTATGCAAATTGATAAACCTGCACCCGGTGACTCTGAGGGAGTGGTCACGAGCCGGAAGCGTTCCCCGATATCGCATGGGTCGCGAATGGCGATATGACCCCGACAAGATCGCCGATTGGCTGGAGCAGCGTGAGGTAGGGTGATTCCGCTTCCTATTCTTATTGCTCGCAACACTGATGAAGGATCGCGCTGACGCCCGTCGTTTAGAGTTCGCACGACCTTGTTTGACCCAAGGCAAATCGACGACCGCTGTCTTCTTTGTTTTTTCAGTTGTCTTCATGCGACCGCATGAGGCTAACCGGAGTCCACAGTTCACCTTGGCAGGGTGGGTATTGTATGCTGGGCACCATTCTGGAGCACAGCCATGGCCAGCGAGAATGGGACAGCGCCCGCCACAATAAAGAAAGACTCCTTTTGGTTGCGGCATGAGTTCTACCGATCCCGATGGAAAGACTGGCACGGGAAGTGGCTGGAAGGCTCTCCGCCAGCCGTAACTGAAAAGAAACTCCATCCAGACCAGAGCCCAAAGGCCTTCTTGGGCTGCCGCAGTTTTCAGGCTCTCTTGAGTCGACAGATCGACGAAAACTTTTCGGGCGTTTCCCTGCTCAGAACGAAACTTGAAGCGGGGCACGCGCCCGGCAATGGCTGCGGGGACTGTTCGAAGCCGAGAGGCTGATCGTAGCCGACATCAGCGAGGTCTCGCCGAGCTTTCCAGCGCTCGGCCGCTACGTTTCGGATATCCGCAAGCGCTTCCCAGAGAAACATATCGTGGTCATGGAAGACAACTTCCATCTGCTCGATATGCCGGGCTACGAGCCGGCGAGGCCAAGGTGGCAGCGTCATCTGTACCCGCGAGCAGGTGACGGTGATCGCTACCATGGAAAGCACGAAAAGCGATCTGACGCCGGGGAAGCGGCCGTTCTTCACGAATTTGAAAGGCTCGGCGGCCATCCCCTATGACATCAATGCCAACTGGGGGATTTATACCGAAATGGCCGATCTGCTCGATGGTGCCAGCATCTTCTGGGAAGACACCGAGCACCAGCGGGAAGTGCAGGAAGGCGGAATTTCGGCATGGTCAATACCAGGATGCTGATCCTCGAACTGATCTCGGACAGGAACAAGATCAGCGGGTTCAAAGGGACATTCTTCTTCAAGATGTGGCCCGACAGCGGACGCCTCGAAGAATGTTCGGTGGATGAGCAGTCCAGGTATCGCGGCTTGGTAATTGAGTCCAGGGACCAGCGGGCCATGGCCTCTCCCGAAAAGGGACACCCGGAGAAGAGGTTGTAGTGCCGGTTCGATTATTCCGATACCAAGCTGATGAAGACATGGAGGAACATAATTATTTTCACTTAATAGCCTAAATACCTTTGCTGATATTGCCGCTACGGTGGTAGGAACTGTCCCGTGGAAGATACTCTGCGCCACCGCACCAGATCGTCTCCGGTTCCCGAAGATCGGTCATAAACCGCCGTCCCGATATCGTGGAACTAGTGCGCCAACGTAAAGCTTCCTTTAAGCCGAATGTCATCGGATGAGGCGCCCACCAGCAGCAAGAACTCGCCGGGTTCCGCGTTCCAATCTTTCTTGTTGACGTCATAGAAAGAAAACGAGCGGCGATCCAGCCGGATGGTTACGTGCTTGGTCTCGCGCGGCTTGAGATTCACCCTGGCGAATCCCTTCAATTCTTTGACCGGACGGGGAACACTGGCGTGCGGATCACCAACGTAGAGCTGCGCGACTTCGGCGCCTTCACGATGCCCAGTGTTTGTCATGTCAAAGGAAACGATCACCGGTTGGCTCAGGCTTCCGCCATTCGGGGCAACGGACAGATTGCTATAGACGAACGTAGTGTAGGAGAGTCCGTATCCGAAAGCGAACAACGGCTTGGTGGTCGAGCGATCAAAATGACGATAGCCGACGAAGACTCCCTCCGAATAGCGCACCCGTTTCTCGCCATTTGCGGGATAGTAGCTGTTGAAAGCAGCGTTATCTTCCCAAAGGCGTTCGAAAGAGGCAGGCAATTTGCCGGAGGGGCTGTAGTCGCCGAACAGGATTTGCGCCAGCGCCGTGCCGCCTTCCTGCCCCGGATACCAGGCGTGGATAAGTCCGGGAACGCGATCGATCCATCGGCTCATGTCGACGTTCCCGCCCGAAGTCAGCACGATAATCGTATTCTTGTTTACGCTCGTAATCTGCTGGATGAGTTCGTCCTGACCTGCGGGAAGAACAAAGGTACGGTCGGATCCCTCCGTTTCTGTCGCAGGATCGAAGCCGACGCAAAGAATCACGACATCCGCCTTTGCGGCCAATGCCTTGGTTTCACGGCCAACCCCGAGTTCGATCGCGCTAACACCGAGGCCCACCGTCGCCGTACCAACCCTTTCAAAGTATTCGAGCTTGATCTTGTAGGGCCTGCCTGACTCCAGCCGTCTAACACAGCTGTTGACCGTTTCCGAATGACGCTGCCAGTCATCGATCACACGTTCGTCGTCGAGATACAAACGGACCCCGTCATCGGAATTCGTGTAGAGGGTATAGTCGCCCGATTTATTCGGAACAAAATAACCTGTCCAGCGCGCGGAGAAGTGATCGACAGGCTCATTTGCAGCATAGCTGCCATCGCCCCAATGAAAGTCTACGTGTGGATCTGTGCGCACGAGAGCGGGTGCGCCTTCAAGATTTTCATTGTTGAAGTATTCCCCGTTCAGTCCAACGCTTCCCCCGGGAGCGGTAACGAATTCTGAGTTTTGGAAAACTTCTTCCAAAGCAGGGACGTCAACTGCGTACAACACATTGGCGGTCGTACCCAAGTAGTCGCTGATCCCTTCTAGATAGCTGACGGAGTTGAACGGCTTGGTCAGGGAACTCCCGCCCCCACCGATTACTGCAGGATAGGCGTCGGGCCCAATCACAGCGATCCTCTTTATTTTCGCCTTATTAAGCGGCAGTATATTTCCCGCGTTCTTAAGCAGTACCATGCCCTCTCGGGCTTCCTGCAGCGCGACATGCCGGCCTTCCTGGCTCAATAGCGGGATGTCCGAAACCGTCTGCGGACGGTCGAGAAATCCAAACTCGATGGCCTTGCGCAGAATTCTTCGTACTTTGTCGTCAATCGTCGCCCCCGAAACCCTACCGTCCTTGATCGCCGCCAGCAACGTATCCTTGTACATGTACGCTGCGCTCGGCATTTCGAGATCGAGACCTCCGTTTGCAGCGGCAACACCATCGTGGGTCGCACCCCAATCCGACATAAGAATTCCGTCGAAGCCCCATTCCTGCTTAAGGATTTCGTTATTAAGGTACCCATTCTGCGTCATGAACACGCCGTTCACGGGATTGTAAGCATCCATCACGGCCCCGACCTTTCCCTCTTTCACGGAAGCTTCAAAGGCAGGAAGGTAGATCTCGCGAAGCGTTCGCTGATCCATGTCAGAGCTGACTTCAAGGCGTCCGTATTCTTCGTTATTAGCGACAAAATGTTTGGCCGTAGCAATGACGCCTTGCTGCTGAATTCCCTCAATCACCGAAACCGCCATGCGCGAAGCCAAGAATGGATCTTCTCCGAAGTACTCGAAATTACGGCCATTCATCGGTGCCCGGTAGATATTCATACCGGGAGCAAGAATGAAGTTCACGCCCCGCGCCCGGGCGTCTCGCCCCATCATGGCGCCGACACCCTTGGCAAGCTCCACGTCCCAGGATGCCGCCAGCGCTATGCTCGCGGGATAGGCCGTGGTCGGGCCGTAGTCATGCACTCCGAGCGGTCCATCGGACATTTTCAGAGAAGGGATCTCAAGGTGTGGGAAGGGATGAGTATAAAAGGTGTTCTCGCCCCCGATGATCTCGATCTTCTCTTCCAAAGTCATTTTGCCGAGAAGGGTGTCGACCCGTTTCTCGACATCTGCTTGAGATGTGGGCGCAGCCTGCGCACCAAGCCGGGGCGTGCAGCAAAGAACAATTAACAGATAAATGACACAATTAAATCTGCGGTTATGCATATCAATTGCTCTCGACCCGCGAGGCGACGGTCGTGGAACTTGAACCCCAAAACAATTACTTTTCCTCGATAACAGCCAAGTCCCAAGGCTTCAATACGAGCTCTTGTGATCTGACAATCGGCTCCCCGGATAACAAGTCCGAGCCACTGCCATAGGAATATGCCAGCTTTTGCGACTCTCCAGAGTAGTTCAAGTAATAGTGGATTGTCTTTCCGCCACGGGTTGTTCCGTGCTTTACGCGTACCGAGGGCGGCAGCTTTTGGTCTGGTCCGGTCAGGCCTGCGAGCTTGAGGACGTTGAGTAAGACATCTTCCTGGAGCTTATCGCTTAACACAGTTCCCTCATAGGTTAGCGTGCCTTTTCCGAAATGGTTGCGCGTAAGGGCCGGATATTTTTCGAAGAAAGGGTGGTCGTAGTAGGCGAGCGCTTCGGCGGTATCCGGAATCAGCATTTCGGCCCAATCCGACACTTTGTTGTCGCTTCCTGCGTGGAATGGATCTCCCTTGAGTGCCAGCGGCTGACGTAAACTGGAGAATTCCTGGTAGTGAAAACCCGCAGCTTCGCGCAAGGGCCCCGGAGCCATGGTCCAGCGCACCGTATCGTATTCGTTTGTGAATCCACTCTTGAAACTGACCACAAGGTGGCCGCCGTTGTGCACAAATTCCACCAGTTTACCGAGCGTCGCGTCGCTTGCCACATAAAGCGGCGGGACCACGATCACTTTGTAGTCGGAGAGATTAGTGCTCTCGGGAAACACAAAATCAACGCCTACATTCGCGCGATAGAGCACTCCATAGAACTGCTGCATCATGGTGTGATAACCGACGCGGTCGCTGAACTTCATGAACTCAATGCCGTAATGTGAATCGTTGCTATAGAAAATGGCGACGTGGTTGGTGGGTTTGTAATCGACGAGTCTGGGACCGATGCGCTGTAATTCGTGCGCCGTGCGGCTGACTTCGGCGTAAGGACGCCCAGGCTCAAGATCATGGCCGAGGACGCCCTTCCAATATGTCTCCTGACCATAGTGAATTGAGTGCCAGTGCCAGTACTCCACCATGTTTGCGCCGGAGGAAATGTGCGTGTAAACATCGAGGCGCATCTGACCGTCATAGGGAGGATATTGCTCTTTGGAGTCCCAGCCAATGGTATCGGCGTTGGTTTCAGTGATCAGGTAGTTGGTTTGCTTCAGCGAACGAGTGTAGTCGCCTACGTAAGAAGAGCCCTGCCCGTCAAAGCTGTCCTGTGTGCCGTGGTATGGATTCGAGGCAGCGATGTCCAGACTGCGCGCGATTTCTCTTTCGTTCACTTCCGGTCGCGGAGGACCGGCAAAATCATGCGTAACAAATTGATCTGGCCGCTTGTATTCGTTCACCAGGCCGGCTTGCCAGGCCAGAAAATCGGTAGTCAGCCATTGCGAATAGCGCTCCCACTCCAGCTTCCAGCCGGGATTGATGATGCCATCCCGCGGCGGGAGTTCGTTCCAGTCGTTGAGCCGCTGACCCCAGTAGTTCAAGCCCCAGACCTTGTTCAGTTCATCCACCGTCTTGAACTTCTTCTTCAAGTAGTCTGCGAATCCGATCTGCACATCGGGGTTCGCGGCGCCGCTGGAAGATGTTTCATTGTCGATCTGATAGCCAATGACGGCAGGATTGTTCTTGTAGTGCTCCAGAATCCTTCGGATCACCCTTTCACAATAGAAACGGTACGTCGGATTGGCCAGGTCGGTATTCTGCCGAATGCCGTAATAGAGATATTGCCCGCCCAGACGGGTGACGACGATTTCCGGATGTTTCCGGTAAAGCCACGCGGGAATTGAATAGGTTGGTGTGCCCAGAATTACACGGATGCCAGCTTGGTGCATTCTTTCCACCACTCGATCCATCCACGCGTATTCAAATCTGCCTTCTTCCGGCTCCCACAAACCCCAACTCGATTCTCCCATTCGTACGACGCTGATTCCTGCCTGTTGCATCAGCTGAACATCTTTCTCCAGTCGCTCATAAGGCATGTATTCCGGATAGTAGGCGACGCCGTAAAGGACTGTATCCATCTTGTCGGGGGTGAAAGACGACGCCTGGGATAAGGCCAGTACCGGGACGAGGGTGAATAGTACCCCGGTCATGCCGACCCATTCTGCAGCCTTCATTCGTCGAAGTGCTTTCATGAGATTGTCCTTCACTCCGTGGGAATCCTCTGTGCGAATACGGTCAGGATGCCGGACGACTGGCCTGTTCCGGAGCGTTCGCCCGCTGTGTTTCCGCTACCCGGATCAGGTTGGGTAGTATATCGCCGAAGCGCGAATCGGGCGTGGGCTGCCCGAAGTCAAAATATATGCGGCGGTAGCACGCGTACAGCTGGTCGTAAGTGTCTTTCGTTCGGGGCTGTGGATTGAAAACCGAGTATTGCGGGCAAACCTGCTTCTGCGCTTCGGCTATCGTTGAAAAGATTCCGGCTGCGAGAAACGCAAAGATGGCTGACCCGAGCCCGGTTACCTTGCTGCTTGGGACCAGCACCGGTTTTCCGAGAACGTTGGCATAGACCTGGTTGAGAACTGGATTGTTTTGCGGAATGCCGCCGCCATTGATGACGCGATGGGTCGGTACACCATACTCGCTGAGGCGGTCGAGAATGACCCGAGTGTGAAATGCGGTGCCCTCGATGGCCGCAAAGAGTTCATCCTGTGCGGAATGCATGACATTCCAGCCGATGGTCATGCCTCCAAGGTTTGGGTTCACCAGTACGGTCCTATCGCCGTTGTCCCAGGTCATCCTTAGGAGTCCGGTCTGGCCGGCCCGGTAGGTCTCTAGACCTTT
>JBEKJF010000136.1:0-11315 GCA_050011375.1 Candidatus Sulfotelmatobacter sp.
GGCCCCAGACCATTTGGCCGGGCAATGCTAAACCAATTGCTTACGTAGAAGAGCACCGCTAGGATCGCTCTCTGCATCTCCCACAATCGGGGGCCTTTCAACATCCCGAGAGCGTAGGCCTCGACAAAGAGAAGAAGAAGCAATAGGGCGGGCAGCAACCGGAGAGCGCGGCGCATGTAGAATTTTCCGAAGCTTATTCCCCCGGTGCTACCCCACTCTTCCAGAAGCAAGCTGGTAATCAAGAAGCCGCTCAGCACGAAAAAGATGTCAACGCCGATGCTTCCACCTCGAAACCCTGGGACATATCCGTGGTGCGCCATGACTAGGAGAACTGCAATTGCGCGGAGGCCATCGAGAGCGGGCCTGTGTCCGAGCCTGAACGGGTGGTGGACTGCAACCGAATTTTGCCGAATAGTCTGGTCGCTGATGACTGTAGAGGCCATGCGTTCTCTGATCTATTCTGATAAGGGAGCAGCGGTAAACCGGTGCCCAGTTTACACGCACTCGCGGTTTGGCAAACTGTGGAAATAGTCGAACTGGCAGCCCGTGTTAGACTCAGCGATCATCTTTTATCGAGCCCTCATCATTTACCTATCCGATGCGCGAAAAACTGCAGAATGAAATCAAGATCAATATCGGGTGCGGAGTATCGGGACTCGATGGCTGGTATAACTTTGACAATTCGCTGACCATTCCTCTGTCGCGAATCCCGCTGGTTAATCGCTTGCTGAAGTTTCCGCGGTGGCCAAGGAACGTTCGCCGCTACGACGTGAGAAAGGGCCTTCCCTTCAACGAGGCGAGTGTCCGGTATATCTATTCGTCCCACACCTTCGAACACTTCACTTATGAGGAATCCTTGAAGATTGCGCGAGAGTGCTTTCGCGTTCTGGAAGCGGGAGGCGTGATTCGAATCGCGGTGCCCGATCTTGGGTTGCTCGTGCGGGATTATCTTGCGGATCACGATGCGCTGGCTTCCCATACTTTGATCTCCCGCATGATGCTGAGCCACTCGCTGCAAGATCTCGTTCATCCGGGATCGAATCACTCTCAAATGTTCGATGCGCGTTCGCTGGCGCATCTGCTGCAAGAAGCAGGTTTTGCCAACCCAGGGCCGAGAGATTTTCGCGACAGCGCGATTCCTGAAATCGAGGGGCTCGAACTAGAAGTGCGTCGGGATGAAACCCTCTATGTCGAAGCGCAAAAATAACACCGCACACCGCATGCTATTCTGATCGCGGCCGATAGCTATGCTGCAGTTCAAGCGCATCACCACCCAGAAACGGTTCATCCCCCAGATCGATGGGTTACGCTTCGTGGCGATCGCCTCCGTGGTGTTCTTTCACATCTATGCTGCTTTGGAAATAGGCGCGATTCCCGTTCCCATCCCATTTAATACGGACCTGGCGAAGCGCGGTGTGGAGTTATTTTTCGCGATCAGTGGATTCATCCTGGGAGTGCCGTTTGCGTCCCGCTACCTGGCCAATGCTCCCAAGGTGAAGTTGAAGCAATACTTCCTGCGCCGGTTGACGCGGCTGGAACCGCCATATTTTCTCAGTCTGTTCGCGTGGGCGGCGATGCAGAATATCGTGGCCCACCGACCACTTGCAGACATGGCGCCTCACCTGGCCGCAAGCGCCGTTTACATGCACAATCTGATCTTCGGCGCTTTCCCCGGAGCGGTGAATGGAGTCGCGTGGTCGCTCGAGGTCGAGGTACAGTTCTATTGTTTGGTTCCGTTGCTGGCGTTGTTGTTTGCGATCTCGAACGCTTTGGTGCGCCGGGCCGTGATCTTAATCGTAATGCTGATCGCGGGTGTTCTCAGCAACCGGCTTTACAGCAGCCTTCACTTTCACGCATCGATCGCTTACTATCTGGCGTTCTTCCTGGCTGGATTTCTGGTCTGTGATTTGTACATAACGCGCGGAGAATGGAAGCAGTCATTCATTTGGGATGCGCTCGCGATCGGCTTATGGCCGCTAGTGTGGTATATGGGACGGAATTTCGGCCATGTCGCGCTGCCATTTGTGATCGTCCCGCTTTACCTGGCAGCGTTTCGCGGACGAATCTGTTCCTCGATTTTCAGCAACCGTGTGATTACCGACATTGGCGGAATGTGTTACAGCATCTATCTCTTCCACTACCTGATCACCTCCGGGGTAAAGCACCTTACAGCGCCGCTCCACGTTGGACAAAACTTCTGGGTATATTTCGTTCTTCAGTCGATCATGATCATTCCCGCGATCTTGCTTTTTTGCGGGATATTTTTTCTGCTGATCGAACGCCCATGTATGGATCGCGAATGGCCGCACAAGCTATGGAGACACGCGCAATCGCTAATGCCGTTCGCGGCGCGGCCGTCACAGTCCTAACGGATGCTGTTTCAATGGGCAGAGGTCGACGATGTTAGACGTGGATCGACCGACAATCACACGACAACCTGAGAACGTTTCCCACCTGGAGAAGCCGGGCCAGCGGGGGCTAAAGTACCGGGAAGATTTCGCTCGGGCAAGCGAACAGGTTCTGAAGAGGCAGGACGCTACCTTGGACCTCGCAGGGTCCCTCAGGCGTGACCTCGAAGGTTTTGTAGCCAGCGGCCTGGAAGGCGGCGAGTGCTTCGGAAAGGTTTGTTCGCTGCAGGTACTCGAACATTACCAACTGGGGCCGCTTCTCTCGGAGTAAACGCTTCATACCGTGGATCACGGCATTCTCATGACCTTCCACGTCGATTTTGATGGCGCTAATTTCGCATGTAATTAACTGGTCATCCAAAAACTCGTCTAGTGCTACGCGGCGAACAGTTCGGGTTCGAACCTTCGTCTCAAACCCGACTACTGTGCGATTGCAGGGACTTGCACCGCCGGCATCCTCAAGTTCCACGGTACCCCGCACGTCGGAAACCGCAAGTTCATGGACTTCGAAAGGCAGTCGGTTAATGGCGATGTTCTCTCGGGCGCGCGCGGCGGCGACAGGATTGGGTTCGAACAAAATGGCACGACTGATCTTATCCGCGAGCAGAAGGCTGACTGATCCCACATTTGCGCCGACATCGATCAGAACGCCGCCATTCAGATGAGCGCGCAGGAACTTGATATCTTTCGCATCGGGAACACGATAGTAGAGGAAAGCCGCTGACACGTCGGAGTCGGGGTATGCAATAAATCGGAACCCGTTGTTTGTCGCAACGATGACAGGTACACCGATGACGCGCTTCCACACTTGCCAGCCAAAAAACATCAAGATTCGCCTGCATCGTTCGCCACTGTTCGACGTATCGCACCAGATGGAATGAAGTACGTAAGAGAGTCTTTTGAGCAGTTCAGGCACGGCCCGCTCATTTTACACTCAGCCAAGTTCAGCAGAGGACCGAGACACAGTGCAGCAAATTACCCCACGGCCAATCGGATCAGGGCGCGCACGTTTGCCACTCCTAGTGCGGACGCTCCCGCCAAGACTGACATGCTCACACCCAACACCCAAAGCACCCGGCGGTCCTTGGGAACCCATTGATCTAGAGCGATGAGCACGAACGGCAGGATGGGAATCGCGAAGCGGGCGAAGTTGCCCCGAGCCCAATGCGGATAGTTGTAAGTGTAAAGGCACCAGAGAAACGGAATCAGAAACAGCATCTCGGCTGGGTGGGAGCGGGCATACTCGCGAAAGCGCGCGCTCCTGATCATGACCACGATCGCGAACAGCACCAGGAAAATCCACCCGAAGCTTAACACCAGATTGGTCCACGGCGCGGGCTCGGTCAGCGTGCCCTTGACGATGGCATAAAAGGGGAATCCGAAGAGCCAGCCGCCTTGCCAATCCGGGTTGTGGTAACTGTTCACCGTGGCCAGGGGATCTCCGAACTGCTTTGCGAGCGGGAGCATGTAGAGGATGCCAATTGTCAGCCCGATTCCCACTGACAGCACGAGCCTGCCGTAGTCCCGCTTCCACAGCAGGACTAGTCCGATACCCAGCAACGCGAATATCCCGAGCGGCCTGACCACAGTCGCGAGAGAAGCCAGCAGAGAAGCGAGCCACCAGCGTTCTTTCCGAACCTCTAGGAATGCGCCGAAGAGAAGCGCAACGAACAGAGGCTCGGAGCCACCTAGATAGGATCGTTGCATCCAGTCGAAATTCAGAATTGCAAAGAAACCCGCCACCCACCCGCCCCAAAGACGATGGGCGATTGCGACGCTGGCCAACGACGTAGCAAAACAGATCAGCAGAAGCGCTGCCCGATCACTCACGCCGGTCAGGCTGGATAGTGCGGCCATCGCATACGGCAAACCCCAGAACTGCTTGACCATGAGACCGTGAAAATTCCAATGGCGTATGGCGGACGCCACCGCCATGTAGGCGGAGGCGTCCCCAGATTCGTCGACAAGCGAAAGATAGTTGCGAAGCACGGCCACGCCCGCGACGAAGACCAGGCACGTCATGAGCCAAAGAGCCAGAACCTCTCGCAGGGACGGCTCTTGGCCCCACTTGCTGTTTGAAGGTGGGCTGGGCGCGGTGGATAATCTCTTGGGACGTGCGATGGTCATTTCAGAGTGGGCGTCAGCGCCCCTCTTCGAAATCATACAGCCACCTACTTCAACAGGACGAGGATGCACCGCGCCTGATCTCGCCGGGAAACCAAGTTCTCGGCCGGCCACTCCCATTAGTATGAAGAGCCGGAGAACACGCGCTGGTTTCGCTGTGCGGCCGTAGCAGGCAACGCCAGCGTGTCACGCGATGGCCGGCTAATTGGTTGGCGGTCGCGCTCCCTGGCGGCATAGAGGGTGTACCCCGCCGCTGAGAATATCCGTGCGACATCGTCATGATCCTGGCTTACTTCGCAGAAAATTGTTGGCTGGTGCTGAAGGAGCTGCGGAGCTCCCCTTAGAGCGGCGCATTCGCTTCCCTCAATATCGATCTTCAATAAGTCTGGAACGCCGAAGCGATCCAGAAGCGAATCCAACGTTACCGTGACGACAGGGTGCGAGCGACTGCTGCCGGTGAGGGAGTTCGAGGCACGGCCCTCGTTAGAAAGGTGCAACTCCGATACTCCGAGGGTGTCTGAAACCGCCGCAGAAAGCACACTGACAGGCAGGCCATTGAGATGCGCCGAACGACGCAGCAAATCCGCTAACCAGGTGTCCGCCTCGACCGCGAGAACCCGCGCCCCGAGCGCAGCCGCCGCGAAAGAGAACAAGCCTACATTGGCGCCGATATCCCAAACCTGCATATCTTTCCTGACTAGCTCACGCACCATCGACAGCAGGAACGGGTCCACTTTTTCCAGGTCCGATCGCCAATAGGCCAGAGCCGAATCGGGTGAAACAAACATGGGATGGTGACCGTACTCACGAGGTAGGTGTCGCTTTAACACAACTCCGCGACTAAACCTTCTTAGGATGTTCCTGATCATCGGTTCAATGCTAACGCGAGGCGGGTTCCTTGCACAGCACGGGTCGGGCCCGCAGCGGCAATTGTGTCGGTCTGAGCAGCCGACCAACAAACAGGGAGGGCTAATCTGAGCGGGAAATCAGACCCTCGGCCAATTGAACTATCTGATCCATGTGGCCTTTCCAGCTGAACGCAGATGATCGATCGAGGCCGGCTTGGGATAGTTTTTGTGCCAAGTCAACAGACAGAGCAACCTCGGCCACTCGTTCCGCCAGTTCCTGCGGAGAGAACCGATCGAAGTACAGGCCTGCTGGCCCGCAGATTTCGCGGTGAACTGGAAGATTGGAAGCCACTACCGGCAACGCGCTGGACATGGCCTCGACCAGCGGGTGCGCAAACGACTCCGCGTAAGCTGGGCTGACATAGATATGGGCAGCTCGATAAAGATGATGCAGCAATCCGTACCGGACTGCTCCGAGTTCTACGACATTGCGAGAGAGCCGCAACTCGCGCACCAACGCGGCCGCAGTACCGGCGCGGTAAACGCCTGGATTCGCTCCGTCAGCCAGCTTGCAGGTGAGAAACAAAACCACTTTTCTCGAACCGAGAAGTTGCTGGATGAGCGGCAACGCCCTGATCAGCATCTCGAAATTGCGGTAGTAGTTATAGTGGCTGACAAATAGCAGACGGAGCGCATCGCGCGCAGAATCTAGCTTCTCACGGATGTCTTCAGGGAGAGGCGATTGATCGCGCGCGAATTCTGCCCGATCAAATCCGTGGTGGATGGCGGCTATCGGCTTGCCCGTCCAAGATCGAAGTTCTTCGGCAAACGCTTCGCTGGGAGCAACAGTTGTATCGGCGAGTTGAATCGACCATTTGGCGAACGCGCCTTTCACCGCAGTATCGAGCCAAAGTCGATAATCACCGCGAGAGCGAAGGTCAGCGTAGAAATCGCGCGACGTGTACAAGGCATTCCTGCTCAGAAGGATTTGCGGCACGGGAGAATTCAATAAAGCGAAGTTGCCCGTGCAAAGCAGGACGTCAGCCCCGCACTGGCGGACAAGCCGAGGTACGGCGCGTTGCTCGTCGTAAAAGCGCGCCGCTACGCTGGAAGGAGTTTCGCGTTCCAGAAAAGTAAGATTGTCTGAAGTTCGCAATTCGCGCGCCAACCGGGCGTCGAGCAATATCGTCGCCTTCAAATTGTCGCGCCGCGCAAGATGTGGGATCACGTTACGAATGTAGGTGAGGCCGCCACCCGCACTGGCAGCGAGGGCGTTGATGAACAAGTGCATCATAACGGGCAGTTCATCCGGAACGAGATCATCGGGCAGGGGACAACGGAACCTGCGTATTCACGGGAATCTGCGTCCAGGTCCGGTTGATCATCGCTGGCACCGGGGCCTGCTCGGATTGCAACTCCGCAAGAACGAACACACAACTCCAGAAGAAAACGGTGAGATAAAATCCTACGGCAAACAACCAGTCTTCAAAGAAGGCATGAACCAAACCTGCGGTGCAAACCATGACCAGCGGAACTACGTAATGGCGAGGATCGCGAGTACGCCACATAAGGGAATAGCCGCGGCGAATCTGACGCGCCACGAGAATCAGCAAAACCAGAAACGGAACAACTCCTAGCAGGCCGACGTATTCCACAAGAGCCAGATAGCTGTTGCCATGCTCCCGAACCGCTCCGCCAGAAGTTCTGAACATCAGGCCGCTGCTTGCACCCTCCTGCTCAGCCACGCTGGTTCCGAATCCGACACCGAACAGATAATTCCTATCCTTTCTGATGACATCGTAGGTTTCCTGCCAGGGAGATTGCCGGGAACCAAGGATTCCCATCTGAGGTTTCCCTTTGTAAATTAAATCTTCCGTGAATGAGGAAACTAGCGTGTCGAAGCGTCCCGGCTGCACGACGGCAATTATGGCGACCACGAACATCAACACAGTGGCTCCCTTAACGAGCAAGACTTGGCGGCGCAATGCAACGCACATCAGCGTCACTGCCACCGCGCAAGCCAGGATGGCGGCTCGAGAAACAGAGAGGTAGAGCAAGTACGAAGCGAGACACAGAGCGATGATCCGGCGGAAGCGTACGTGCCGGTCGGCAGTGCTCAGAACACCCCACAACAAGATGGGGACGACCACTACTCCCATCACGGCGCCCAGCGAATTGGGATTGCCGAACAGTTCGAAATGCAAGACCACATACGCAAATGCACTTAGGTAGCTAACTACTTCACAAGCAGTTAGCAATCCGAGAAAGAACGTGCTCTCCCGGCCAGCCATAGCTAACTTCGCGCCGCTGGTTCCGTACAAAAAAATAAGCAAAAGGCTCGAGGACTTCAGCAACGACATTTCGACGCGAGTGGAAACCAGAGAAGAAACTGCCGCTGACACCACGCACAGCAAGGCTACGAGATCGATAGCCGTGAAATGCCGCCGCATGTCCCGCTTTAGCCACTTAACGATTCCGACTAGGGCACCGACGGCGAGAAAGACCCAGCGGCCTCGATTTCCGGCTCCGGCCAAGGGCAAATCAGTTCCCGCCCACAGAAAAACGAGCATCATGCCCAGGAAAAACCATCTTTCATAGTGCCAGACGGCGACTACCATCACTTCCAGCAGAAGGAGAGCCTCCAAATAGGAGACATTGGCGAAATAGGCTGGACGTGCTTCAGCAACGGCAAACAACAGCAACGCCATAACCAGGATTGCTAGCAGTCCGAAAAGCTTGGATGCATTTTTCATTCAGTCACGGTTCCAATTCAGTTCCCATTCTTGGATCAGCACAAGCGAACGCCACAGCCCTTGAAAAGCCGTCGGCACACGCCTCAGGCGTGAATGCTTGAATCCGTAAAGCGCTGCTTGCGCCCATTTCCCGTGCCAATGATGGGTTGCTCAGCAAAGTCCGCATCGCGCGAGCGAGTTCCTCCACATTGCCGGATGGAACAACGAAACCGTTCTCCGCGTTCTCTACCAGATCGGGAACGCATCCTGCGATCTCCGACGCGATAATCGGCAGGCCGCAAGCCATTGCCTCGTTGACTACCAGCCCCCAAGGATCGCTGTGCGTCGGAAACACTAAAGCATCTGCGAGAGCATACAACTCCGCCAGTTCCTCGCGGTGAACAAAACCGCAAAAGCGAACGCACCCTGGTTTGATGGCAGCGCCACGCTCTTCCAGTTGAGAACGAGACGCTCCGTCTCCCGCGAACACCAAGCCTATCTGAGATCGCTCGACTGCTTCCAGTTTGGCGTACGCAGCGAGCAGATCAAAGATACCTTTTTCCGGCACCAACCGTCCCGTACACAGGAAGTAGCGCGATGGCAAACCATGGTGCGCCCGAATCGCGGCCGCGTCTTGGCGAGCTGAGCGGGCTATAGCCGCATAGAATTCCACATCGACCGCATTCGGGGCAACGAAGACGCGTTCCGGGGGCACTCCCATCGCAATCATATAATCGCGGGACGCCTTTCCCGCGGCAACGAATGCTTTGCATAATCGGGTGAAACGGACTTTCATAAATTCTACTTCCCGGCGACCGCGACGGTGATCATTGACAGTGCTTTCCGACCAGAGCAGCGCCGGAACATTGTTGGATTTAGCCCACCACGCAGCCCGCCAGGAGGCCAGATAGTTGTATCCTCCGCATAGAACCGCACTGGGACGGAAGCGGCGCAAAGCGGCGCCCACGCCGCGATTTACCAGCAGATTGTACTTTCCCACGCGCCGCCGCCAGGCGGGCAAAACCTCGTACGAAAACCGAATCTCTTTTTTGTACACAGGCCACTGCCGCAAGCCCGGGTCGTTTTCCGAGAGAAAAATCACATGCAGATCAATATCGTCCCGAGCCGCCAGGGCGTTAAAAACTGGAATGCGGTAAGGAGCGATGATTTCGGTGAGAAGTGCCAGACGCCGCTTCACGCGACGCACTCCCTATAGACGCGCGCCAGATTTTCGGCCTGATGCGCAAGAGTAAACCTGTCCAGGATGGTATTGCGGGCAGCGGTGCTCATCTTGCGGCGGGCGGGTTCATCGCGCAAGAGCGTTGAGATGGCTTGCGTAAGCTCTTCTTGATTGTCAGGGCCAACCAGTAAACCGTTCCAGCCGTGCTGGATGACTTCAGCAATTCCCTGGTTCCGGCAGCCGATAGCTGGCTTGCCAGTGGACATGGCTTCGAGGTAGACACATCCGAGAGCTTCATACCGGCTCGGCAGAACGAAAATCGTACAGCGTCGCAGAGCATCCGCTACCTGACGGCGCGATTGGCGTCCAAGGAAGCGCACGCGGTCCGCGACATGCAGTTCGTTCGCCAGAACCTGCAGCCGGCGGCGCTCCGGTCCATCGCCGATAATCTCCCAATGCAGCGAAGGAAACTTCGATGCCAAAGCAGCGGCCGCTCGGATCAGGTGTTCGTGACCTTTGATCGGAATCAGATTGCCGATGCTGAGAATCATGAGAGAGTTTGGGTCTGACGACGCCGCAGTCCTCTCTGACGCCGGAGTAAAGAGCGCCGGGTCTACGCTGTTATAAACGACCGCCGTGCGGCAGTTTCCGCCTGCACCCGCGAGGACCTGCTCGCGCACATGCTCACTGACGCAGATCACCTGGCTCGCACTCCGATAAACCCTCTGCGAAATGCGGCGGCACCATTCCCCGGACTTGCCACTCACCTGCTCAGTGGAAAACGCATCAAGGCCATGCACAGAAACCACGTATGGAATATTGAGTTCGCGACTCAAAAGCATGGCGGCGTGGCCAGCAGGCAACGGCGCATGGGCGTGGATGAGATCGATGGGCTGCACGCGGTTCAGTTCGCGTACCCGGGCGACGATCCGCGCGAATAAGAAAGCACCTGCGGACGGCAGTCCCATCCCACCGGGCAAGGCCCAATAGCGAAGCCAATGAACTGGCACAACGGAGGCGCGTGCACGAAGTCGCGGCCGATAGGCTGGCTGCACCGCGAAGACTGTATGGTGAATTCCCGCCTTAGCCAGCAAATCGAGCGGTTCAGAAATAAAACAACCGCTGGCGTCGTCACGATCGCTTGGGAAAAAAGGCGTCAAGCTGAGGACGTGAAGATTGCGCCCCTGGTCGATGCGGGAATGATTAGAAATCGCGCTCATCCTTTCCGCACGCCCCGGGCTTTCAAGTTGTCTGGGCAGCGGCGATTTCAAGATATGCGCTCTGCCACTGCCGGCTGACAACATTCCAATCGAACTTCTCCATGTGCTCGCGAGCCGCCGCTCCCATGCGCTGCCGCAGCGAACGATCTTCAATTAATTTCCCTAAAGCTCGCATCATATCCTCAAGCGTGGCGACCTGAAAACCAGTGATTCCATCAACCACCGACGGAGTTTCGTAATCGCGAAACACGATGCAGGGCAGGCCCGTAGCTGAGGCTTCCAACGTGACTTTCGGAATCCCTTCCAGTCTCGACGGGAGAAGAAAGATGTCGCTGTTCCGCATGATTTCGACCATTTGAGACTGCGTTTTAGGACCTTCCAATATTACGTTGTTCAGCGCCGATTGCTTAATTCTTTGGCGCAAAACTTGGTCGAATCCCTGACGCCCGGCTCCCACCAACCGGAAGGTCGCGTTGGGAAATTGTGCGGCGGCTTCGAGAATGTGTTGTGGTCCCTTGCGCTCAATCAATGTACCCGCGAACAACACCACCGGCGCGGGATTCGCTCTTGCCGAGGGTGGAGTGAACAGGCTTGTGTCGACGCCAACATTAAGAATGTGGCTGACTCTCTTTTTCGAGGCACTGTGGACATCCCGGGCAACGAAATCCGTGATTCCGGTATAAAAATCACAGTTGGGAAGTACACCCTCATAGAGAAATTGTAGGGCGCGAGATGGATTCACAATTTGAGCGGACGGGGCTTCAGCGTGGTAAACCGCTTTCGTCCTCCGCCGTATGCGGCGC
>JBEKJF010000137.1:0-11309 GCA_050011375.1 Candidatus Sulfotelmatobacter sp.
AAACAGGCGCTAACGGCATTTCGCGATCAGACGTCGTGGCAAGTTCTCATGCGCAACGGCATGAACAAAGATTGTTCGTGGAACGCCTCAGCGCGCGAATACGGCAAGATTTACGAACGCGTGAAACAGATGCGCAGCACAGCCGCCGTGCAAGAGAAGGTGTTGGCGTAGCAACATCGCGATAAGTTAGTTCCTTGTCATCCCGAGCGCAGCGAGGGATCTTGGTTTCCGCCTGTGCCGGCAGATGCGATGGCGCAGGCAAGAACCGAGGTCCCTCGCTTCGCTCGGGATGACACTTCGCGAGAGAACATCTTCGTCCGGCTGCTACAATCCGCTCATGGCCGCCACGTTCCAACTGCCGGCTTTCGCCCGCACCATCTTCCACGTCGATATGGACGCCTTCTTCGTCTCCGTGGAAGAACTCTTCGATCCTTCGCTGAAAGGCAAAGCCGTAGTCGTCGGAGGTCAGCGCGACGAGCGCGGAGTGGTCTCCGCGGCTTCGTACGAGGCGCGCAAGTTCGGAGTGCATTCGGCGCTCCCTCTGCGCACCGCCGCAAAGCTTTGCCCGCATGCCATCTTCGTCAACGGCCATCCTGAGCGTTACCGCGAGTGCTCAGAGAAAGTCTTCAAGGTGCTGACTGCATTCTCTCCGCAAGTAGAAATGGCCTCGATCGACGAAGCCTATCTCGACATGACCGGGACGGCGCGCCTTCACGGTCCGCCGCTGAAAGCCGCTCACAAACTTCATCAGCGTATGAAAGAAGATACGCGGCTGAATTGCTCGATCGGCATTGGCTCATCGCGCTTGATTGCGAAAGTTTCCTCCGCGCAGGCCAAGCCCAACGGCGTGCTCTGGATCGTGTCGGGGCAAGAATCCCAATTCCTCGCGCCGCTCGACGTGCGTGCGATTCCCGGCGTCGGTAAAGTGATGGAGAGCCATCTTCACGAACTTGGCATCAAGAAAGTAGGGGACCTGGCGCGGCTCGAGGAGTCCGAGCTCAAAGAACGATTCGGCAAATGGGGTATCGCCCTCGCAGGCAAAGCGCGCGGAGAAGATTCCGGCGGGTGGTTCGACACCGAAGTCGGCGCCGACACCGAAGCCAAGTCGATCAGCCACGAACATACTTACAACGAAGACACCGCCGATGCGACTCAGTTAGAAGCCACGCTGATGCGGCTCTCTGAGATGGTGGCGCGGCGATTGCGAGAAGCAAAACTGCACGCGCGCACCATCCAGCTCAAGCTTCGTTACAAAGACTTCACCACGATTACGCGTGCTCACACTTTGCCCGCGCCGACTCAGCTCGATGGCGAAATCTTTGAGCAGGTGCGGGCGCTGTTTCGCAAAAACTGGAAGCAAGGCAGGGAAGTGCGGCTGCTGGGAGTGCAAGGATCCTCATTCGAAGCGCAGGCAGAGCAAATTAATTTGCTCGAAGGCGGCCAGCAGCAACGCTGGAAAGATGCACTGGCCGCCGCCGATCGCCTGCGCGACAAGTTCGGGGAAGCAAGCGTCAAGCTCGCCACCGGCCTTCGCGGAACCTTCCGCGAACGCACGCATGAAAATCCGGCCGGACTGCCAGGCAAGGGCAAAAGCAAATGAAGCGGTTGGTTTTCTTAGCGACCTTTGCCGCAAAGATCGCAAAGAAAAAACCGGACTGCACGCTTCACTCCCGTCATGCCAGAAGTTGACCATTCGACCTCTGCCACACTAAGATTTCCCGTCGCCGTTCAGCCATTCGCAGGAGCTCTTAAAATGCGCAACCGCCTTCGGGGAATCCTTGCCCTGGCCGCTTTGTCTTTGTCTCTAATCGCGCTCTTCTCGTCCGCCGCCTCAGCCCAAAGTAATCCGCCGTTGCTGCTGCGTTTTCCTACCGTGAGCAAGACGCAAATTGTTTTCAACTACGCCGGCGATCTCTGGATCGTCAGTCGGGAAGGCGGCGATGCGCGCCGGCTCACTTCCGGAGTCGGCGTCGAGACCCTACCCAGCTTTTCTCCCGACGGCTCAATGATTGCCTTTACCGGCGAGTATGACGGCAATCGCGACGTATACGTGGTCGCGGCGACGGGAGGCGTGCCCCGGCGGCTTACTTTCCATCCGGCAGATGAAGAAGTTCTCGGTTGGACGCCCGACGGCAAACAGATTTTGTTCGCGTCCTGGGGCAGCAGCTTCCGCCACTTCGAAGACCAGCTCTACACCGTGCCCGTTGAAGGAGGATTTCCGACAAAATTGCCGCTCCCCATTGGCGAAGAAGCGCAATTCTCGCCCGATGGCACGCATCTCGCATACTTGCCGCACATGCAATGGCAGGCCGCGTGGAAGCGCTACCACGGCGGCCAGACGACTCCCATCTGGATTGCCGATCTGAAAGATTCCAGCGTGATCAAGATTCCCCGCGAAAACTCGAATGACCACGTTCCCATGTGGGCGGGCGGCACAATTTATTTTCTTTCCGATCGCAACGGTCCGGTGAGTTTGTTTGCGTATGACATTCAGAGCAAACAAGTGTCGGAGGCGCTGCACAGCGATGGCCTCGATTTCAAAACTGCCTCGGCAGGGCCGGATGCCATCGTCATCGAGCAGTTCGGCACTATCAAGCTCTATGACCTCAAGACACATCAGGCGAAAAATATTTCCATCCACGTCAGCGGCGATATCGACGCAGTGCGGCCACACTTCGCCAAGGTCGAACCAAAGCGCATCCAGAATTTCGGCATCTCGCCCACGGGCGCGCGCGCTGTATTCGAGGCCTGGGGAGAGATCTTCACGGTGCCCACTGACAAGGGCGACATTCGCAATCTGACGCATAGCCCCGCCGTGGCCGATCGCGATCCGGCCTGGTCTCCGGACGGGAAGTCCATCGCATATTTTTCCGACGAGTCGGGCGAATATGAATTGTGCATACGCGGACAGAACGGCCTAGGCGAGGTCCGCCATATCAACCTGGGAAATCCGCCGTCGTTTTTTTACACGCCCACGTGGTCGCCCGACAGCAAGAAGATCGCCTACTCCGACAAGCGGTTGAACTTGTGGTATGTCGATCTTGATAATGCAAAGCCAAAGCTGGTCGACACCGATTACTTCGGAGGCTTCGGCCCCACGCAACTTAACCAGACTTGGGCTCCGGACAATAAATGGATCGCCTACACCCGCCAACTGCCCAGCGGCTTGCACGCCGTGTTCGTATATTCACTCGATCAGGGCAAGGCGTTTCAAATCACGGATGGCATGAGCGACGCGCTGTATCCCGCGTTCGACAAGAACGGAAAGTATCTTTACTTCACGGCGTCGACGGACGTAGCGCTCTCCACCGCTGGACTCGACATGTCGAGCGAAGAGCACCGCGTATCGCGCAGCGTCTATGTCGCGGTGTTGGGCCAGTTTTCGCTTTCTCCACTGGCCCCAGAAAGCGATGAAGAAAAAAGCGAAGCCGACAAGGAGAAGGATAAGGATAAGGAAAAAGATAAAGATAAAGACAAAGCCGGCGACAAAACCGCTTCCGACAAAGACAAAGACAAAGAAGAGAACAAGGACAGCAAAGATAATAAAGACAAAGATAAAGGCAAAGACAAAGATAAAGGTAAAGAAAAAAAAGAAGAGCTCGTCGTCGTCAAGATTGATGTCGAAGGCATCAGCCAGCGCATTCTAGCTTTGCCCATTCCCGCCAAGAATTACAACAATCTGCTGACAGGGAAATCGGGTATCCTGTTCCTCGCCGAAGGCCCCATGGTAGCCACCGACGGCGACCTGCCGCAGACCATCCAGAAGTTCGACTTAAGCAAGCGCAAGGTCGACAAGTGGATCGAGGACGTCAACGACTACACAGTTTCTTTCGACGGCAGCAAAATTCTTTACCGCAAAGGCGAAGCGTGGACCACGGCGTCCGCCGATGATGCCCCTGGACCCGGTGGGCCTCCCAAGCCGGGTCTCGGACCGCTCAAGCTTGATGGCTGGGAAGTTTATGTCGAACCGCGGGCCATGTGGAAGCAAATTTACAACGAGACCTGGCGCATCGAGCGCGACTTTTTTTACGATCCGCATTACCACGGTCTCGATCTCGACAAAGCAAAGAAAAAATATGAGCCGTATCTGGAAGGAATTGCGTCGCGCTCCGAACTCACGTATCTGTTTCAGGAGTGTCTCGGCGAAATCACCGTCGGCCACATGTTCGTCGGCGGAGGTGAAGAGCCGGAGCCCAAGAAAGTGAAAGGCGGATTGCTCGGGGCCGACTACACGATCGAGAACGGCCGCTACCGCATCGCGAAAGTGTATGACGGAGAAAACTGGAATCCGGGCCTGCAAGCTCCGCTGACCCAGCCCGGCGTCAGGGTCAAAGAAGGCGACTACATTCTCGCGGTCAACGGGCGCGAACTGCATTCGACCGACAACATCTACAGCTTCTTCGAAGAAACTGCTGGCAAGCAAGTTGTGCTGAAGGTCAGCCACAATTCGGAAGGTAAAGACCCGCGCGACGTCACCGTCGTCCCGGTCGAGAGCGAAGAGGGTCTTCGTCACCTGGCCTGGATCGAAGGCAATCGTCGCATGGTCGACCAGGCCACCGGAGGCCGTGTTGCTTACGTCTATGTGCCCAACACGGCAGGCGGTGGTTACACCAGCTTTAATCGCTACTTCTTCTCGCAAGTGGGCAAGGAAGGTGTGATCATCGACGAGCGTTTCAACGAAGGCGGCCAGCTCGCCGACTACATCATCGACTACCTGCGTCGTCCAATCTTGAGCAAGGTCGTCACGCGCGAGGGCCACGACTGGTCGAGCCCCTCAGAAGCGATTTACGGACCCAAGGTGATGATCATCAACGAAATGTCGGGCTCGGGCGGCGACGCGTTGCCATGGTATTTCCGCAAAGCCGCGCTCGGTCCGTTAGTTGGCAAGAAAACCTGGGGAGGTCTTGTAGGCATTGGCGGCTATCCCGAACTGCTCGATGGCGGCCACGTCACTGCACCGCGAGCCGCGATCTATGGCCTCAAGGGCGAGTGGGAGGTCGAGAATGTCGGCGTCGCTCCAGACATCGAAGTCGATCTCGACCCCGCCGCCTATCGCAATGGGCACGACGCGCAACTCGACAAGGCAATCGAAGTCGTGATGCAGCAATTGAAAGAGCATCCCCTGCCGCAGTATCAGCGGCCGGCCTATCCGAACTATCACGAGAAGGATGGCCTGGGGGCAAAATGAAGTTCGGGGCGTGGTCACCCACGCCCCCTGCAACTTACAACGATCCCAGAAACGCCAGCAAGTTCGACGAGTCCGTCGAATTCAGACCCTGGAAGTTGGCGACCACGGTAGTCGCTTCTCCACCGTGCCGAGTGATGGCGGCTACGATCGTTAGTGAGCCGCTGTCGTGCATGAGGCCGCCGGCCTTGGTGAGGGCGTTGTTCAGTCCCCACAAAGGCGCCGTTCTCCACATGGTCAGCGTGGCCTGGCCAGTGCCAAACGGCTGGAACGGAATCCCTCCCGAATCTCCCGCGCCCATATCGTGAAGCAGGAAATCCGAATACGGATTGAACGTAACGTTGCTGAGAGATGGAATGACGGCCGTCTGTCCTCCCGCAGTGGTTTTCAGTTTGACATTGGCTTGTGTCGTGAAACTTTCCATGTGGCAGACGCTGCACCCAATGTTGTTGAAGACAACCAACCCGGCCGCGATGGAACTGTTTGAAGGCTGCGGCGGAATCGGCGCCAGCAGAGCCTCAAACTGCGTCATCTTGATCATGTTCGCCTGATCAACATCCTGCGGAGAGTTGGTGTCCGATTGGCAAGAGTTGGGATAGGACAGGCCCTGCGGCAAATGTTCGGTCGGGAAAAACTGGCTCGCCGTACCAAACGGACCAGCTTTATTCGTGATGCCAAGCTCGTTGAACTCGGCGTTGAAAGTAAATTGAAACAGACTGACGCTGCTGAGTTTCTGCCCAAACTTGCCGGGACGAACCACACCATTCTCATCCGCCACCATATTGGCGACGCCGCTGATGCCGAATGTATTTCCCGGATTCCCGACATTGGCGAGAATCGCCGAATCCGGAATGTTATCCACCAAGCCGAGTCCAAACAACTGTGGCGAGCGCACGAGGCTGACCACGGTAGCATCGGTCGGAACTACTTCATGCGGCAAATTTTGCGCGGTGCCTCCGCCGGAATCCGCCAAGCCCGTCACCGTGTTGGTGTAAGTGAAAGTCGTTGTCGAAGGGACGCTCACGATGGTGAATTGCCCGTTGTAACCGGAAACCGGCAAGTTCAGCATTTGCGCGGTTTGTCCGACTTTGAAGCCGTGCGCAGCCGTGGTTGTGATGGTGACTGTGCTTCCGGATTCAACCGCGCCACCGGGAGAAGCGGCGATCGTCATTTGATTGCATCCCGGTAACGTGCCGAACGCGGCATTCGAAGAGCCGTGCAGCGCAGGCCCACCCTCATTCTCTGGAAACGTCCCGTTGCCATCGAGGTAGTTGAATGTCCCGTCTGAATTCCATTTGCCGAAACGGGTTCCGGTTTGCGGGCTGGTATCTCCCGCTGTACCGGTCAATACGTTGACGCCAGCTCCATGGCAGGTAAAGCAGCCGGGCTGCGTGAATACTGGCCCTAATCCGCGGATGGGGTCCCACTTGATAACGAATGTTCCGTAGCCGCCGTCGAACAGGCCGGTCATGCTTGAACTTAGTCCAGCTAGGGGGCCGCCGAATTGACCAACCAAAGGTGGTGGCGGCGGAGGTGGCGGGCACGAATGTCCGTTGGAAAATGTGCAGTTGCCGTGAGTGTCGCCAGCAATTACGTGGTGAGTGAAATGTGAGGGGATGGCGAGAATTCCGAGCACAACCAATAACAGCAGAGAGACAAGGCGCGCGCTTCGTTGCATACAAACTCCTCAGACTTTGAGATAGGGGCCCCTAGAGGAAGATTGCATCTTCCTCTCGTTCTGAGTTCCAATCGCAAACAGCAAATCTGGGGGAGTTTCGGCAATGGAGCAATCCCGATCAAGCATCACTCACAAGTAAATCCAACTTTCCCGAATGGCAGGATTGTGCTCTTTGATGGAAAGCCTGTCAACCCCTCGGCGTACCACTTTCGTGCCGTATCTAGCTTGTTAACATAAGTTAGTTAGCTAAGTGGGTAACGAAAAGCGGTGCAGGGGCGAGCGAAAGGCGGTCTAGTCGGTGCGCAGCGCGCGCATTGGCTCAATGGAAGCGGCGCGGCGCGCAGGAATGAATCCGGTTGCAGCGGCGCAGAGCCCGAGCACTAAGGTAGCGCCCGCGATCGCAGTCGGATCATAGCCGCCCACCCCAAAAAGTTGACTCGCCATCAGATGACCACCTAGTAACGCCGCGGGAATGCCAAGGCCAAGGCCAATCAGAATTTGCCAGAGCGCTCCGCGCAACACCAGCGCCAGCACGCTCGATCGTCGCCCCCAGCGCCATGCGAACACAGCCGCGGAGCTGGAGATCGCAGGAGAAGCTCACACACACTCAAAGAAAAGACAAAGGCCGGGTATCCCGGAAGGTAATTCCGGATCCCGGCCCTCGTCTTATTGCAACTTGAGGTAGATCTGTAGACTAGTTACCCGATGGTGCGTTAGCAGCCGTGGCTGGCGCAGCGCTCGGTGTGTTTGCACCATAGCGTGCCAACCGCGGATAGAAGGGCGTGACTTCAAACGGCATCTTGTCACGCGCCGAGGTGATGGCGACCGGGGCCGTCTTCACCATTTCCGCTTTGTCGTCCCACGGATTGATCTTGACGCGTCCGCCCAGCGGAAGCGCCGCAACCTGATCCAGTTTGCTGTTGTCGAGCGCCGGACCTTGCGTAGACAGAGCCGCGAGGCGGTTAATGCTTCCATTCGCCGCCAGCGAATTGCCCAGGTGCGTGGTCAAAAGCGCGTTGAGCTGAGGAGCGCGAGCTTGCAGCGCCTTCAGGAATAAACCAACGTTTTCGAGTTTCTGCGCGTAAGGCGAGTTGTTCAGCAACTCCACAGCCTTCTTGTCGGCCGCGGTTTCTTCTTCCGGAATGTGCTTGAATCCTAAGTTTGCGTAGGTGCCTTCGTCGGAGAACAGCATGCGGTCGTTGAACGCATACTTGCTGCCCAGGTTGTGGCCAAGCACAATGTGCGCCAGTTCATGCGAGAGCACGGCGGCAAGGCTGGCCTCGTCGGGAAGCACGTCGATCAATCCACGGCTGATCACGATCGTATTGCCTACGCTGAAAGTTTCCAGCGGAGCCGTGAGCAGCACGCGAGTGCGCACCGGACGCGGCAGATCAATACTGTTGGTGACTTCCAGATTGTTCACCACAGTCTGGAGAATATGATCCACATCGCCCTCGGGCGCGAGCAAGCCAGCGCGGGTAAGTCGCTCAATGACGTTGTCTTCCGCCTGCTGCTGCCATTGCCGCTCAGCCTGCAGCGGAGACGCATCCTGCGCCGTCGGGCTTTCATCCTTCACGCTGTCCACGCGAATCTGGGTCAGTTCGTCGTCCTTGTTATCTTTCTTCAGGTCGTAGCCCCAGATGCGGGTCTGCGCCTTGAACGCCATCTTGTTCTTCACCCCAGCGCTGAAGTCGCCTTCTTCGCTGTAGATGTAAGCCGGCACCCAGTAGCCCGGAATCAGGTTCAAGCGCCAGCTATCCATGTGGAAGAAAAATGAATTCTTCGGCGCTGGAGCGTAGGTCCCGTTCAGCCGGACGATGTTGTAATCCTGATCTTCCGCCCACACGCGCCCTTGGAATCGCCCTTTGCCGGAGCCCTTCTTGGGCTGGACATCGAACACCAGGCAGCGAACGTCGCCCAGAAATTCGCGCCGAATGTAATGGAAATCATAATGCGCCCGGTCAAAGTCTGTGCGGTCGGCATAGACCATCCACGAAAATCCCAGAGGCTGGTACTGCACTTTGAAGAGCTTGTTGAAGCCGCCCATCAGGCGCGTCTCCATGCCTTTGTCCTGCTCTTTCAAGTAATCTTTGCGGTCGACTTGTTCGCCCATATCCATGCGGCCGAGAAAATAATGATCGGCGCTAGGCACCGGACCCAGTTGCGGATCGGCCGTCAGGTTCTGCAAATAAGTCTCCACCACCGGAGTCCGCGTGGACAACACCTTCATCAGTTCGTGTTCGCGCTCGATGAAGCGATCCACAACCTGATCCATAGTGGTGGGTTGAGGCAGAGCCGACGCAGCCGCCGATGGCTCGCCCTGCGTGTCAGTCACGGACGGCTGCGATGCAGGAGTCGTTGGCGCAGTCTGCGTTGCCGCCGCAGCCTCAGGCTGCGTCGAAGGTTGTGACTCCGCCGGTTGCTGCGCCGTTGCGCTCACCGAGACCAGCAGTGCGCCTGTAAACATCCATTTCCAAGTACGCATAATTCTTCTCTCCAAGTGGAAGCGATCTTTCAAAATCTTTCCGCCAGAACCGTAATCGTGAACTGAATTACTGTCATGACTCGATTGCTCAATTCACCCTGCACCCTCAAGGCCAGCAAGCAAAACTTCCGCCCTAAAGTTCTGCGGGCAACAAGACTTTTAGTCCGCTGCCAGCTTCCATCTGCGAGCGCCGAGCCGATTTAACTGGCCGCTGGCAACTGGCAGCTGCTTTAGTACGCCATCTGGAACGTCACATGCACCACTGCCGTCGAATCCACCGGCGTCCCCATCCGCAGCGCTGGCTTGAACCGCATCTTGTTCGCAGCCGCAACCGCCGCGTCATCCAGGCCATGACCCAGGCCCCGCACCACGCGATTCACGTGCAGCGTCCCATTCGCGCCGAACATCACTTCCAGTAAAACTTCGCCTTCCAGCTTCAGCCCGCGGGCTTCCTCCGTATAGACCGGTTGCGGCTTGAACGTGATTTCCACCGGAGTAGTCGCCGGACCAGAATCGTTCTGCGCAATCTTCGGTCCGCCGTGCACCACCTGCTCCGCCCCAAATCCGCCCGTTGCCACCGCCCCGCCTCCGCCTTTGCCCGAGGTCGCGATGCCATTGCCAAAGTCAGCGCTGGCCACCGTCCCCTTAATTCCTTTTGCGCCACCCGATCCGTTGCCTTGTCCCTCACCGACCGGCATGTCAAACCCGCCGGCCTGCGCCGCATACAGCTTGGCGCCTTGTTTACCCGTGCCTTTCAATCCATTGGGATCGCCGAAGCCTCCGGTCTGCACTTTGTCCACCGCGGCATTCACCGTCGGCGCAACCGAGCTTCCCGCAAACTCTCCCACATGCAGCAGTTGAGGACGCACTGCGCTCGCAGTCATCTTCAACTCCGGAGCGTTGAACTTATTCATCACCACTTTCGGCGCTTCCATTGGCTCAGGAGCCTGAAGGTGGCGAACTTCGCGCGGCACAATCAACTTCGGCTTCTCGAAAACCGGCGATCGAGGCAGCAGCTTCGCCTTTACGGCTGGCATTTTCTTTTTGATCGGCGTGTGCTCCGGCTTCAACGCAGGCATTGGAATGATCGAGGTCACGCGATACTGCTTCAGGCCCATGTGGTCCGGAAAAATAACTCCCAGGTTCACCAGGAAAAACGTCAGCAAAACCATGAAGGCATAGCTCGCTCCGAGCGCCCGCCGATCAATCTTGCGCTCCGGCAATAGGCCGAGCTGAAATTCCTGTTGAGCCGTATCCATGTATGAACTCCGGGGATCCAGGCCGAGGGAGCGGACCGGGATTGGAGTTTTCACAGTAAGGGAGAAAGGACAATGGGTAAACGTGTCCACGGCTCTTGACCAAAAGTAACCAGAAGAGTGCAGTTACGGAACCAGTCCCAAAACAGCCGCGAGATATGTGGGAAAAGGCGCCTCGGCTGTTTAGCCGCGCGCAGCGACGCCAGTGTGGAGCGGACACTCCCTTCGGCAAGCTCAGGGCAGGCTCTGTCCGCCGCTTTTGACTTTGAAGATTCGTGTCAGGGTATGCCTTCAGGCATACCGCAAAGCCCGACACCACCGTGGAAGAGCGGCTCTTCAGCGCCGCGCGGAGCTCCCAAACAAGATCACGGCTTCAGCCGCAGTCGATCTTTATCGTCGCTGTCGCCCGAGGAAGCAGGGATGCTCCGAAGTTAGCTTAACCTGAACTACTCTTGGTGCGATGCGCACACGCTCAAAGATGCACCGCACCCTTGCTGAAAAATATTTCGGCAACTTAAGTCGCTGCACGATCATCTATCGATGCGGGGTGGCTTTGTGAACGGGCATCCGCTGAACCTCCGTCGTGGCGCGATCTGGACTCAAGCGTTTCTTGCATTCGCAGCCCTGTTCGCCCTCCTCGTAATTCGATCTGCCCCGCCGGACTTCCCGAGGCCAACTTCTCTTCACCAATCTTCATTCAACTCC
>JBEKJF010000138.1:0-11225 GCA_050011375.1 Candidatus Sulfotelmatobacter sp.
AAATTTTATTCTTCGGTAAGAATCGATATTCGCCGCATCGCCGCGATTAAAGACGGAGACGTAGTTACCGGCTCGCGCACCCGAACCAAAATCGTGAAGAATAAAGTGGCCGCCCCGTTCCGCGAAGCCGAGTTCGACATTCTCTACGGAGAAGGCATCTCCCGCGAAGGCGACCTGCTCGACGTCGCCGTAAACAACAACCTCCTCGAAAAATCAGGCTCGTGGTTCAGCTACAAAGGCGAGCGCATCGGCCAGGGCCGCGAAAACGCCCGTCAGTTCCTCAAAGACAACAAGGACACCATGGCCAAGCTCGACGCCGAAGTGCGCAAAGCGCTGGGCCTGGTCGCAACGCCGCCAGCGCATCCAGCAGCAACTCCGGCGCAGACTCCGCCACAAAGCGCAAGAGTCACAACCATGCCAAGCGCCGCCCCAGAAGCAGCCAGAGCGCCAATAGCGGCAAAGCGCTAAAATAACTCGAGTGCAGCGGCAAAACTCGTGTGGACGCGGGCGCCTTCGCCCGCGAGCTTTTAGCGATGCCGCGTGCACAAGGGGTTTGCTAGCTTCCGCTAAGTGAAATCATGGCAGCGACGCACACGAATCCTCAACCCGCGCTAGCCATCGAGCCCGTCCTAGTCCCAATTCCCGAAGCCTGGTTTCTAATGGGCTCCAACTCCGGTCAGGATTGCGAACGCCCCATCCACCGGGTCTGGATCGACACTTTCCTCCTAGCCGCGACACAAGTTTCGAATGCCGAATACGCGGTGTTCCTGCGCGACACGAAGTCCGACCCTCCACCCTTCTGGCAAGATGAAAAGTTTAATCATCCCCAGCAGCCCGTAACCGGAGTCTCCTGGTTCGACGCAGACCGTTACTGCCACTGGCTCACAGAGCAAACCGCCCGTCCCTACCGTCTTCCAACCGAAGCCGAGTGGGAGCGCGCCGCCCGCGCCGATCTCGAGCAAAGCGATTTTCCCTGGGTCAACAACAATAAGAGCAACGATCCGGCGCAATCTGTCCCCAACTACGCCACTCGCTGGCAAACCGGACCCGAACCCGTGGCCCAATACGCGCCCAACAACTTCGGCCTCTACAACATGTGCGACAACGTCCACGAGTGGTGCAGCGACTGGTACGATCCCAACTACTACGCCGTCTCGCCCGAGCAGAATCCGCGCGGCCCCGAACCCCGCGCAGGAGTTGCCCCGCGCAAAGCCTCCCGCGGCGGATCATGGCGCCATCACATAAAAGTTTCCCGCTGCTCCGCCCGCTCCAGCATCCCTCCCGACTTCCACTACGCCGACTACGGATTCCGAGTCGCTTGCAAGACCGTATAACCCCTGCCGCATAGAGCTCATATACTCTTGTCATTCCGAATCGGGCGAAGCCCGATGAGGAACCTGCTGTCCGCTCGCAGCAACTCCGAACCGAGGTCAAGCACGAATGTTCAGCGAGAGTCTTCTCAAATCCAAGCGCATCCTCATCACCGGCGGCGGCACCGGCCTCGGCAAAGCCATGGCCAACCGCTTCCTCCAGCTAGGCGCAACGGTCTACATCTGCGGACGCCGCGAAGAAGTCCTGCAAAAAACCGCCGCTGAACTTTCCGCTACAACGCACGGAAGCATCCACGCGCTCCCCTGCGACATCCGCAACCTCGAAGCCGTCGAGACCATGATCGACACCATCTGGAAATCCGGCCCACTCGACGTCTTAGTCAACAACGCCGCCGGAAATTTCATCGCCCGCACCGAAGAACTTTCCCCGCGCGCCTTCGAATCCGTAATCGGCATCGTGCTCCTCGGCACGCTCCACGCCACCATGGCCTGCGGACGCCGCTGGCTCAAAGCCAACCACCACGGCACGGTGCTAAGCATCTCCGCGACGTACGCGCCTGTAGGCTCGGCCTATGTGGTTCCCTCCGCTGTCTCGAAAGCTGGAGTAGAAGCCCTCACCCGCAGCCTAGCCGTAGAGTGGGGCAATCGCGGCATCCGCATGAACGCCATCGCCCCCGGCCCCATCCCCACGCGAGGCGCATTCTCCCGAGTACTCCCGCGTCCTGACCTGGAAGTCTTAGCACTTGACCGCAACCCCATGCACCGCTTCGGCACAAAAGAAGAGTTAGCCAATCTAGCCGCGTTCCTGATCAGCGACGGCTCGTCCTACATCAACGGAGAAGTAATTCGCATGGACGGCGGAGAATTCCTCCAGGGCGCCGGCGAATTCAGCGCGCTAGGCCGCGCCCTGACAAACGAAGATTGGGAGTCCCTAAAGCCGCGAAAGAAGTCCTAGCCCGTCATGTGCAGTGGTCGTGTGGAGCGGGCACTCCTGCCCGCTGCTTTTGACTTTGGGCAGAAGAGCTGGGACGGGGTCGCGGGATTTCAGCCCCGAAGGGGCGCAAGAATGCAGCCCACGGCGCAAGAGTCTGTTACGAAACACTTCGAATGCACATTCGTTTGCGTGGCTGAGGTGGGGGTTTTGCTTTTCCCGCCTCAGGCGGGGGCCAGTCTTCCTATCAGTTTCGCTGGCCCCATTACTCGCAGCATGCGTTTCAGGTTGTAACTCAGCACCGCCAGGCTGATTTCACTTTGCGCGCCCTTCCGGCCGCGCAGCAGAAAACGCGGATGGCCGAAGATCCGGTACTTCAGGCTGGCAAAGGGATGTTCCGCGCAACAGCGTCGCAAACGCATAGCTTCGGGAGTGGCTCGTTGCCGCATCCGCTCCAGCGCCTCTTCGTGCACTTGCCGATACACCGTGCGCCGCCGCGCCTGGGTGCAGCCCGCTTTCAGCGCACAAGCGTTGCAGGCCCGTTCTCTAGCCTGATAAATGATGCGATCCCGCGCCCTGGGCTGCATTCTTTCGCCGCTTCGCGGCTGACTTATCCCACATCCCATTTTGGGGTGGGCGCGTGGCGGCGGCAATTTTATTTTTGGGGGCGCACGGTGGTGGTGATTTCGTGGGCCCAGCGCATGGCGGCGTTGGAGGTTTCGGCTACGAAGGAGAGAGAGAGATTGAGTTGTCTGCCCAGGGTTGAGACCAGGCCCCAGTCTCCGGCTTCGCGCGCCAGCATCAAGTCGTAGATGGGGGAGAGAATTGTTTTCTTGCCGGTCTTGGCTGCGAGGAGTTGGGATTTGATGCTGGGATCGAGGCACAATTCTTCGACGATGACACCGATGGGCACCGAGAGGATGGCGTCGATGAGGGAGAGCATGCCTAGCAGGAAAAGATCGCACCTGCCGTGTTCGACTCTGGGAGCGATCAGTTCGCAGAAGCGGGCGCGGACCAGGGATGACAGAACGAGGTCGGAGGGCTTGTCTTGTCCCATGCTCATGGTGGTGGCCATGCGGATCCAGCGGACGGCTTCGCGCTCGCCGAGAAGGTTCAAGGCATTGCGCACGGATACGACCGGTGTCGATAAACCTAGAAGAGGAGAGTTCATGTGGCGAAGCAAGCGATAGCAGATGGCGGGCTCGTGCTTGATGAGGGCTTCGATCTCGGCGAGATCCACTTCGGGTTTGGAGATGGCACTGAGCAGGCGGAGATAGGTGGCCTGGTTTCCGGAAATGTGGCGGGCTTGCATGGTCTCGGGATGGCGGAAGAAATATCCTTGAAAGCGGGTGAAGCCGGATTTCTGCGCGGTGACGAAGTGTTGGCGGCTTTCGACCTTGTGGGCGAGCATGCGGCAGGTTTGGCTGGCATAGCGCGCGATCAGAGAGGCGCATAATGCGGGCGGATTTCTGGTGATGTCGACTTTCAGGAAGTCGGCGTAGCGAACCAGAGTTTCCCTGGGATCGTTGGGAACAAAGTTATCGAGGGCAATGGAATATCCGCCGAGCTTGAGGCGTTCGCAGGCGCGTACGACGTCGTCATCGGGGGCGACATTTTCCTGTATCTCAATGACGACATCGTCCGGAGGCAGGAGGGCGAATTGATCTGTAATCAAGGCTTGGTGGGTGCTATTGATGAAGGCGAGGCGGTTGTCGCATAAAACCCTGAGGCCAACCAGGTTTAGGGTTTCGATGGCCGCGGAGGTGGCGCGATCGGCATTGGAGGTGAAGCGGCGCTCTTCGCGGTCTTCGCGGAAGAATAGTTCGTAGCCGACGACCGTTTCGTCGGCGGTCAAGATGGGCTGCCTGGCGATGCAGGGTGCGGGTTTTTCAACGGAAGCAGCTTGAGGTTTGGCGCCCACGGTCTCTTAGCTGTTGATCGGCAGCTTCGAGCGTTCGCTTTAGTAGCCTTAGTCCGTGTAGCTTTAGGCCGTGGGCGCGAGTTCGATAGTGCGACAGATTGCGGGCGCAGGTGAGATGCGATTTCCAGAGGTCAGATATGGTCTGGGTTCGGGTTCGCCTCCTTGTTGCCTTCGCGAAGTGCGTCGCGGCGGGCATCGAGCTCTTTGAGGAGTTCATCCAGAAGCTGCGACAGGCGCTTCGGGTCGGGCTCGATTGCCACCAATTCACAGAGCTTTCTCCAGCGGCTGTCGTCAACGCGCAAGTTCTCTCGAGTTTTCATGGGGATCAGTTAAGGCAAGGCCATTGCCAAAGAACGAGGCGCGGGTTCCACAGGGGAGCGACTGCAAGCGATTCCTAGAGAAGGGTTTAGCTTTGCACCCTGAGAACCCCCGGCGAGAGGGCTGTACGAAGATATTGCTCGATTTGAGACAAGGGTTTCATGGACCAATGGTTTTTTAGCTTGCTTTCATTTGACTTGCTTTCATCGGCCCGGGGCTGAAGCCCATGTTGATTTAGTAGGATTTTACGCGGCGCTGGAAGCGCCGCTCTTCCACGGAACTGCTTGCATTAGTGACCTTTTCCGCGACTCAGCGGCATCTGAAGCCTCGCGCTGAGAGAACGAATTCAGATTGAACCGAGGCTTTCGTTGACTTGGAGATTTTCACCACGTAAGATTCGCCTACTCTATTAAGGAGGCGGGATGCAGCTGCGCCTGGAGAGCCGTCCGGTTGGAGAGGTGTTGATCGTTCAATGTCACGGAAGGATTGTGGCGGGGAACGAAGTGTTTACGTTGCATTCTCAGGTGGGGGACTCGGTTGAGAAATATGGCGACGTGGTGCTACAGCTTGATCAGGTGGAGTTCGTGGACAGCAGCGGGTTGGGAGCGCTGGTGCGGCTGATGCGCGCGGCGCGATTGAAGGGCGGAGATCTGAAACTGAGCGGGCTGCAGCCGCGGATCCGCAAAATGCTGGAGCTGACAAGCTTGCTCGCGCAGTTTGAAACTTATGAGTCGGTGGAAGAGGCGATCACGGCGGCGTATTTGGGCTCGCGTTATTCGCGCGGAAAAGCCGGGGACGCGCGTCCGCGGATGCTTTGCGTTTTCGAGTCGATTGATGTGTGCACGTTTCTGCGGGAAGTGCTGTGTGGCGCCGGTTACAATGCGCTCACTACGCTGAGCATCAACGACGCGCGCATTCTGCTGAAGGCTACGAAGGCGAAGCTGGTCGTGCTGTCTTCGCGATTTCAAGCGGTGCACGGCAAGCCAACACAGAAGATGCTGGAGGAAATCGATCCGACGGTTTCGGTTGTGATTCTGGATGAGAACTTTGCTACGCAGGATCCGGCTGAGGCGGCGGAGAAGTTGCTGAGCAGCGTGGGCAGCCGGTTTGCCGCTCCGAATTAATGTGTGGAGCGTAGGTCTACACCCAGCAGTGCAAGCTGGGTAATGGCACTTTTGTACCTCCTCTCCCTGTCCATTGGGGTCTTTCCAACTTTCCGGCGGCGCGCCACAATCACTGTCGTACTGTTTTGCTGCAACCGGACCCTCTGACATGGAAAACGCCCTCGGAACTGCCCCAGCCCGCACACCCGCATCGCCAGCCAAGAAGACGGCAGCTCGGGTTGCTTTGGTCGACCTGAAAGAATCTTCCAGATTTCTGCTCAACGAATGTTTTCGCCAGTTCGGCATTGAAACCGTGCTGGTGTCGTCGAGCGCGGCGGAGCGGTTGCGTCAGGAAAAATTTGAGGCCTGCGTACTGCCTTTGGCACCGGGCGCCGAGGCGGTGATGGAGGCGGCGCGTACGTCGCCTTCGAATAGCCGGGTGGTGCTGTATGGCTTGGGCGGGAGCGCGCAGGAGGCGATGCGTTATTCGAAGTATGGGATCAATGCGATGTTCCAGGAGCCGCTGGAGCGGCCGGCGGCGCTGAAGCTGGTGCGCGCTACGCACATGCTGGTGCTGCACGAATTCCGGCGATACACGCGCATCCCGATCATGACCGAGGTGACCGTGGTCAGCCACGACGGGCATCGACTTTGCGCTTCGAGCATCGAGATCAGTTCTGGCGGCATGTCGTTGAAGAGCGCTGAAGATATGCCGGCGGGAACGAATGTGGACGTTTCATTCTCGCTGCTGACGCTGCCGCGAGTGGGTGTTCGCGGGGTCGTGACGTGGCGCAAGAGCAAATCTTTCGGAATCCACTTCGATACTGCGGACGAGCGGCGCTACCGAGTAAAAGAGTGGATCGACGCTTACCTGGAAAGCTAGCGACAGTCGGATCGGCCGCGAAAACCTCCTACCCTAGGTTGGCATCTCATGCCCGCCAGTATTCTGGCGGCTTCCGGCTTTTTTTGTTCGCATGGATATTGATAACGGCGCAGCGCGACCCCGTTACAATACCTTCGTGACTGAAGCCGGCACTCGCGAAGCCCCCGCCGCAGTAGAAACTTCACGCGATCCACGGCGCTTCACGTTGCGCCAGCGAATGCTTCTGCGGATCATCATTTTCGTTGGACACGGGTTCATCCGCCTGATCGGGCCAACCCTGCGCGTGTGCGTTTCGCGCGAAGAGGGCGCGCAGGAACGTGTGGAGCAGCGGCCGCTAATTATTTCTTTCTGGCACGCCTGCATTATTCCGGCAACTTATTTTTTTCGCGATTGCGGGATCCGCGTGATGAGCAGCAATAGTTATGACGGGGAATATATGGGACGGATCATTAGGAAGTTTGGATTCGTCGCGGTGAAGGGATCGAGCAGCCGCAATGCTGTGCGCGCGCTGCTTGGATTGCGGCGGGCTTTGCAGCAGGGCTGGGCCGTCGCTTTTACGCTCGATGGTCCGCGCGGCCCGCGATATAAAGTGAAGCCGGGACCGGTGGCGCTGGCGCGCTCGTCTGGCGTGGCTTTGACTATGTTTCATATTGCGGTGGAGAAGGCTTGGGTTCTTAATACCTGGGACCGGCTGATTATTCCGAAACCGTTTTCGCGGGTGCTGATGCGGTTTGGAAAGCTCATCCCGGTGCCGGCGGGCGCGAGCGACGAAGAGCTTGAGCGCTATCAACGGGAGCTGCAGGAGTCGCTTGACCGGGTGAGAGAATTCGCTGAGGCGAATATTAGCAAGGTGGGCGCGGAATTTCCACACGCAGATTGATGGCTCTCGAAGATTCAGGGGATGCAGGGATGGAAACTACTATGAGCGCACATTACATCGCTAAGAAAATAAGCCCAATGCTGGCGGCTGCCGACATGGAAGAGACTCTCGCCTTCTACGGTGATGTGCTCGGCTTCGAACCGATGATGAAGTCTCCGGAGTATGCGATCGTGGAGCGTGATGGGCAGACTATTCACTTCATGAAGGCGGCATCGGAAGAAGTGATGAAGTGTGTGCGCGGACATACGGAAATCTACATCGAAGTTTCCGGCATCGGCACGCTGTGGGAACACGTGAAGACGTTGAGAGGTCGCTATCGCATCCGCGATTTGTTCGAGCGGGACTATGGGATGACCGAATTCCACATTGAGGATCCGAACGGCTGCCTGGTCTTTGTCGGAGAGCCGACGCGAGCGAGAACAAGTCTCGCGGACGTGAAATGATTGGCTGAGATTTGACTCACGCCTGATGCTTCCACTAAATTCCTGACACGCGTATTTCGCGTTCTTTGAAATGTCCTTCGGTTTGCGCGTCTTTGCCTTGTGGCGAAGACAGGGAAGCGGGTGCAATTCCCGCGCTGCCGCGCAACTGTAAGCGAGAAAACCGCGGGCGTCCACTGGGAGAAATTCCGGGAAGGCCGTCTGCAAGAAGTCGGATGGCGTTAGCAAATTCCGCATGAGTGAATGCTAAGTGCTGATTGCTGACTGCTGTTTCACCATCCTTACTCGCAAAGCCAGGAGACCGGCGTGAACCGTCCACCTTAACCCCTTTCGCGTGAAAAGGAGGATGGTTATGCGCGCTCTTTGCGCTTCGTTTTTGGTTTTCGTTTTTCTTTCGGCAGCATCCGCTGCCGATCTCAAAGTCAAAGTTATCGATCCTCAATCCGCCGCCGTTGGCGGCGCGCAGGTTTCCCTGTTTGCAAAAGGAAGAGACACTGCTCTAAGAATTGCGCGTACCTCTGCGGAGGGAGTTGCCGACTTCGGCGAATTCGCGCCCGCGAGCTACAAGATTCGAGTGCTGGCCGCGGGTTTCGCGCTGCGCGCGACCGACATCGAGGTCAGTTCTCATCGCGCGGCAAATGTTTTTACGATCCAACTGCATCTTGCCACTGCGTCGGAAACGGTTGTGGTGACTGCGACTCGAACTCCGCTGCCTGCGGAGGATTCCGGCGCCAGCGTTTCTACTTTGGAGAACGCACAGCTCGATACCATGCAGCCTATTGCTGCGGATGATGCGGTTCGCTTTCTTCCTGGGGCCGTGATTAATACCGCGGGCCAGCGCGGAGGCATATCGTCTCTGTTTGTGCGCGGCGGTGAATCTACCTACAACAAAATCATTGTCGATGGAGTGGCCGTGGATAATCCGGGTGAGACGTTTGACTTCGGCACTCTGCCTTTGACGCAGGCGGATCGCGTGGAATTTCTGCGGGGCACGCAGAGCACGCTGTACGGCTCCGATGCCATGACCAGCGTTGTGCAGGTGTGGACGCGGACGGGAAGCACTTCCGTTCCCGAGCTGCGCTTTGGCGCCGATGGAGGAAATTTTGGAACGGCCACCGGCGAGGCGTCTTTGGCTGGCGTGCGCGCGGGCTTCGACTACAACGTGTTCGGCAATCAATTTAACAGCAGCGGGCTGGGCGTGAACGATGCTTATTCGGATTCGTTGGCGGGCACGAATATTGGCATGGCTCTTACAGATCATGCAGCGCTGCGGCTGCACCTTCGTCACTCCAATAGCTATACCGGTTTGCCTGGAGAGTGGAATTTCAACGGCAATGACCCGGTGATAACGCCGTATTCGGCGGAGGGAACGTTGTTGCCGCCGGGGCTCCTGCAGCCTGATCCTGTCGAGTCCGCGCATTTGAATAGTTTGCTCGGCAGCGTGGAGCTTACCCTGTTGCAGCCTTCGGGATGGCAACACCGCTTGACCGGCTTCGACTATCTCTACCGCTATGCAGATAACAATCCCAACGACAATCCGAACATCGCCCCTTATACCTATGACAGCTTTGCGGACGCTTACGAAACTCACGTCAACCGCGTGGGAGTCGAATATCAGGGAGATTACTCGGAGCGGACGTCTGCTCATTTCGCGGCGCACAGTACGTTTGGATATCGCATTGAGAATGAGACTGGCGTGGTAAGCGATATGGATTTCCCCCCTGCGGCTTCAGGGCAGCGGTTGGATCAGGATGCATATCTGCAACAGCAGATCACCTGGGGCAGGCTCACGGCGATTGCGGGCGGGCGTTTTGTTCACAGCAGCGCGTATGGCAACATCGGTGTGCCGCGGGTTGCGCTCACTCTGCTGGCGCTTCGCGGAGGAGAATTATTTTCTGGGACGCGGCTGCGTTTTTCCTATGCCGTCGGATACATGGAGCCGGCGCTGTATCAGGCTTTCGGCGAAATTGCTTACGACTACACTTCGAATCGCGGCTTGTTGCCGGAGCGCACTCGAGCCTTTGAAGCCGGCTTCGAGCAGAAATTGTTTGCCGGCCGCTGGGCCTTGAACGCAACTTACTTTAACAACCTTTTCCACGATCAGATTGAGGCTGTGCCAACTGCGTCGGGCGCGTACCAGTTTTTCAACCTGGAACACTCTTTCGCTCAGGGCGCCGAAATTGAATTGCAAGGAAAGATCCGTCCGAGATTGTTGCTGACTGCTGCTTATACTTACACTTCGACCGAGATTCTGGAAAATCCGGAGTGTACTTCGGCCACTCCTTGCAGCTTCCCGTATGCGCCGGGTGATCCTTTGTTGCTTCGTCCCAAGCATTCGGCGACGACTCTGCTTAGTTATGCGCGAAAGCGCTGGAGCGCAAATCTGGCGGGAAGTTTCATAGGGGCGCGGGCCGATTCGGATTTCGACGGCTTCAATATTAATCACGCCGCGGGCTATGTGCGCGTCGATCTCGGCGGATGGTATGCCATCAACTCGCGCATTACCGCGTATGCGAATATCGATAACGCGCTCGATCGCCGCTATAACGAGGTGCTCGGCTATCCGGCGCTGCCGGTGAATTTTCGCGCGGGGTTTCGCTTTCGGGTGGGAGGGGAATAGATCAGAAGCGCGGGCGCTGGGCGGGTGCAGATTGCGCTTCGCTGGACAGCCGAGGCGGCCGTCCCCACATAACCTTATAAGGAACGCGAAGTTTCAGCTGACTTTTTCTGGCTCGCGCACTAGCGCGATGGGCATGGAGGCGGCCACCTTCCCACCGAAATACTTTGTTCGCGCCAACAATAATTTCTGGATGTCGACGCCGGTCAATGGCTGCTGCCGGCCTAGCAGGTGGGTGACTAGCGCAATCTGCGCGAAGTGTTCGACCGTTTCCATCTTCATGTAGGCGTGCTCGATGGTATCTCCGTAGGCGACCACGCCGTGATTCGACATGAGAATGGCGTCATAGTGAGGCACGTACGGTTCGAGCGTCTGCGCCAATTCCGACGTTCCTGGGGTGCCGTAGCGGGCGAGCGGGATGCCTCCCAACCCCATTACCACTTCGCAGACCAGAGGTTCGGTGAGAGCCATGCCGGCAGCGGCGAATCCGGTTGCCGTGGGCGGATGCGCGTGCACAATCGCCTGAATATCGGGCCGCGTGCGGTAAATCAAAAGGTGCATTCCGATTTCGCTGGTTACATTGCGGCGTCCCGCCACCCGTGTGCCTTCCAGGTCGACGATCACCATATCTGCGGCCCGCATGGCGCCTTTGCTCACGCACGTGGGAGTCACCAGGATGCGCTCACGATCGAGCCGGACCGAAAGATTCCCGTCCATGGCCGCCACGAAGCCGCGCTCATGCAGCATGCGTCCGTAGCGAACAATCTCTTCCCTGTGTTTGCGTTCAGCGGACATGGAAAT
>JBEKJF010000139.1:0-11154 GCA_050011375.1 Candidatus Sulfotelmatobacter sp.
CATGGGGTTCGACTCACTGATGGCCGTAACGGCGAGACACTGGATCGAGACGGAGTTCGGCGTCGACGTTCCCGCAGTCCGTTTTGTGGAAGGCATCAGCGTGCGCGGACTCAGCGAAATAATTCTGGCCCGGGAAGCGAAGGTGGTCTCAAGGTGAGCGGTGAATCCGCACAGGTGGCAGTCGAAACCTCCTCGCCAGCGGGGTTCAATGCCTCCGGAGGGCCGCTCTGCCTCGACTAGTCTGCACAATTTCGAAATCCGGATACTTCCATTCCCTCGCACCGGCCGTACGCAGGTGGGCAGAGATATTGTGATCGCTCCGCACTCGAGTGCATTCCGAAGGCGGCTTGCCCGCCAGATATGGTTTTACCGCGGGTGCCAAATCCTCTTAAGCTGGCCATTGCGTGCCTTGTTCCGGACGTCCGTGCGCGGAGTCCACAGGATTCCGAAGAGAGGAGCTGTCATCCTGGCCTCGAATCATGTCAGCTTCCTGGATGGCATGCTCGTCGCCGCTTCCATTCCTCGTCCGGTTTTTTATCTGAGCAGTGCGTTTCTCTTCCGGAATCGGTTGTCGTCGTTTCTACTGGAAGTGATGGGTGGCCAGATCCCGGTCGGCCGCCAACCCGGAGACACCGAAGAGACCGTAGCCGCCGGTATCAGGTTGCTGGAGTGCGGCTATGCTCTGGGAATTTTTCCCGAGGGGACTCGCTCGCCGCACGGCAAACTGCTGGCGGGTCAAACCGGTGTAGCGCTTTTTGCATTTCTCACCGGTGCGCCGGTCCTCCCCGTCGCTCTGCGAGGCACCTATGAGGCCTGGCCGCGGCACAAGCGCTTTCCTCGTCTGTTTCGCCGCACCGGCGTCGTCATTGGAGATCCGCTGCAAGTGCTCAAGAACCCTGCTTCTGCCGAAGATCCGAAACTCCGCCGCGAGTTCACGGATGATGTCATGCTCGCATTGGCACAACTCTTGCATCAGCCGTAGTGCCATTTCACCAACTACACAGATATCTTTAAGACATGAAGGCTCGGTATGCGCTCAAGGGCGATACTCTCCGGGAGACGAAGGCACTTGACCCTCAAAGTACCCCACGGAATCCTCTCCAAAGAAAAACTGCTTGTCTCCTGATCCGAAAGCAAATCGTGAGCCCTCTTCGATCTCCTCGTGGGGAGTTATTCTTTCATTCCTGTTTACGGTTTTTATTCCCGGTTCGGGATTCATTTTGCTCCACTCCTCGCGCAGCTGTAACGCGTGCGAGTACAATGATTCCGTCGCTACGTCGTTGCCCAATGCGGGACTCTAAATACTCGCTCATTGCGGCTTGAAAGCAGCGTCGTTAGGATTTTTTTTGTTGACAATGGACCACCGTTCCTGTAATTGTGTCGGGACCTGATTCGTCCACAATCTACAACTTTTGCGTGGTACGCAGTCACTGGGGAGGATTTTCAAATGATTAAGACTCGAAACGTTCTACACTCAGCTTCAATCTTCGCAGTGCTTGGTTGCGTTCTGGGGTCCGCAGCGACGGCCCAAACGTCCCAAACGGCCCAAAACAACGCAATGCAAGCGCCGACTTCGACAAGTCAGCCAGTCGTACACGATCTTCCTGCAAACGTTCCTGGACATACGGAATATCTGGATTACTTGAATGGGTTTCGGGGAATAAAGTTTGGCACTCCCGTAAGCCAGTTCAAGAACCTGGAAGTTCTACACGACCGCAAAGATGTGAAGGCCTATTCCATGAAGGGCGACGATATGAATATCGGAAATGTGACGGTCACGCAAATCGTCTACATTTTCGTCAATGACAAGTTTTATGCAGTTTCCATACATGCCGACGGCGGTTTTAATGGGAGCAACCTGCTGAAAGTTTTCCAGGCTGCCTTTGGTCAGGGCGCGCATCCGGAAGGCTCACCGACCAAGACTTTTTGGGCGGGAAAAGTTGCCGGCGCTCACTTCTATGAGGACGCAGATGAGCACCATGAAGTGAGAGGATGGGTAGGCAACCTCGAGATCCAGAAGGAATATGACAAAGTGATGCAGGAAAGCTTCATCGCGGCTGCGTCACAACTTTAGCACCGTGGTTGTGTTTGACTGGTTGACTGTTTTTGAAGCATGGCGGGACAGGGGAGGAACAAAATGGCAAGACTTCTATCGATGTATGAGAGAATCCGCAACTGGTTCTTAGTGCTGGTGGGACTTTTGATTGGCGTCCAAGCCGGCGTTCAACCGTCTCAAGCGTCCACCACCAGCAAGCCCCCGGCGATCCCGGAGCGGTTGGCCGCAGTCCGAAGCCGTATGCAGGATCTGCAGCAGAACCCTGCGGTTAGCAATGCGAAGAGCGACAAGGGCGAAACGACTCTTATTGCACAGTGGGGAAATCGTTGGGCGAACTGGAATAACTGGGGCAACTGGAACAACTGGGTGTCCTGGAACAACTGGGCAAACTGGGGCAATTACTAATCGAAAAAGTTCGGCTGGGTGTCGGACCTTGGTCCGCTGGTGCCAGTCGCCCCCAATCAGGGGTCAATCAGTAAGACTGTCAAGCTGCTAAGGTTTGGCTGGAGGTCGGGCTGTGTCGGCAGGTACTACGAGTTGCTCTACGCGGGAGTCAGACGATAGAACTGTTAAGCTGCTGGTGTTGCAGCCTACACCGTTTTGCAATATCGACTGCGACTACTGCTACCTTGCCAACCGGTTGAGCACCAAGAAAATGCAACCTGCACAGGCGGTCGACATTGTCGACCGCCTTGTTGCATCTGGCGCAGTAGGTTCCGACTTGAGCATGGTTTGGCACGCTGGCGAGCCGCTGGTGCTGGCATCGAGTTATTACGAAGAAATCTTTTCCGCGGTGGCAGCGCGCCGCTATCCCTTCACGATACGCCACTCCTTTCAAACCAATGGAATGCTCATCAACGATGAGTGGTGCAATCTCTTTCACAAATGGTCGGTCAACGTGGGCGTGAGCGTGGATGGCCCGGCGTCGATTCACGATGCGCATAGAAAAGACCGCAAGGGCAACGGCACGCACGCCAAGGTGATGGAGGGCATTCGCACTCTTCAACGCCACTCCGTTCCGTTCCATGCAATTGCCGTGGTCACTGCGGAGTCGCTTCTTCATCCGGAAGAGGTCATCGATTTTTTCCTGGAAACCGGAGTGGACCGCGTAGGCTTCAACATTGAAGAACTCGAAGGCGCGAATAAGAGCAGCAGCGTTGCCGGCGAGAATGTTTCGAACGTCCGGCGATTCTTCGAGGTTATGGCGGAAGGTGAGGAACGCAGCCAGGGTAAACTTACGATCCGTGAATTTGAAAATGCCCGCGGAGCCATCAAGGGCAGCCACACCCAGGACTGCCCATCGCCCGATTTGCGGAACGAGCAAACCTTGCCGTACGCAATCCTGACTGTGGCTTGGGACGGTGCGATGACGGCATTCTCGCCCGAGTTGATTGACGCGAGCAGCAAGGATTACGGCGACTTCATTCTGGGTAATATTCTGCGCGATCCGATCGCAGACATTTTCGCTTCGCCCAAGTTTAAGCAAATCGCCAGCGCCATCGACCAGGGCTGCAAGCGCTGCGCTGAAACCTGCCAGTACTTTTCGGTGTGTGGCGGAGGCGCTCCGTCGAACAAATATTTCGAGAATGGAAGTTTCGAATCTACTGAGACCGTGTACTGCCGCAGCGTCATCCAGATACCGATCGACATCATGCTGGCGCAGGCAGAAAGGCAGCTAGGAATCGCGCCTCCCGAGAAATCGATTCCGCAGAACTCAAATCGCAATGGTGGTGATCGGCCGGTGCACGCGGTATGAATGCTCCGAATGACTTGTACGTCATTGGGCTCGGCGTGTCTTTTCCGGAGCATTTAACCAAGCAGGCCATCGATGCGATGGCGAGCTGCTCCAAGCTTTATTCGATCGTTCAGGAGCCGCTCCTGCCCTGGCTTCCAGCAGAAAAAATGGGCAAGATCGAAGTCGTGAACCTGCTGGACTCTTACGTCGACGGCACACTTCGCATTGAAAATTACAATCGCGCGGCAGACCTGGTGCTGGAGGCAAGCGCCGACAGCACGAGCGTGGGCTACGTGACTTACGGCAACCCCATGGCGTATGACACGGTCGCGCAACTGATTGTGAAGAAGGCGGCGGAACAAGGGCGCAAGGCGCGCGTGATTCCGGGGATCTCATCGCTCGACTCGATCCTGTGCGATATGCAGGTAGATATCGCGCCGGCCATCCAGGTGTTCGAGGCGTCGTGGATGATGGCTTTCCAGATCGTTCCACGCGTCGATACGCATGTCATTCTTATGCAGATGGGGTCGTTCGGATCGTATCGTTCGCACTATGGCAAGCGGCTGAGCGGCGGAGCGTTGACTGGCCTGGTCGAACATCTGCTCGCGGCTTATCCCAAGGAGCATCGCGTATCGTTGGTTCGTTCGACCGCCAGCGGACAGCATCCGGAGAAAATATCGACGTACACGCTAGAGAGATTGTCGGATGCAACGGTGGAAGAACTGAGCGGCGCTTCGCTGTATATTCCAGCGGTAAGGCAGCCCACTCCGAACACCGCAATGCTCAGGGAACTGGAAGCGAACTAGCCGGCGGGATCTCCTGCACAAGGGGATTTATGAAGCACGATACCTTCGAGATCAGTCATACATCGCGTTTGACCCCGCACATCCTAGGTCTCGTTCGGAAAATCTCATCCCGGAAGTTTTCTTCTCCCATTGTTGTTGGCTGCTTTCTGTTCTTTCTTTTGTTCATCGGCTTTTTATTCCTCGGCGTTGCGGTTGCTGCGGGTCCCGCGCGCGAAGCGCCGGCTGGATTCGATAACTTAACCAACGGATACGTCAGCCAGGCGGTCTACGATTCTGCCCGCGCAATCTTTGAGCAGCCTGAGACGATCGCCACCGGCTTGGGGCCGATTTACAACGGCGAATCGTGCGTGGAGTGTCACCGGAATCCCATCTCTGGCGGCAACAGCTTGAAGTCCGTACTGCGTGCCGGGCACGAAGATCCGGCAACTGGATTATTCGTCCCGGCTCCGGGCGGAACACTGATGCATGTCCACGCCATCAATCCAGCCATTGATCTGCGCACGCCTGACAGCGAGAATATTCGCTCGACTCGCAAAGCCACGTCGATCCTGGGCGATGGCTTTGTGGAAGCCATTGACGACGCGACCTTGCTGGCCATTGCCAGGAACGAACCGGAAATTTCGAACGGGCGCATCGCTGGCGTTGCGGTGATGGTGCCCGTTGCCGAAGCCGGAAATATTTTGCGCGTCGGCCGGTTCGGCTGGAAGAGCCAGCACGCCAGCGTTGTTTCATTTTCTGCCGACGCTTACATCAACGAAGAGGGAATTACCAACCGTTATTTTCCAACGGAGAATACGGCATTGGGAAAATCCGTTGCGGAGTATGACTCGGTGGCTGATCCGGAAGACGAACGCCGCAGCGACGGATTCTCCCATGTTGACCGGTTTGTGGACTTCATACGCGCCACCAAAGTGCCGGCGCGCGACGAAAAGATTGCGGCTACCCCTGAGGCGCGCGCGGGCGAACGTTTGTTCGAGCAGATTGGCTGCAGTACTTGCCATGTCACTTCCATCACGACTGCTCCGGCGGGAACAAAAATCAATGGCGGCCGGTTCACAGTGCCTGAGGCGCTGGGGGACAAAGTCATTCATCCGTACAGCGATTTCCTGCTGCACACGCTGGGCACTGGCGACGGCGTTCCGGTGCAGAGCGGAGGCCAGACGACCGCGAACAAGATGCGCACCGCTCCGCTGTGGGGACTGCGCACGCGTCCCGAGTTGATGCACGACGGCACTTCGCCTACGCCAGAACGTGCCATTCTGCGGCATGGCGGCGAAGCGCAATCCGTGATTGGAGAATTTCACAAGTTGTCACCGCAGGAGAAGAAAGAACTGCTTACATTTTTGAGTTCGCTTTGACGCAGGTTGTTATTGAGTACTGCGCGCTTGCACCGCAGGAACGGTAAACCAGCCTCGCAAGGTTAGAGTTACGCTCGGAGTCTTTGATCCGACCGTCGACGCATCGTGAATCACGTTATCCGTTGGCGCTATGTAGGCTTCTCCGGGCGCAACGCGTACTTTCACGATCGGATAGCCTGGGAAACGCGACATGAATGCTGGGCCGACTGATTCGGATGAGCGATCCGGACCCTCTTGAGAGTCTTCCGCCAGAAGTCTGACGAGATTCATCAGCGGCAAATTCACAAACAGAAAATGACGCGGCTCGGCGCCTATGTTCACGCAGATCCGGTTGAGAGAGCGGGCGCGAGCCTGCACGGAATACCTCTCCCAACTATCCAGGTGGAGTCCCAAATATTTGCCGCTGGCTGTATCCAGCGTTACCGTCTCCCGCCCGTGACGATGCACGTGAATGCCGTGATTGAACGGTTCGCTTTTATAAGCGAAGCGGTCGCGAAGGTAATCAATGAGAGGGCCGATGTGCTCGCGGATGCGGCGCGGGTCAAGTTGGCGAAGCGTGTCCTTGTCGCTTGTGTCATTTACGACCCTACGCAACTCGGCGAGAAGTTCATTTGGAATGCTGGCAACTCCTACGAAGTCTACATTCGTCACGCCGGAGTTTTGCCACAGGCGTTTGCTTTCCCAGTCCGTGGGCTTGCGCCACGGAGTCTTTGGCAGGAAGGCTCCTGGGGTATATCCCGCTTTGTCCGCGTCCGGCTGTTGCAGCGAGGTTGTTCCATCGCTAAGGAATACGCGGCCGATACCCGCGTCTGCGGGATCTTCGCAGTTCACCAATGGAATAAATGTGGAAGGGACGATCGCCAGAATTTCATCCCACAACTCGCGCCCGGGCGCTGAATCTTGTGAGGACGCCTTGCGTCCCGTGAGAATCGCTTTCCACCCATCTACGAAGCGCATGTGTGACGTCCGAGTCGATGCAGACGCGCAGGATATCACATCAACGAAGGCGTGATGCTCACGCTCCGGCGCGATGCCGGAGCGTGTCATGAATGGAGGCAGTCGCGGGTTAGGCCGCCGGAACCGGAAGCTCCGACGTTGGAATCTGCAGCGCCTGGTTGCGCAGCGCGTCGAACAGGACGCTGGTCAGGTAGCGTTCGCCGAAATCTGGCAGCACCACCACGATCAGCTTGCCGGCGTTTTCTTTCTGACTCGCGACTTTGAGCGCGGCGGCAACTGCAGCACCCGACGAAATGCCGACCAGCAGGCCTTCTTCTTTGGCGAGCCGGCGCGCCATGAGTATCGACTCGTCGTTGGTGACCGTCACGATTTCGTCGATGTAATCGCGGCGCAGAATGCTGGGCACAAATCCCGCGCCGATGCCTTGAATCTTGTGCGGCGAAGGCTTGCCGCCAGAGAGCACTGGACTATCGGCCGGCTCGACCGCGACCGCCTTAAATGAAGGCTTCTTGGGTTTAATGTATTGGCAAACGCCGGTGATGGTGCCTCCGGTGCCGACGCCGGAGATCAGAATGTCGGCGCGCCCATCGGTATCATTCCAAATTTCGGGACCGGTCGTTTCGAAATGAATCTTCGGATTGTCCGGGTTGTCGAACTGCTGCAGCATGAAACCGTTCGGAGTTTGCGCGAGGATCTCTTCCGCCTTGGCGACCGCGCCCTTCATTCCCTTCGGACCCGGCGTCAGAACAATTTCCGCGCCGAAGGCCAGCAATAGCACGCGCCGCTCCTGGCTCATGGTTTCCGGCATGGTGAGAATGAGCTTGTATCCGCGCACCGCCGCGACGAATGCCAGGCCAATGCCGGTGTTGCCGCTGGTCGGCTCGATCAGAACGGTTTTGCCGGGATGAATCTTGCCGGCGCGTTCGGCCTGGGTGATCATGCTGACGCCGATACGGTCTTTTACGCTGGCGCACGGATTGTGGCTTTCGAGCTTGGCCACTACATCGGCGACGCAACCAGCTGTAACTTTATTAAGCCGCACCAGCGGTGTGTTGCCGATCAAATCGGTCACGTCATTGGCAATCTTCATAATTCCCTCCTGGGATCGAACGCTGGTACATGGAGCGCCATCCCCAGCAAGGCCACTAGCATACTAGTCTATTGTCTGCGATTCAAATCACACCCGGTTCGGAATCCGCATCCTCATCCTACCGATCTCCTCGCGCCGGCGGCAGCCCCATCTTCGCCGCTAACGCGAGAAACTCCGGCGCTTGATGCAGACGCTGAAACTGGAAAGTGGAGGTGAGCGTGGTGAGCCGCAAGTCGTGCCGCTGGCAGGCGATTTCGAGATATTTCAAAGCGTCGTTCTTCTGCCCCAGGTCAGCGTAGGCCGCAGCCAATTCAAACGCCGATCCGCCCCCGTGGTCGAATGCTTCTCGCGCGGCGGTCAATCGCTGCTCAAATAATCCCTGCTTGCCGCTGCCTGAGTAAGCTTTTTGTTCGGCCGCAACTTCTTTCTCCGCCTTGGCATCGTGGCGCAGATGTGCGACAGTCTCCATCTCCGAAAGATAAGACTCATAGTTTTCCCCGGGAAAATAAATCGCTTCGGCCAGATACCGGTGCGGAGGCACAAAGTCCGGCTGCGAGGTGACGATTTGCGTCAGCAGCGTTCTGGCCTCTTCAGTTTTTCCCGCTGACGCCAGAATGAATCCTTTATCGGCGAGGATGGGCGTGGAAGAAGGTTCGAGCTGCCGCGCTCGCTCGATTTCCACCAGCGCTTCGCGGTTCCGCTGAATCGCGCTGAGGAAGGTGGCATACCAGTGGTGAGCGCGGGGCAAGTTCGGGTCCAGTTCAATAGCGCGTTTAAATTCGCGATCGGCTGTGGCCGCGTCCAAAAATCCCCAGAAACTGGCGAAGGCGAGCGAATTATGAGCCTCGGCAGAATTGGGATCGAGTTCCACGGCCTTGCTAGCCGCTGCGTGCGCTCGCGGAAACGCTTCCTGCGGAGGCATCGCGCTGTACTCCCGCAGCAGGTTGTAACTGTCGGCCAGTCCCACGTAAGGCGCTGCGTACCCGGGATCGTGCACGATCGCCTGCGTGAAAAAGTCCACAGCACGGTTTAGATCGTCGGGTGTGCGCTTCTCAAAATAGTAGCGGCCTTTCAGGTAGAGATCCTGAGACTCGGCGCCAGGCGCGTGCGGCGCAGCCAGCGCCTTTTTAAATCGCAGTTCGCGATGGCTGAATGTGAAAACAAGAAACGACCCAGCAATCAGGATCAGCGGTACGAGCCAGAGAAATGTTTTCGCCGCGGCCAGCCTCGAACGAGTTGGAACCAGCCTGAGAGCCGAAGGGGAAACCTGAGCAGGGACATCCGGCGGAACTTTGACCGCCGGAGCCTTGATGGCCACGACATTGACCGGGCTTGTGCGCTCGTCGTCTTCCTCGGCGGAAGGGGCTTCCGGCGCGGCTATTGCGTTTTCCCAGTTGCGGTTGGGAGCCTTAAGCCACTCGGCCAACTCCTCCGCGTAGGCGAACACCCCGCCGCGAACGCTTCCCGGCACGCGGTAGACCGGAAGCCCGCGTTCCTTTTCCCAACGTTTTACGGTGCGCTCGTCGCGGTCGAAGAAGGTCGCAATTTCCTTCCACGAATCCAGACGCTTCTTCGCCCCGAGTGGATCACCATGAGCGGCCATAGTCCGGGAAACCCTGAGGGGTTCGAAAAGTTCTGGCTTGCGGGGGAAAGCCAGTCCCGCCTAGTATAGCGCGATCGGCGCGCCGGCGAACCACCACTATCGTGCCGCTGTCCCTCGGCAAACGGAGAAGAAAGCGAGTGGCGAAATAGAAAGTTTGCGCTCCACTGCCCCGCGGAGACTTTCGTTTTCAGTTGACACATTCGGCTGAAACGCGCCATACTTCCACCCCTGTGCCGTCTGCTTGTGCTCCCGCAATGCCATGACTGGCGCGGCTTTTGCCACTTCTCCCAGGAGGATTGTTATGCCCCGATTTGTCTGTCTGGCGCGAGTTCTTTTTCCGGTTCTACTAATCGCCAGCGCACTTGTTCCATTTGCTTCTGCTTCCGGGCCCTATGTGATTGGTTCCGCCAACACCGTGACCGCCGACCCCAACGTGACTGTGCCCACGACCACGCCCTGCGTGGTCCAGCTTTTCAGCGACGCGGCGTTCTACGAGTTCAACGTCGAAAATTTTACTTATACGCCGCCTTCCGCCTGTCCCGGCCCCTGGGCGAAGGTTGTGCTGGTAGCAGACATCAACCTGAACGCCGGCATTCAATATGATCGCACCGCAAACTTCTGGCTGGGTCCGGTGAATATTTATTTCGGAACCACGGCTGAGCCTTCGGCCATCGGCCCATCGTGGCAAATTGAAAACGATCTTACCGATTACAGTTCGATTTTCTACACGGCACAATCCGGACAGGCTGACATCGGCAATACTTTATGCTGCGGCCTCACCTCCACCATCTACGCTTCGGCTTCACTGTATTTTTATCCGTTGGCCAAGGGCGAGACCGCGCCCGTCACCGCCAATCAGGTGTTCGCGCTCTCCGCCGGCCCTTCGGGAGGAACGGTCGCGCTGAACACCACGACCAGCACGCTCTCCGGCACTTTCACCCTGCCGACGAACGTGCAGACTGCCTATCTGGATGTGTACGCGCAAAGCCAGTCGAATGATGAATTCTGGTACACCTGCGTACCGAATGACGTTTCCGCCGAGCTATACAGCTGCGGCGACACGGGTTTCCGCGAGACTGAGATCACCATCGACGGACAACCGGCAGGCGTCGCCCCCGTATTCCCGTGGATATTCACCGGCGGCATCGATCCTTATCTATGGTTCCCGATTCCTGGCGTGCAGACGCTGAACTTCACTCCCTATCGCGTGAACCTCACCCCCTTCGCGGCGCAGTTGAGCAATGGAAGTCAACAGCACACGGTTTCACTCAGCGTGTACAACGCCGACAGCTATTTCTCGGCGACCGCATCCCTCCTGCTCTATCTGAATCCATCCACTACGCAGACCACGGGCGCTATCACTAAAAACACGCTGACCGCGCCATCTCCAGTGGTCACGGAGAACCTTAACGTGCAGCCGACCTTCACCAAGGGTACGGTGGATGTCACTTCAAACCGCAGCTTCACCATCTCGGGCTATGTCAATACTCCCGCTGGCCCAGTGACCACGAAGGTCGCTCAGACGGTCAACTTCTTCAATAATCAGTTT
>JBEKJF010000140.1:0-11138 GCA_050011375.1 Candidatus Sulfotelmatobacter sp.
GTGACTTTGGTCTTCATGAGAAGCACACACGTGAAATACAATTCTCATGCTCTTCAAGGCCGATCCTCAACGACCAGGGCCGCACCTTTTTCCACAGCCCCATTGTGACATCTGACCTTGCGCCCGATTTCGAACTCCCTCATAATTGTCCCGGCACAGGCAGTAACAAACCGTTCTTTGAAAACCGAATATCGCAGGGCTAAGTCCATTCCCCACATGATTTTGCCGCGAAAATCCGGAGATTTCTGTCGGGACAGAAATCTCATCGCTGATTCTAAACAACTTACGGGATGCCAGCGCACCTAACTCCTTTGCTCGTAATATTTTACGGGCAAATTATTTAGAATCAATACTTTAGCCGGACTCGAAGCAGATCACCCCCACGTAAGTCATTGATTCCAAGGATTTAAGCGGATCGGACGCAAGAATTTTCTCAATGCCAAATTCGACCAGCCCATAAGCCCGGACCCGCGCACGCCGTGATATGCTTCCCGCTTTATTACAAGCAGGAGGAACTCATGCCATTCTCGCGCCGTGACTTCGTAAAGACATCCGTGTTAGGAGCAGTCGCTGCCGGAGTAGGAACGCGTGCGGAAGCCGCAACCGGGCAACAACACGCCTCGCAATCCGCCTCCTACAAGCGCCCCATCATTATCTGCGCTCACAACGGCCTCAACTATCTCGAGGACGCGTTCGCCTTCCTGAAAAGCGGCGGCGACACACTCGACGCCGCGCTCAAAGTGGTCAAGGGACCGGAAGACGATCCCAACGACACCAGCGTCGGCCTCGGCGGAATTCCCAACGAAGAAGGTGAGGTTGAACTCGATGCCTGCTGCATGCACGGACCCACGCGCCGCGCCGGCTCAGTCGGCGGCGTGCGCAACATCAAGAACGTCTCGCTCGTTTCCAAGGCCGTGTTCGAGCACACCGGACACGTCATGCTGGTCGGTGAAGGTGCAGAGCGCTTCGCCGTCGCCGTCGGCTTTCCGCGCGAGAACCTGCTCACCGACCACTCCCGCAAAGTCTGGCTGCTCTGGAAGGAGTATCACTCCAACGAAGATTGGTGGGGACCAGGCCTCGCCGACCCGCACTGGCAGCCTCCCGACACGAAGCCGAGTGATGGCAAGCCGCAGTCGCAGCGCTGGCAAGAGCGCTATCGCCGTCTCGAAGAACACGCGGCTGACTTGGGCATCGCTCCCGACTTGCGACGCGATGCGATCCACAAAGTGCTCTTCCCGCCAACAGGAACGATTCACTGCTCAGCGCTGAATGAGAAAGGTGAGATCTCCGGCTGCACAACGACCAGCGGGCTCGGCTTCAAACTCCCCGGCCGCTGCGGCGACTCGCCTATCATCGGCGCAGGCTGCTACACCGACCAGGACGTGGGTTCCGCTGGAGCGACCGGCAGCGGCGAGGAGAACATCAAGGTCGCAGGTGCGCACACGATCGTAGAGAACATGCGCCAGGGCATGTCTCCGCAAGAAGCCGGCATGGACGCGCTCAAGCGCATCGTGCGTAATTACAACAACGATATGAATAAGCTGCGCTTCGTCGACATGACCTATTACATCCTGCGCAAAGACGGCGCCTACGCCGGCGTGTCGCTGTGGGAAGGTTACGAACCCGGCAAGCCGCACAAGATCGCGGTCCACGACGGCACGCGCCGCGCCGAGAACGCAGTAGCGATGTTCAAAGGCTTCTCGCAAGACTTCCCGCCGGAACCAAAAGTGCCGGAGGAGGTTAAGAAGGAGTATCTGAAGTAGCCTCTAGAAGCGGATACCTCAAACGAACAGACGGACTCCGGCCTTTCGCGCAGCATCGGCCAGGGCTCGATCCAACGTGGCGAGTGGAAGGTGCTCGGTCCGCGCTGTCTCGAGGTATACGGCATCGTAAGCCGTGAGGCGGAATCCGCTCGCGCTTGCAAACGCCTGCTGAAACGAAATCGCAGTAGTACTGTACTCAATTGAAGAGGCCAGCAGCGCGTCGACATCCGTCAGACACCGATCAATGTCAGATCTTGCGAGGGCGCCTCGGCGATCCGCAGTGGCAAACCCATTCGCCATCTCGAGAAGCCAGAGCGGAGGGACTACCGCGCGAGATCCCTGCTTGAGACTGTTCCAGACCTGCACCGCGTGAGGCGGCACAGGCCGATCGAGAAACCAAGCCAGACTGACCGACGTATCGAGCACGAAACGGCTCAACGACGACCCTCTTCGATCAATTCTTTGATCGTGGAGAACTTGGAACGATCAACGCGTTTGCGAATGTCTTCCATGTCTGCCCAAATTTCGTCCAATCCTTTTTGGGGCCGGACAGGAACGATCATGGCGGCGAGTTTGCCGCGCCGCGTGATGCCGATCTTCTCGCCAGTGCTGACACGCTCGACGAGTTCTGACAACTTTTGCTTGGCTTCAAATAGTCCAATAGTCTTCACAATCCACCTAGATGGTTATTCTAGATGATTGAATTGGCTAGGTCAATTGATCCTTATGCGAACCTCACTTTTACATCCGGGCCTTTCTCTAAATGAATGCTCTCGATGAAGCGCACTTTGCCTGTGAGCAACGTCAGAATCACAGAGGAAGTCCGCGTGCCTTCGCCGAAGAAGCGGACGCCCTTGAGCAGCGCGCCTTCGGTGACGCCGGTGGCGGCGAAGATGAGTTGTTTGCCGGGAGCGAGGTCTTCGGCTTCGTAGATTTTGTTCTTGTCTTTGATGCCCATCTTGGCGAGGCGTTCTTCCTGCTCGGGCTTCACGACCAGTCTTCCGAGCATGTATCCATTCAAGCAGCGGATGGCCGCGGCGGTGATCACGCCTTCGGGCGCGCCGCCTGAGCCCATGACCGCGTGCACTCCGGTGCCAATGACGGCAGCTGCGATGCCAGCCGACAGATCGCCGTCGCCGATCAGCCGGATGCGTGCGCCGGCGGCGCGAATATCGGCAATCAGTTTTTCGTGGCGCGGACGATCGAGCACGATCACAACCAGATCCTCAACGTCGCGGTCCATTCTCTTGGCGATGTTTTTCAGATTGTCAACCACGGGCGCGTCAAGATCGACGGCGTTTTTGCAGGACGGTCCGACGACGATCTTTTCCATGTAGCAGTCGGGAGCGTGCAGGAGGCCTCCACGCTCGGAGGCGGCGAGGACGGTGATCGATCCGGGCGCGCCGGTGGCGCACAGGTTGGTGCCTTCGAGCGGATCAACCGCAATGTCGACCTCGGGAACTTCGCGTCCGTCGGGAAATTCGGCGCCGACTTTTTCGCCGATGTAAAGCATGGGCGCTTGGTCGCGCTCACCTTCACCAATGACGATGGTGCCGCGCATGGGAATGGAATCCATGGTCTGACGCATGGCCTCGGTGGCAACCTGGTCAGAGAGATCGCGCTCGCCCTGGCCCATGGTGCGAGCCGAGGCAATCGCCGCTACTTCGACCACGCGCAAGAACCGCGATGCCAGGTCGCTTTCAATGTTTTCCCCGAAACTGCGGGCCTTGCCTTCGTGACGAGTTTGCGTAGCCATAAGGGCCTCCGAGCATGGTTAAGAAATGGTTGTCCGCCGGGTTGAGACTATACCCCAATCGGCGGAAGATGGAAATACATCAATCGGATACATCAATCGGATGGGGTTCGGTCAACAGCTTCACACCGATGGATCGAATAACCTGCGCCAGATTTCGTGAGCTATACTCAGGCTGGCTGATTCCACCGGTCCAGGTGGACGAAGCAGAGGCTGCGATGGACGGTAACAATCAACTGAAAGGTAGCGTAGCGGTACTGGGAGTGCTGCTTGCCTTTGGCATCATCGTCGGAGGCTGGGTGCTGGGGGCGCAGATCAAGGCGACGCGTCTCAGCGACCGCTATGTCAGCGTGAAGGGGCTCGTCGAGCGAACGGTGAAGTCCGATCTGGTGATTTGGCCTTTGAGCTACAAAGAAGCCGGAGATAATCTTCCGGCGGTGTACGCGAAGACCGATGCCGATAAGACAGCGATCATGCAGTTTCTCGATGAACAAGGAATCAAGTCCTCGGAAATCGAGTTGGACGTTGTCCGCGTGGTGGACACGCAGGCCAACGAATATGGAGGCGGGAACCGTGCTCCGCAACGTTACATTGTCGAACAGCAAATCACAGTGAGAACTTCGCGAGTGGATCAGGTGGCGGCTGCGGCGCAGAAGACTATGCAACTCCTGCAGAAGGGCATTGTGCTGAACAGTACTCAGGGGCAGGGATTGGCCTACAAATTCAGCGGATTGAACTCGATTAAACCTGACATGATTACGGAAGCCACTCGAAATGCCCGCGCCGCGGCGGAGCGCTTCGCTTCCGATTCAGGGAGCAAAGTGGGATCGATCCGGCAGGCAAATCAGGGCGTGTTCTCGATTCTTCCCGCCGATCAGGGCAGCACCACCGGCGAAGAGGGCGACAACAACGCTACGGCCGACAACAGCCTGATGAAGACCGTCCGCGTCGTAACCTCGGTGCAATATTATCTGGAGAAGTAAACCGGAGAAGTAAATCGGAAATTTCAATGCCAAGTCCGCTGCAGTCGTGGTATTCTCTGCAACCTGCTTAGAGATGACCCCATGCCGGAATCGCAGCCACTCACCTTTCTGTGCATCACCACTTACGAAAAGGGACAGGAGTTCATGCGCGAGTGCAAGCGCCAGGGCTGCCGCCTGCTCCTGCTTACAGCGGAGAAGCTGCGCAATGCCGATTGGCCGCGCGAAATTCTCGATGACATCTTTTACATCCCCGCCGAACTTCCGATTCCTGACATCGTGAATGCCGTCACCCATCTGGCGCGCACGCGGAAAATCGACCGCATCGTTGCTCTTGACGAATTCGACATGGAGACCGCCGCGACCCTGCGCGAACACCTGCGCGTACCGGGGATGGGGCTGACCACCACGCGCTACTTCCGCGACAAGCTGGCCATGCGCATGAGGGCGCTCGATCGCGACATGCGCGTGCCAGATTTCGTTCCTGTCTTTAATCAGGCCGACATCCAGTACTACCTGGAGCATGTTCCAGGTCCGTGGGTGCTGAAGCCGAGACAGGAAGCTTCGGCGATCGGGATCAAGAAGATTCATGCCCCCGAAGAGTTGTGGCCGGTGCTCGAACAACTGGGCGATAAGCAGTCGTCGTTCCTGCTGGAGAAGTTTGTTCCGGGCGCGGTCTACCACGTGGACTCCGTAGTTTCAGAAAACGAAGTGGTCTTTGCCAACGTAAGCAAGTATGGCAAGCCACCGATGAATGTGGCCCAGGGTGGCGGAGTTTTCACCTCATTCACGGTGCCGAGAAAAAGCGAGGAGGATGCAGCTTTGCGGGAGATCAATCGCGATCTGATTGCCGCGCTGGGATTGCTGCGAGGCGTGTCACATGCCGAATTTATCAAGGCAAATGCCGATGGGCACTTTTATTTTCTGGAGTGCGCAGCACGCGTAGGCGGCGCATACATCAACGAAATGGTCGAGGCGGCTACGGGCATCAACCTGTGGCGCGAGTGGGCGCGCATTGAGATTGCTGGCGAACATGGAAGATACCAGCTGCCTCCGGCGCGCGAAGAGTATGCGGGAGTGATTCTATCGCTGGCGCGGCAGGACGAGCCCGACACTTCGGGATACAACGATCCGGAAGTGTACTTGCGCATCAAGAAGCATCACCATGCCGGATTAATTCTGCGCTCGACCGATCAGCAGCGCGTGCAGTCGCTGCTAGAAAACTACAGTCAGCGCTTCGCGCAGGAATTTACAGCCGTGGAACCGCCGCGGGATAAACCGACCGCGTGAGAGGAAATTCATTTTTCGCAGGGCCGAGCACAGGCTAGACTCGACGTATGGCAAAGGCCAAGTTGCTCCGAATGGTGATTCCCAAGTTCTCGAGCGAGGCAAAGGAAGCAGCGTGGTGGGACGCTCACCGTGCTGAAGTGGAAGCCGATATCCGGGCTAGGCTTACGAACCTTGCTGAACGCACCGCGGCCGATATCAACGAGCGTGCCAATGCGATGAATGACGAGAAGCGGGCGTGGGCCGATTCTGAAACCAAAAAGATCGCTGCTCGCGTGCGGCGTCGAACTTCTTAGCGGGCGCTATGTCACTTGTATTAGATGAAGACTTCTGGTGAGACGTGGAATCGCCGACTGAGACGTCGAATGTGTTCCGTGGTTAGTTGCCGCTTTCCATGCAGGACCTCGGAGACGATGCTGGGTGTCCCGAAAACGTCCAATAGGTCTTTCTGTTTCAGATTGTTCGCCCGCATCAGTTCGTTCAAGACTTCCACAGGGCTGGCTGCCTTGAACGCGTAGTGCTTCTCCTCAAAATCTTCGACGAGCAAGGTAAGGAGTTCAGCCATGCGCCGCTCGGCGGCAGTCATCTTATTACCTTTGCTGTCCAACTCCTCCAGCAGAGCGAGGCAACGGTTGTTCTCAGCCTCGCTGCGAATCACGGCCGGCAAGGTGATAGAAAGCAAAGCTGCATATTCAGATCGGACAGCGGTCGCGCTCATAGTTTCCAAGTTCCCCGGTCATACTCGGCATGTGCCAAAACATGCCGGATGTAGATTCGACCAAAGGCATAATTGATTTCGGTAATCAGCCGGTACCGATTGCCTTTAATGTTAAAGACCGTCCACTTCCCGACGGCGTCCGCATTCGAAAAAGTCTTCCGTATGTCTGCCAGATTTTTCCATTCAGTCTTCTTTGCAATCCGAAACCACGCGTCAAGAGGAACTTCAAGTTCCCGGTGCCGCGCGGCCGCGTCCTTAAGCTTCTTGCGGCTGATTACGTGCAATGCCGCTCCTCGCGAGTTCGCAATCTGCGAACATTATACTTCTCAAAACGCGAAACGGTCAAGAACATCTAGAACGCGTCAATCCCCGTAATGCTCTGCCCGATGATCAGCGAATGCACGTCGTGCGTGCCTTCGTACGTCTTCACCGACTCGAGGTTCATCATGTGCCGCATGATGGGATAGTCGTCGGCTACGCCGTTTGCGCCTAATATGTCACGCGACAGGCGGGCGCATTCGAGCGCCATCCAGACATTGTTGCGCTTCGCCATCGAGATGTGCTGGTGCTCCGCTTTGCCCGCATCTTTTAGTCGGCCGACTTGCAGCACTAGCAATTGTGCTTTGGTGATTTCGCTGATCATCCAAGTGAGCTTGTCTTGTACTAACTGATGCGAGGCGATGGGTTGGTCGCGCCACTGCTTGCGCAGGATCGCATATTGCAGGGCGCAGTCGTAGCACGACATGGCCGCGCCGATCGCGCCCCAGGCGATGCCGTAGCGCGCCTGGTTCAAGCACATCAGCGGAGATTTCAGCCCACCGCTTTTCGGCAGCAAGTTCGCTTCGGGGATGTGAACATCCTGCAACGATAGGCCCGATGTTACTGATGCGCGCAGCGACCATTTGCCGTGGACATCCTGCGAGGTGAAACCGGGACGATCCTTTTCAACCAGGAATCCGCGAATCTTGTCGTTTTCGTTTTCAACTTTCGCCCAGATCACCGCGACGTCGGCGATGGTACCCGAGGTGATCCACATCTTCTCGCCGTTGAGAATGTATTCATCGCCAACTTTTCGCGCGCGTGTCTTCATTCCTCCGGGGTTCGAGCCGAAACCGGGCTCAGTCAGCCCAAAGCAGCCGAGCTTTTCGCCTTTCTGCATCGGAGGCAGCCAGGTCTCTTTTTGCTCTTCGCTGCCGAATTCGTAGATTGGGTACATGCAAAGTCCGGACTGCACGCTGACGAAGCTGCGCACGCCGGAGTCGCCGCGCTCGAGTTCCTGCGTCATCAGCCCGTATTCGACGTTGCCCATGCCGGCGCAGCCGTAACCTTTCAGCGACGCGCCGAAGAAGCCGAGATCGGCCATGGGCTTGACCAGTTCGCGCGGGAAGCGCCCGGCGCGGTTGCATTCTTCGATGATAGGAATAAGGTTGTCTTCAATGAACTGGCGCGTGGTGTCGCGCACCAGGCGCTCTTCTTCGGTAAGCAGCGCATCGAACTGGATGAAATCGACACCGCGAAATTTAATGGCAGGCATAAGGAATCTCCGTGACGTACAGGCAAACATATGACGGTAGCAGGGGCGCGGGATCGGGGTCAACGGCGTGGCCGAGAAGCGTCTCTCAGTTGTGCGGCCTGTGCGATGGACGCGCCTCGCTTCGCACGGCGGGACGGACGAGGCAGCTGTCTCCATCTAAGAATCTCTCGGGACCTTTAGGGATTGCCGTGTGTGGCAAGCGGCAACAGCGAAGTAATCACACATTGAACTGAGTCAAGCATTCCGTCCCACAGTGTGCAAGATCCTGCATACTCTTGTTACCGAAATACCCGACCTTCCACAGTATGCAAGAACTTTCATCCTTGACAGGACTTGTAGCACACCGGACAATAACGGAGATTCCAACGGCGCTGGCGAGCCCCAGTCGCTGGATTTCCCCCTATCCTACGCGGCCGGATCACCGAAATTTGTCTGAGGGACAATTACGGCATGACTTGGACTATCCCGCAGTTCCAGGAGATTCAGTTGAACTGCGAGATCAATTCCTACGTCAGTGCGCGGCTATAACTTTCTGCAGACAAGAGTGAAAGACGTATTAGCAGGCTTCAGCTGAGGCCAGGTTTTTCCCCCGCAATACAAGTCAGACTTGTCAATTTAAGGAGTTGGGGCTTATGGGCATGCACCGAATCTCACGCGTTATTTTGAATTGTCTCCTGTTGGCTGCGCTCGCCGCGTCAGCCGCCTTCGCCCAGGATGTCAGTTCCAGCCCAAGTTCCCTGAGCTTTTCCAACACCTACCTGGGCTTGGACAGCGGCTCAAAAGTATTGACCATTACGAACATAACGACGGGAAGCGTCATCATCAACTCCGTTAGTTTCACCTGTCCTCAATATGGATTGGCTTCCGGGGTCGCACCCACGTCCTTGTATAACCCAGGCAACATCACTCATTATTCCATCTTCTTTCAGCCCACCGCCGTTGAGACGTACAGTTGCAACTTTGTAATGACGATGTCGGACTCGACCCAGGTCAGTGTTCCTCTGACGGGCACTGGAAAATCGACCACCGCGGTTACAAGCGTCTCGGCCACAGCGCTGAGTTTTCCCAACCAAACTATCGGAACCACCAGCGCCCCGCAGACACTCACGGTCACTAACACCGGCGGGTCAGCCGTAAATGTTACCGCCCTCACACTGTCGCCGCCGAGCTTTACGACCGGCCCAATCACCCTGCCTTACACCCTTGCAAAGGATAGTGGGACGTTATCGATTCCGATTTACTACACGCCGAGCGAGGTAACCTCGGGCGAGCAGGGGGCGATCGCAATTACCTATGACGATCTCCCAGTCCAGGGAACGAGCCTGAGCGGTAATGGCGTCGCGGCCAACTCACTGGTAATTTCGAGTTCGCCCACGCTGCCGCAGGCCACGCAAAGCGCCGCGTATCAGGCAACTCTGTTGACCAGCGGCGGAGTCGGCCCCTACACATGGAGCCTCGCCGCCGGTTCCACTTTGCCTTCCGGCCTAAGCCTTTCCAGCGCAGGCGTGATTACCGGCACTCTGGCTTCGTCCGTAGGCACCGGAAACTACACCTTCACTATTCAGGTGACCGATAACTCCACGAGCGCTACCGCCAGCACTTTATTTACCCTCGGCGTTTTCGCCAATCTCGGGGATAACTGCAGCGACATCTGGTTCGACGATCCCGTACTTGGCACCCCGACGATCGCAATCACCGACCTGGGCACTGGATATTATCAGGGGAACACGCAGTACGGCGAAGGCGGTCTTTACCCGAACGGTAGCAACGTGCGGCCCGCGGGGCAGGACTCTTACGGAGTGGGACTCGCGGATGCCATTCAGCCTCTCGATTCCAACGGCAACCCGAGCCCGACCGGAAAGTATGTTTTGCTGGCCGTCGGTGAATCCACCCTGCAGAACGAATTCAATCGCTTCCTGCCCATCGCCAACGCCGATCCGGCAAAGAATCCCAACCTGGTGCTTGTCAATGGCGCGCAAGGCGGAGCCACTCCCAATGTCTTCACTAGCACAACTTCGCCTTATTGGGACATGGTGGTCAACAATTACCTGACGCAGAACGGCGTAACCTCGAATCAGGTAGTCGCCGCCTGGATAGAAGACACCGACGGAATTGCCACCGGATCTTTTCCCACCGATATCACCACGCTTCAATCGGAGTACGAGACGATGATGCAGACCATGCACACGCTCTTTCCGAATTTGAAGATGGTGTATTTCTCGTCGCGCGTCTATGGCGGATATTCGAACGGCGTCGCCACCATCAATCCCGAACCTTACTCCTATGAGGTGGGATTCGCCGTGAAATGGGCCATCGGCGACCAACTGAACGGCAATTCCAATTTGAATTACAACCCGGCGAACGGGCCCGTGGTCGCTCCGTGGATGTCGTGGGGCTCTTACTACTGGTCCAACGGCATGCTGGGCCGGAGCGACGGGCTGGTGTGGGATTGCGAAGATTTCTCGGCGGACGGAACCCATCCTTCGTCCACCTATGGCCAATTGAAGGTTGCGACTGAGTTACTCCAGTTCCTGAAAACCGATGACACCGCCAAACCCTGGTACCTGGCGGCCAATCTGGCTCTCACGCCGACTGCCGGCAACAATCAGTCCGGGACAGTAGGCACCACGCTGCCGACTGCGCTGGTGGTGTTGGCTTCGAATCTAAACTCCGGAATCGGTAACTCCGGCGTGACCGTGAACTTCAGCGACGGCGGAGTTGGCGGCACCTTCAACCCTCCATCGCCGATTGTTACAGGCAGCAATGGCACGGCATCGACTGCATACACTCTGCCACCTAACGCAGGAACCGTGACCATTACCGCAACCAGTTCAGGCTACACCTCGACCACGTTCACCGAAACAGCGAATACCGCAACTAGCTTCGCTCTCAGCGCGACCTCAGGTAATAACCAGTCCGGCGGCACTGGCACCACACTGCCCACAGCGCTCACCGTTACGGCAACGAATAACGGCATTGCTGACGCGGGCGTAAGTGTCACCTTCAGCGATGGCGGAGCCGGCGGTACATTCGGTAGTCCAACGGGAACGACAGGCACGAACGGCACCGTCACGACCACTTACACTTTGCCGCCCACGGCACA
>JBEKJF010000141.1:0-11107 GCA_050011375.1 Candidatus Sulfotelmatobacter sp.
CATATTCCGCTGCCGGACGATTCTGTCGATGTCATCATTTCAAATTGCGTGATCAATCTTTCATCGGACAAAGACAAAGTGATGCGGGAGGCGCTGCGCGTACTGAAGCCGGGCGGGCGTTTTGCGGTTTCGGATGTGGTGACTCGGGGCGAGATACCCGATGAGGTTCGCAAGAGCGTGTTGCTCTGGGTGGGCTGCGTTGCCGGCGCGCTGGAAGAAAATGAATACCGCGGCAAGCTTACGGCTGCGGGCTTCGAGAAAATTGAGATTGAACCAACGAGGATTTATCGAATTGAGGATGCCCGCGAGTTTCTATCCGGCCAAAACATCGACGTGGATGCGATTGCGCCGCTGGTGGATGGCAAGTTTATGAGCGCATTCGTGCGGGCTGTGAAACCGCTGCGAAAAGAAAGTTGCTGCGGGCCAACCTGCTGCCATTGAGGGAGCAAGATGCAAGAACACTACAACGTCTTGTTCCTCTGCACCGGAAATTCGGCTCGCTCGATCATGGCCGAGGCGATCATGAATTTTAAGGGGCGGCCGATTTTTACCGCCTACAGCGCTGGGAGCCATCCTTCAGGGGAGGTTCGGCCGGAAGCTATCGCGGAGCTTGGGAGGGCTGGCCTGCCGACGCAAGGTCTGCGCAGCAAGAGTTGGGATGAGTTTGCGAAACCGGGCGCACCGAAGCTCGATTTTGTTTTTACGGTATGTGACAACGCTGCGAAAGAAATTTGTCCGTTGTGGCCGGGCGGGCCTTTGACCGCGCACTGGGGAATTCCTGACCCGGCTGCGGCTCGCGGCAATGCGGAAGAAATTCAGGACGCATACCGTTCGGCTTTCGTGACCCTGGAACGACGAATTGATTTATTTCTCAGCCTGCCTCTCGCGACGATCGACGGACTGGCGATCAAGCGAGAGGTCGAGAAGATTGGCCACAAATGAAATTCAATTTGCGCGCCAGACTTACCGCTGAGTTTTTGGGCACTGCGTTTCTGGTTGCGGCGGTGGTTGGATCCGGCATTATGGGTGAACGGTTGGCGGGAGGGAATGTCGCGATCGCTTTGCTGGCGAATACGATTGCCACAGGCGCCGCGCTGGTGGCGCTGATTCTCACGTTCGGAGCGATCTCTGGCGCGCACTTGAATCCCGCTGTGACGCTTGCCGACGCATTGGAGCACGGTATCGCGTGGTCCGACGCAGCGGCTTATATGCTGGTGCAATGCGTGGGAGGAGTTGCCGGAGCTATCTTTGCGCATTTGATGTTCGGGCTTCGTTGGTATTCTTTGTCGACACATTCGCGGCATGGGTGGGCGCTGGTTTTTAGCGAATTTGTGGCGACGTTCGGACTTGTGGCAGTGATCTGGGGATGCTCTCGGACGCGGCCAGGAGCGGTGCCGTTCGCGGTTGCGAGCTACATCACGGGAGCGTACTGGTTCACTGCGTCAACTTCGTTCGCGAACCCAGCGGTGACGATTGCGCGATCATTGTCTGATACGTTTGCGGGGATTCGTCCGACGGATGTGCCGTTGTTTATTGGGGCGCAGGTTACTGGGGCTGTGTGTGCTACGGTGCTGTTTCGTTGGCTGGCGCCGCGGTTGGACGCGGTTCACGCTGGCGTTGGGGATTGTTGAGGTTAGTACGCGGTGGTTTTCGCGCTTCGTGCGGGGGCTGTTGAATGAGCTGCGCGCCGTCACCTCAGGGGCTGAAGGCCCTGATTGATTTGAGTGGCTTTACGCGGCGCTGAAGCGCCGCTCTTCCACGGCGCCGCATGCGCTTGTGAGTCTTGCCGCAACCTCTGAGCGACGCGCCGTCACCTCAGGCCTGAAGCGCGCATCCCTTTCCCAGCAACTTAGCGGCACGAGTAGAACTCGTGCCCTTCCCGAACCATTTTCTTCTAACTTGTAGATGGCTTTAAATTTCTGCGGCATTCGGTGCTTGTGTCGCCGCTGGCTCCCGGCTAGAATTCGTTCGCATCCAATAGGAGGCAATATGGCTGCTTCTCCGCTCCCGCCAACGCCCGCGCCTGTGCCCGCTCCGGAGTCTGCTCCGCTTTCTGAGGGGGCGCGCATTGTTGATACTTTCATCGCGCCCTCGAAAACCTTTACCGATTTGCGGCGCAATGCTAGCTGGTGGGCGCCTTGGCTATTGATCTCCATCTTTGCCTTCGTCTTTATTTACTCGATCGAACGGCAAATCGGATTCGAGCAGATCAGCAAGAACGCCGTGGCGCAGTCCGCGCGGGCCGATCAGTTCGACAAGCTTCCACCCGACCAGCAAGAGAAGCAACTTCGGTTCACCAGCACTCTCATTCGTTACCTGTCGTATGGAACGCCGGTGACGATCCTGATCTTCTTTGCTATTGCCGCGGTGGTGCTGTGGGTGACTTTCAGGTTTGCTACTGGCGCCGACGTTGCTTTTAAGACGGCGTATGCGATCGTTTTTTATGCCAGCCTGCCCGGCATTGTTGGTTCGATATTGGGCACGATCTCGCTCTACGCGGGGGTGAACCCGGAGGGCTTCGATATCAATAATCCCGTGGCTACCAATCTTGCCCATCTCCTCGACAAGGCGACCACGGGCAAGTTTGTTTATTCCCTGGCGTCTGCGCTGGATCTGCTCTCGATATGGACGATTGTGCTGATGGGCATTGGATTCTCCAGCACCAGCAAGGTGAAGCGCAGCACGGCGATTGCGGTGGTTGCCGGATGGTATTTGTTCTGGAAGCTTGCCGCCGCGGGACTCGCTTCCATGTCGTAGCTGGAATTCCGCTAACCTCGGCAAGACATCGAAGTCTAATAAGGTTGTTCAGGAGATATCCAATGAAGCACATGACAGCCGCATTTTTGTTCGCCGTCTTCGTTTGTGCCATCCCTGGTTCAGGGAGCGCACAGATGAGTCAACCTTCCGCCGCTGCTCCGCAAGCTGCGGCACCGGTAAAGAATCCGGTGACTAGCGTGCTGCGGATCATTCTGCCGCGCCAGCAGAAGAACATTCTCGCGGCCATCGACGCGATGCCCGCCGACAAGTTCAGTTACAAGCCGACTCCCGATCAGATCAGTTTCGCTCACCTGGTCGTCCACATCACGGAATCGAATAACGCCATGTGCGCCAAGGTCGCCGATATCCCCGCGCCGAAAGTCGATGAACTCAAAGAGACTGATTCCAAAGACAAGCTGCTCGCAGCCGCCACCGCCTCTTTCGATTTCTGCACCTCAGCTCTGGCCAATGTCGACGACTCCAAGCTGGGCGAAAATGTGGACTTCGGACGCGTGCAGGGACCGCGAGCCATGGGAGTGTTTTTTCTGGCGGGAGGGTGGTCCGATCATTACGGAGCGGCCGCGATGTATTTGCGGTTGAATGGAATTGTGCCGCCGACGGCGCAGGCGAAGCCCAGCCATTAGCCATTGGCAGTTAGCAATGACCGGGTGGCTAATGGCTAGTGGCTAATTGCTACTTAATTTGCACGAGTACGGGTTGGGGTGCGGGACCCGGCGCCGCAGCGTGTTGCGGGGCGCGCCAGTTGTCGAAGACTGAGACCTGATGGACGCATGAGACCGTGCAATTCGGGGCGCAGCCTTTTTCGGTGAGGTATTCGCGGCGCATATCGTCGCGGGTGTAGGTGGCTAGCGGAACTCCGGGGTAGCCGCGCTGTTGTGAACAGTAGTGCACCAATCCGTCTTCGCAGATGTAGAGGTAGCGCGCCCCCGCGCGGCATCGCCATTCATTGGGCAAGCCTTGCGCGATGTTGTCCTGGAAGGCGTTGATGCGGGTGAAGCTGCTCTTCTCCCACGATTTCATTTCGTCGTAGATGCGGCGCTCCTCTCCTCCGAGCGGCTGTAGCTGGCCGCTGCCATCGTGAATGATTCCGATGGTCGAACTGAAACCCAACTCGACGGCGCGTTTGCCGATGGTGAGGGCGTCCTGCGGATTGGAAATGCCGCCGCCTACTACGGAATTTATATTCACGTGGAACTCGGCGTGTTCGGCCAGCCATTGCAGCTTCTTGTCGAGAACTTTCAAACTCTTCTTCGAAACTTCGTCGGGATTCACGTTGTCGATGGAGATCTGCAGCCACTCGAGGCCGGCGCGATTGAGGCGCTTGATTCTTTCCGGGACCAGAAAATAACCGTTGGTGATTAATCCGGCGATCATTCCATTGGAGCGGATGCGGCGGATCACGTCGTCGAGATCGGGATGCAGAAGCGGCTCGCCTCCAGAAATTGTGACTACCGCCGTTCCCAGCGCGCCCAGCTTGTCGATGCGGCGAAACATTTCCTCCGTGGGCACGGGCTTCGAGAAATCGTCGAACTCGTTGCAGTAGGTGCAGGCCAGATTGCAGCGGCGGACTGGAATGATGTGCGCGAGCAGCGGATGATCGGTGGAAGCTAGGGCGCGCGCGGCCATGGATGCTCCGCGCAGGTTGCGGTGGAGGGCTTTGGCGCGGCGGCGCAGGGTTGTAATGGTCGACGGCATTGGTTGAATACTCTTATTACAGCATGGATGCTGGATAAATGTCGGCTTTGCGACAGCATTCGGCGGATTTGGCGGGGCGAACGGCGAGCACTGCGGTGCGAACGCCCATCTTAAATTCTAGGAGCTTGCGCTAGGATTCACGGCGCGACCAGCCGTTCGTGTCCGGCGACTTGCAGCGCGTTGAGAGCAGTTCCTGCAAACTCTTCCTGCACCAGAACGTAGTCGGTGTCGTAGGTGGAGATGGCGAGGATCGGGATGCGGTTGTTGGACAGCGGCTCGATGAACGAGAGCAGCACTCCCGTTTGCGAGAAGGGGAACGGGCCTTCTAGTTTGAGGCAGATCCAGCGCGGTCCGGGATCGACGTCCTTTGGAATGTTTTCGGCGGGGCAGACGATTGAAAGCTCGTCCGGGGTGCGAGTGATTGAGGTGAACTCGCCCGTTGTGGCCCAGGCTGGGAGTGGTGCGTCTGGAGGTTGGCGCACGATGGAGTAGAGAGTCGAGAGTTGGCGGAATTTTAGCTTCTGAGGCATTTGTATCACTTCCGGCAAAAGCTTTTAACTGCGAAGCGCGCAAAGAACATCCGCTAAGGACGCTAAGTTAAGACCACCCGCGCGTCGCTTTGTGAGCTCTGCGGCACTTCTTTTCGCTGTTCGCTTTTTTCTTATCCTTCTACTGCCTTGCGTAGCGCGGCTCTTGCCAGCAGGCGCGTTGAGTCTAGCATCGGCAGCGGGGATTGCTCTTGCGTTAGCACCAGCGGAATTTCGGTGCAGCCTAAGACTACCGCGTCACAGCCTTCATTTTTCATTGTGCGGATCACTTCGGTTAGATAGGCCTGGGTTTGTGGCAGGAACACGCCTTGCACTAATTCGTCGAAGATGATGCGGTGAATGCGTTCACGCTGCTCGGCTCGCGGGATGCGATTCTCGATGCCGGCGGCTTTCAGTTTTTCTGCGTAGACTGGGCCTTCCATCAGCGCGCGGGTGCCGAGGACTCCGAGGCGCTTGTAGCCGTGACGCTTGGCTACGTTCGCGACCTCGACGGCGATGTGCAGCCAGGGGCGCGGCGAACGGTGCTCGACGAGGTCGAAAGCTTGATGCACGGTGTTGACGGGAGCGATGAGAAAATCTGCGCCAGCTTTGGCTAACTTATCCGCTGAAGAGAGCATGAGTTCGGCCACGCCTGCCCAGTCGTTAGCCTCGATGCACTTCACGTAGTCGGCGAAGCTGTGGCCGTGCATGGAGACTTCAGGGTGAGCATGCGGACCGAGCAGTTCCGCACCCTCGAGGCAGATGGTGCGGTAGCAGAGCGCGGCGCCTTCCGCGCTGCAAGCGACGATGCCGATGTGGAGAGGCATGATTGCCTGTTGGTCTCGGGTGTTAGGTCGTAGGTCTTAGGTCTTAGGCCTAAGACCCATGACCTAAAACCCCTTGGTGACTATCTCGCGGCGGCGGCGTCGAACAAATTCAGGAACTCCAGTTTCTTTTCTGCCGGCAGGAACGACGCTTCGAACGAATTGCGGGCTAGTTCGCGCAGGTGCTCGTCGGTGAATCCGAAAGTTTGCTGGGCTATCTGGTACTCACGCGCCAGCGTGGTTCCGAACATAGCCGGATCGTCGGTGTTTAGCGTGATCATTATGCCGTGGTCGAAATAGTTTTTAACGGGGTGATCGTTGAGGTTGGGGCAGAGGCCGGTGCGAAAGTTGCTGGTGAGACAAATTTCGACAGGGACCTGACGCTGGGCGAGTTCTTCGACTAAATCGGGATCGTGAAAGGCGGTGAGGCCGTGGCCGATGCGCTCGGCGCGAAGGTTGAGCGCTCCCCAGACAGATTCAGGCGGTCCGGTTTCACCCGCATGGGCGGTTAGCCGCATTCCGTGATCGGCGGACCAGACGTAGGCATCGCGGAAAAGCTCGGGCGGGGCTTTCTGTTCGTCGCCTCCAATGCCGATGCCGACGACCTCGCGATCGTGATAGCGGACCGCGAGCTCGAAAACTTTCTGCGCAGCCTCGGCTCCTAACTGGCGCACCGCGTCGAAGATCCAAAGCAACGAAATGCCGAAGTCGCGAGCGCCTCGGGCGCGGCCGCGATCGAGACCTTCGAAGATGGCGGCGAAATCCTGCTTGCGCCAGAGGCAGACTCCCACGGAGACGTAGACCTCAGCGTGCAGCACATTTTCTTCCTTCAGGCGCTGCATCAGGCGGTAGGTGATGAGTTCGTAATCTTCTGGCGTGCGCAAGTGCTCGGTGATGTTTTTGAAAGAGAGCAGAAATTCTTGAAAATCCTGGTAGCGATAGAGCGCGTCGATTTCAGCCGACGTGACTCGTTCGCCGCGGCGCTGGCGAAGTTCAAACAGAGTGGCCGGTTCGATTGCGCCTTCGAGATGCAGATGTAGTTCGGCCTTTGGTAGGAGTCGCAGGAAACTGCTCGGCGGCCGATCGGGCACGGAGGACATCACTTCTTGATTGTAGAGTCTTGCGGGAAGATTTGCGAGGAAGGTTAGCACCAGGGAGACGCTTGTCTCCAGCATTATGACGCCAAAATCCGCTGGGCCGTTTGTAGGTTGTATTCTTCCGAGCGCTTCACAACCCAGAAAAGTTCCACAAACGCCGCAAGAGACGCCGGATTGCAGAAAACGAGAAGTGTTGCCAGCAGCCACCATCCCGTTTGCCACAACGAGACCAAGCGCGGCCATAGCAAAAATAAGTAAGCGCTGCCGACAACCGTGTAGATCACTCCACGAGCCCAGCTCTTCATATAGTAATGGTGCGCACCGAACGCACCCAAGAAATAACATAGTAGCCACGCGACGCCGGGGCTTTTTCGCCGGGCCTTGTAAATTGCCCTCTGCTGCGGAAGCATACCAGCCTCAAGCTTCTTCTCGTTGGACAAAAGTCCCTTAAAGTCTTCGCTGGCGAATTCACTCCAGTACCTGCCCCAAGAAAGAAAAAGCACCATGCCAACCGTCAGCCATAGTACGAATCGAATCCATGTAGTGATAGTTAGCCCGAACATGAGGCCGCCGCAGAAAAGAATCGAAATCAGCGGAAACCACGGCACAAACGGGACTCGGAACGCGCGCTTGCGATCGGGCTGGCTGCGGCGCAGCATGATCACACCCAGCGACACCAGAACGAAGGCAAACAGCGTGCCGATGTTGGCCAGGTCGGCGGCGTCGCCAATGTCCACGAGGCCAGCAGGAATTCCTACGGCGAAACAGGCGATCCAAGTGGAAATGTACGGCGTCTTAAATCTCGGATGCACCGCGGAGAACAACTTCGGCAGCAAGCCGTCGCGGGACATCGCGTACCAGATGCGAGCCTGCCCGTACTGAAACACGAGCAGCGAAGAGATCATGCCGGTCAGCGCGCCGATTACGATGACCGAGCGGAAGAGCGGGTGCACACCCAGATACTTCATCGCGTAGGCAACGGGCGCTTCGGCGGCTTCGCCGGAGACGAAGGTCGTGTACTTCATCATGCCGAGCAGGACGACGGCAACTCCGACATAGAGCAGCGTGCAGACCACCAACGACATGATGATGCCGAAGGGCAAATCTTTTTGCGGATTGCGCGACTCTTCGGCGGCGGTGGAAACTGAATCGAAGCCTATGTAGGTAAAGAAAACGATGGCTCCTCCGGTGACGATTCCGGCGAAGCCAGATGGCGCGAACGGCACCCAGTTCGCGGGCTTCACCAGCATTCCACCGACGACCAGGAAGGTGAGGATGGCGCCGATCTTGACCGCGACCATGACGTTATTAGTCTTCGCCGACTCCTTCACGCCGCGCACCAGCAGCAGCGTGAGAACGAAAACGATGAGGAAGCCGGGGAGATTGAAATAGGAGCCGGTCCACTGCCCTCCGGCCCAGACGGGACTCGCAAGTTTTTCCGGCAAGTTGATGCCGAAAACCGCCAGTTGCGCTTTTGTATAACCGGCAAAGCCAACCGCGACTGCGACATTTGAAACTACGTATTCGAGGATGAGGTCCCAGCCGATGATCCAGGCGAAAATTTCGCCGAGCGTTGCGTAGGAATATGTGTAGGCGCTGCCGGCGATGGGAATCATCGAGGCCAGTTCGGCGTAACACAATCCGGCAAAACTGCAGGCGATGGCGACCAGGAAAAACGAAATCGCAATCGATGGTCCGGCCGGCGGACGGCCGTGCATGAGCGCTCCAGCCGTGCTGCCGGTGCGCAGCAGATTGATGATCACGTCGAGTGCCTGCGCATGAAGGATGGAAGGCGCCTGAAAATATTCTCCAGCGGCCGCGGTGCCGGTGAGAATGAAAATTCCGGAGCCGATGATGGCGCCAATGCCGAGCGCCGTCAGCGACCAGGGGCCGAGAGTTTTTTGCAGCCGTTGCCCTGGAGCCTCGGATTCCGCGATCAGCTTGTCGATGGACTTGCAGCAGAGAAGCTGGTTGTCGCTGGTTCGAATAGTCGAAGTGCGCACGGTGACGGTTGGGTCCGGAGATGATTGGGACAAGAGGTAGTTGTCTCCTGAAAACAAGCCTTTAGCCGTTAGCACTTAGCATTTAGCCGGTCTGGTTCCTATCGCAGAATTAAGAACTTTCCCGGCTAAATGCCAAGCGCTTATTGCCAATTGCTGCCTTTACCGTTTCGACTGGCCGCGTGCCAGCTTCTTCACCTTGCGCTTTTTCGATCCGCGGGCGTAGTCGCGGGGTTTCTTCGGCTTTTCCGCCTTGGTCTTCTTACGTGAGGCGCGTTTTGATTTTTTACGTTCTTCTTTGGTCAGCGTTGCTGTGTTTGCCATCCTTGATATTGATTCCTTTGCTATGAAGTGCGGGACTTTGCCTCCGCTATCTTACACTGCTTTGTCGTCCGTCGATTAGCTCGGCACCATGGTGCCCGCTTCCCGTTCGATTCCGTCTTGTCCGTAGCGCGGAACTCACGACTGGAAGGGACCTAATGGCGAGCAGGATTGCCGAGCAGATGAGGCCGCTTAACAAGCCCAGAAATCCGAGAAGGAGTGCCATCGCCCAGTACGGTTCGTGCCAACGAAGGAGGTAGCCCCCGATCGCCGCGAGAACTGTGACCACCGCTGGAATCGCGAGAAGTCCAGACCATAAATATTCTCGCCTTTGCTCGCGGCTCAGATGCGCCCATTCACGCCTGCCAGTTTCATATCTATTGCCACACAGACAGATATAGTGCTCACGCCCAACCGCTATATCGGAGCCGCTGTGAGGGGGTGCAGCCCAAAAGCTCCTACCACAGCGGGTGCAGCGACGCCTGCGGATCAGGATCAAGACGAGAATGTCAATGATTCCGAACATCTACTACGCGCGCTCCAGTTGCGCGTACTTTTCTACAAGCTTCTTCAATCCGAAGCGAGGGAATTGTACCGTAAGTTTGGCTTCTTCGCCTTCTCCTTCTCGCTGATAGACGGTGCCCTCGCCGTATTTAGGATGGCGGACCTTCTGGCCGGGGCGAAATCCGCGCTTGCCAGTTGGTTCTTCCACCGGCGTTTTCGGGACGGTGAACTTCTTGCCGCGGCTCGCGAAAAACTCGGCGATGTTTTCGATGGAGTTGTAGGGCTTGGCTGGGGCGGTTGGCTTTTGTCGGCTGGGTTGAGCCGTGCCGCGATTCCAGCTTGCGCTTTGGTCTTCGTCTTCGTAGGAGTAGTGGGTGTCGCCATCGTAGGCAGGGCTTCGCCCTGGGCGGACGAGGGCGTCCGCCGCTCCACGAGTTGTGGCCGCGCTTCGGCGCCTGCCTAATTCTTCGATCAAAGCCGCGGGCACTTCTTCCAGAAATCTTGACGGGACGCTGGCTTCGGGCTGGTCTGTGCCGTATCTGCGGCGGTAGACGGCGCGAGTGAGGACGAGCTGATCCATGGCTCGGGTCATGCCGACATAGCAGAGACGGCGCTCTTCTTCCACGTCGTCAGGTTGGAGCATGGTGCGCGAGTGCGGGAACAATCCTTCTTCGAGGCCGCTGAGAAAGACCAGGGGGAATTCCAGGCCTTTAGCGGCGTGCAGGCTCATGAGCGTGATCTGCGAGCGCTCGTCGTAGTCATCGGCGTCGGCGATGAGCGCGGCGTGATCGAGGAACTGGTCGAGCGATTCGCCGCGGTCGCGCGAATCGGCGGCGGCGTTGACCAGTTCGCGCAGGTTTTCGATGCGGGAGAATGCTTCAGGCGTGTCTTCGGCTTCGAGCAGCTTGATGTAGCCGGTGCGGTCAATGAGGAACTTGAGCAGGTCGGCGGTACTCACCGTGGGAGCGGGAAATGGACTTGCTGTTTCCGCATCGCCAGTGCCAAGCGGGCTTTCATTCTCGAATACGGTTGGCGGTTTGTTGGCCGCGCCTTCGCTGGCAATGCTTGCTTCGTCGGTCACCCCATACGCTCCGCCGAAATCGAAGGCTGTGTTTTCGAACTCGGAAGGATCGAATGCTGCTGCGTCGTCATCCGTGGAGTTCGCAGAGATGGAATCGATAGATTCTGGTGCTTCCAAAAAATCGGGTGAGGACGCCCGAGTCCCACTTGCCTCTGCGCTTTCTTCTGTGAGGTGCTCGGTAAAGGTTCCCGCTAACATCGCTTGCGCATCCCGGATCAACTGCTGAAAGCTCTTCAGCGCCGCTAGCGCGCGCTGCGGCAGAAGTTGGCGGCGAATCGCT
>JBEKJF010000142.1:0-11106 GCA_050011375.1 Candidatus Sulfotelmatobacter sp.
GCGCGAGACACAGTGCAGCGCGGCGCAGGAAGTGAGCGGACAAAGATTGGACGAGCAAAAAGCGAAGCATGGGCCCGGGACCTCCATTTTCTCAGCGCAACCTTGGGGGGAGAGCGTGCCCGAGATCAGAATAGGCGGGAAGTATAGCACGCGTGCGGGTGTTTGTTGCTAGAACATTCACTCTGGGCTGATTTGACGCGACTGAAGTCGTGCCCTTCCCGGTCTTTTCTCCCGGATGCGTCTGGCGTTGTGACTGGACCACTCAAGCCAAGGTGCGGCCTGAATCGGCCACCCGACGTTTTGATTGAGATCCGCCGTCAAAATCCCACGAGGCGGAAGTCGTGGAATCCCACTTCTCGCAAAGGACGCGAGAAATGGGGCACCCCCGACGCCGACGGGTGACACACGAGAGGGAACCTTGGCGGCATCGACGCTGCAAGCGAGTTGCAGGGGTCCTTCGTTGGGAGTCCTCGGCTTCGCCGGGGACTCCGCTTCCTCAGGATGACAGGGGTTTTGATGGGCGGCTTTGTCGTGCCTGCGGATTGGCGCTGGCGTTCAATGCCAACAACTCTTGATGCAGTTGTTCCCACGGGACGGTCACAGCCTTGCCAGCCTGCAGGTCGCGCATACGACGGGCTACTTCTTCGTCCCACGCGGCTTGGACAGATTCGTCCGTCTGCTCGAGGCTGTCGAGTAGCGTATTGGCCAAGGCCGCGCGCTCGTCAACCGTGAGAGCGAGTGCGCGTCTTAGAAGGTCAGAAACTTCTGGACTCATAGCGCCATTTTACCTTGTGGCAAGGACCTCGGCTTATTCTTTCCGGATCTGCTGCGGGCGGTGGGCACGCGCCAGATACTGCTGATCGAGCGCCTGGCGGATTAGAGTCTTGATCACCGCCTGACGGCTGATGTTCATTTCTTCGGCAGCTTTGTCCAGTTCTTCCAGCATGCCCGGTGCGAGATCTAAGTTCACCCTTTGGATCGGACTCATCATCTGGCCCTTGTTCGTGAAGAATCGGGACACGTCTTGGCCTCGGTCGGCAAGCCGGGCAATGGCTCCCGCGGATGCTGCCTTTCTTGTCTTATGAGTGTTCTTCATAAAGTTGCTGCTCCTGTTTTGTGGCTTTCCAGAGAGTCACAAGGTGGTAGTACTCTCCCTGCTCGTCGTCGCGCATCTCGAAGATGAGAGAGAAGAGAATGTCTCCAACCCAACCGATGGCGCGATACTGCTCGGGCCAGTCCGAGCGTTGATCGAGATAGTTAAGGATGCGAAAATACTTCCTGCGCTTCCTCGAATCCGATTCGTCGTTTTGGATTGGCTCTTAAACGCTCACTCTTGCGCTCGTCAAAATGAAATCGCATGAGTATAACTGTTATACCACTCTGAGGCAGGCTGGTCCAGTTGCAGGTGACGAAGTCGTAGGCCAAGAGCAAAGTCAAAGGCAGCGGACAGAGCCCGCCCTGAGCCTGCCGAAGGGAGTGTCCGGTCCACACGAGCGAGAATCAACAGCAGGTTCCTCACCGGGCTTGGGGCCCGGTTCGGAATGACAGGTAGTGGCCTGGGGCCCGGTTCGGAATGACAAAGATTTGGGGTTGAACGAGCGGGCTTTGCGGCGGTTGACATGTGGGGTCTATAAGACTAGGGTCGTAGATGAGGTGGTTATCATCTTCTCCTCATTTCAGGTTCCCTGATCTAAGTCAGCCCATCTGAAGTACTCTTTCCTTAGTTACCCCCAACCTAGGAGGTTGCCTATGTATGCACGCAATGTCACTTTCCATCTGAAGGCGAATCAGTTGTCGGATTACACGAGAACCTTTGAGAAAGACGTCCTGCCCTTGCTGCGCAAGCAGAATGGGTTTAAGGACGAGATCACATTCTGCGGCCATGGCGGAGTTGACGTTACCGCGGTCAGCATCTGGGAGAACAAGAAAGATGCCGACAACTACAACACCAATACTTATCCGCAGGTGTTGAAGACCCTGACGCGATTTATCGAGGGGACGCCGCAGGTTCACACCTTTGACGTGATTACGTCGACCCTGCAGCAGCACGAACTTGTGACAGCGTAAGAGACACGTTTGTTGGGCGCGAGAAGGCGGAGATAGTTCCGCCTTCTCGGGCCGTTGTTGCGCTTGATCGCGTCATGCCACGAGACACCCAATCGACCAGACTTATCGACCAAACTTATCGACTAACCCAGGAGGCAAGAGTTTGCACCTTGCAATGCAGAATGCGGAGACCATCAATCGCCTGGTGGAGCAGGGCGAATTCCTGCTGAAATGTTTTCATGAGGAGCGCGAGAAAGATCCCGCGGGGATGGAAACCGAGTTCGCGCGGGGCGAACTGCTTGGCTGGCGCGGCACCTTACACACCTTGTACCGCGACTGTGCGGAAGATATTGTGAATCGCGTTGTTGCCCGGACACGCTTGCCCATTCCTGATGTTGAAGTGCCGTGCGGCGCCCCTCGTGCCTTTTGAGGGGCCTACTTCGTTAGGTGAGGCCAACTTATCATTTAAGTCTTAACTCCATTTGGGGCCTGCTGGACCTTCGACTTCGCTCCGCGCACGATGCCGGGTGCTACGTTTTTCCTTCCAGTTCTTTTTCTGCTCCTCGAAACAATGCACGCATGGCTCGGATCACTGCTCGGGCCAGTAGGATTATTGCCGCTACCAAGGTCAGTGCGATCGTGGCTGCTGCGTAGGGATGGCGCGTGGCCAGCCAGGTTAGAGCTATCGCGAGGGCGTCTTCGGCCAGGCTTAGCGTGATGTTGGAGAACGGCTCTGGGCTTGGGGTTACGGCGGCGCGAAGGGCGGTTTTGCCTCCGTGGGCGGCCAGGGCGATGGCTGCGCCCAGCGCGGCTGCCAGCAGTTGCTCGGCAGGAGTGAGTTGGCGCGTGGCTCCGTAGGCTAGCAGGGCAGCGGCGGGGACGCGGATGAAGGTGTGGAGCGCGCTCCAGAGGAGGTCGAAAGCGGGAATTTTGTCGGCGAAGAATTCTATGGCGAAGAGAACTGTGCTGGCCGCGATGATCGGCCAGGTTTGCAGAAGTTGCAGAGCTGGCGGGAGCGGGACGTGTCCGAAACGTGCGAGCAGACCGAGGACCGCGACCGTGGCGTAGGCGTTCAATCCCGCGGCGAAGGCTACGGCTGCCAGGACGGCGAACAGTTCAGGGAGCGGGATTTCCAAAATGTTCAGCACAGAGCTGCCTTATAAATGTTTTTCGGGCGAAAGGGAAGTGTGCGGATTGGCGGCGACACAAGTCTCGCCGCGCTCGACCCTTCGAAGCTCAGGGCGGCCGAGAGCCGCTGTCCCTACATTTAATTCGTGCCTCAGTCCTAAGCCAACCATGCTTCTTCAAGACTGCTTGGACCCCGCATTCCAAACCGAGGCCCGAGGGTAATGATGTAAGTTATTGTTTCCGAAATGTATAGAATGCTTGACATTATGTAAGCTATCCAATACACTCAGCCTTGAATTGAGGAGGCTGAAATGTCGTACCGAGAAAAAATCGCCTGGCTATCGTTAATCGCGATGGCTTTCGCCTATGGCCCGTATTTTGTGTTGGTTGCAAGGGGTCCCAGCCCCTGGGAGCCATGGCCTCACCTACACCCGCTTGGCCTGTTTGCCCTGGTGTCGATTGTGAGGATGCTCATCCTGGGCGCCGGCTATCTGTATCTCCGGATCGGCTCTCCCAGAGAGGAGCGCCCGCCACTGGACGAACGGGACCGGGCAATCGAGCAACGCTCGATCAGTGCCGCTTACTATGTGCTTATCGCCGGCATGATCCTGGTGGGCTGCGTCATGCCCTTCAGTTCCACCGGATGGACCATCGTCAACGCTGCGATTTTCTGGATCGTTGCCGCGGAAGTCGTTCACTACAGCGTAGTCGTGGCGAGCTATCGCCTGCAGGCATCCTCATGATGCACGGATCGATTTCTAATCGCATTCGCACCCTGCGTTTCATGAACGGCGAAATGTCGCAGGCCGAACTCGGTCAGCGCATCGGCCTCACCCGGCAGACGATTGCGGCCATCGAGGCGGGGAAATACTCGCCCTCATTAGAGGCTGCGTTCCGTATCGCCCAGGTCTTCAACGTGCCACTGGGAGAGGTATTCCAGTGGCACGCGGAGGCCACGCCACCCAAGGTGTCGTAGTCGTCATGAACCAAGTTACGCAGGTTAATTGGCGCAAGGCGGCCCCGAGATTCGCGACCCTGACGGCTACGTCCTGTTCTTCGGGAGACCAAGGTGGACGACGGACCAGCGACGCGGGGGTTCACTAAAACATCCTGTTCGGCACAAAACCTACTGGACAACGTACCATTTCTGATACATACTGAATTCGTGGGACGCGATGAACAAAACCCCGGAGATGCCGGTCCGGTTTTATCGCACAGAAGCGGGCGGAGCCCCGGTGCTGGACTGGCTGCGCAGTCTCGACAAGGGCGACCGCCACGCTATCGGGCTCGACCTCATGCGGTTGCAGTTCGGCTGGCCGATTGGGAGGCCGCTGGTGGGAAGCCTTCAAGGTGGCCTTTGGGAAGTGCGCTCGTCGCTTCCGAGCCATAGGATAGCCCGGCTCATCCTGTGCTTTCACGATGAGATGCTCGTCGTGCTGAACGGATTTATCAAAAAAACGCGGAAAACGCCTGCGGATGACCTGGCCCTGGCCAAGCGGAGAATGAAGGAGGTTACGAAATGAAAAAGCGCAACAAGCATATCGGCTCGTCACTGGAGGACTTTCTGAAGGAGGAAGGCGTCCTCGAAGAGACCCGAGCGGTCGCGTTGAAAGAGACTCTGGCCTGGCAAGTTCAGCAAGCGATGAAGAAGGAGAAAATCAGCAAGGTAGAGATGGCGCGGCGCATGAATACAAGCCGCGCGGCGCTCGATCGTCTTCTCGATCCGGGCAATGCCTCTGTAACCCTGCAAACCCTAACGCGCGCGGCACATGCTGTCGGTCGTGATTTGCGCATCGAGCTGGTGTAGGAACAGGGAGAATCGCGGGGCCAAACAAGACGTTCCCATTCGTTTCCGCTGCTGGCTTTCAGAAACCCACGGCGTTCTTCGCTGGATCGAGATTTGCGACCCGAGATCTTCTGTAAAACTCAATATCCAATGACCAGTATGCCCTCCAGTCGAAGTGTGAGCCGATTGCTGGCATACAACGTGTCGAAAAAGCGACAAACTGTCTCGAAATTCTTGTCGCCTCGATAGACTTTCCGAATTGCTATGGCGAAATACTTCACCTCGTGCATCATGCAGGCTTGAAAATGGATCGGCAGGCCAGCCCAGTTCTACTTTTCAGGCTCAAATCCCGCGCCCCACCCGGAACACATGCCCATCCGGATGTCGCAGGTGCATTTCGCGAACGTTCCACGGCATATCGGTGGGCGGAAATGTGACCTCCAGCCCGGCGGCGACGCAGTGCTTGTGCATCGCGTCCACATCGTCTACCCAGACGGACATCCAGACGCCCTTGTCGCCCTGTTCGTCTCCATCCTGCTGAAAGGTGGTGGTGTTCGCGCCGCGGCCGCGGCCGCCCTGCGCTCCCTGACAAAGAAAGATGCAGGCCTCTTTGCCTGATCCGACCGCGCCAAACGTCGGAGGCGTTCCCCAGTCCCACAGTTTCTTCCATCCCCACTTCTCAAACCACGCGACCGTGGCGGCGATGTCAGACACGTTCAATATCGGAGTCAAAGCCTTGGTTTCCATAACCGAAGCAGGATAACACTTGGCGAGGCGTGGAATTTGGCTCACTATTGCGAAAATCTCCTGTCACTCATCGACTCCGGCGGACGGGATTTTGAGCGCTATCGCATGTTTACAACAATCTTCGAGTCTGTGATAGAATCCGCTGCCATCCTGAAGTTGTCGGGGCTGACGTTGAACTGCCGGCTCATGACTCAAACCCAGAAATCCCCGCTTACTCAGGAAAGGAGGACACCATGACGCAAGTCAGTGCTACCCAACAAAGCAGCACGCAGGCAGATGACAAGAGTACGATTCGTCCGTTTCATGTGAACGTCGCAGACGCGGACTTAACCGAATTGCGCAGGCGCATCAAAGCGACGGTTTGGCCTGAACGGGAAACGGTCACGGATGCAACACAAGGCGTGCAGCTCGCGACCACTCAGGCGCTCGCGCACTATTGGGCGACAGAGTACGACTGGCGCAAGATCGAGGCAAAACTGGGCGCCCTACCCCAGTTCATCACCGAGGTCGATGGACTGGACATTCATTTCATTCACGTTCGTTCGAAACATGAGAACGCGTTGCCGATCATCGTTACGCACGGATGGCCCGGCTCAATCATCGAACAGATGAAGATCATTGATCCGCTGACCAATCCCACCGCACATGGTGGGAGCGCATCGGACGCTTTTGATGTGGTGATTCCGTCGATGCCGGGCTACGGCTTCTCCGGAAAACCCACCACCACCGGGTGGGATCCCGCACACATCGCACGCGCCTGGGTCGTTCTGATGAAGCGCCTCGGGTACACGAAATTCGTCGCGCAAGGCGGCGATTGGGGCGCGATCGTCACCGAGCTAATGGGCGCGCAGGCGCCAGCGGAATTGCTGGGCATTCACACCAACATGCCTAACGTGATTCCACTCGACATCGACAAGCTGGCCTTTTCCGGCGCCCCCGCACCGGCAAATCTCTCGGCTGACGAGAAGCTCGCTTACGAGCGGCTGAGCTTCGTCTATGCGAAGGGCATCGGCTACGGCTTCCAGATGGGGTTGAGACCGCAGACATTGTACGGAATCGCGGATTCACCCGTCGGCCTGGCGGCTTATTTCCTTGACCACGACGCGCGAAGCTACGAGATGATCGCACGTGTTTTTGCCGGAGGGACCGAAGGGCTCACACGAGACGACGTCCTCGACAACATCACGCTCACCTGGTTGACGAATACGGCGATCTCAGGCGGCCGTCTCTATTGGGAGAACAAGGGGGCTTCGTTCTTCGCCGTCAAAAACGTCGTTGTCCCGACGGCCGTGAGCGTCTTCCCTGACGAACTCTATCCTGCTCCACGGAGCTGGGCTGAGAAGGCGTATCCCAAACTCGTGCATTACAACAAGCTCGACAAAGGCGGCCACTTCGCGGCATTTGAGCAGCCCCAGCTTCTTTCAGAAGAGATTCGCGTGGGCTTCAGATCGCTGCGGTCCGCTCAGGCGAAGGCCGCGTAATACCACGATAGCTGACGATTCGAGTGCAGGAGGGTTCCGAAATAGTAGGAGGCCCTCCTGTTCCAATTTAGTCCAGAATGATTTCCTTCACCCAGTAATACGCCGAGTAAATGGAGACTGTCGCGAGTGCTGCCTACCTCATATAGGAGAACAAATATGCTGAACAAAATCGATCCCCAGAATGAAACACAGCTGGCTGGTTTTGAAATGATCGCTACGCGTAAGGAAGGCGGCGTTCTGTTCGCGGAAATCGCCGCTCCACCAATGAATCTTCTGGGGCCGGAATTGGTCCGCGATCTGGTCTCTCTCATTCAACAGGCCGAGGCCGATGACTCCGCCCATGTGCTCGTGTTCAAGAGTGGCGACCCGGACTATTTCATCTCCCATGTCGATGTAACTCGGATTGCGGAGTATGGCGGGCTGGCAGCAAAGCTCACCGGCGAACCTTCGCTTGCGACGGTATTTCGCTATCTGAGCGCAAGCCGCTTGGTCACGATTGCGCAGATCGAAGGTCGCGTGCGCGGTGTGGGCAGCGAGTTTGTGCTGGCTTGTGACATGCGCTTCGCTGCGCGCGAGTCGGCGATTTTCGGTCAACCAGAGGCAGGGTTCGGGCTGATCCCTGGCACAGGCGCCGCCCAGCATCTTACCCGACTCATGGGCCGGGGCCGGGCGATCGAAGCGCTGTTGGGCGCGGAGGATTACGACGCGCAGCTGGCGGAACGCTACGGCTGGATCAATCGAGCGTTGCCCTCCGCCGAACTCGGCGATTTCGTCCAATCGCTAGCTCATCGCATAGCCAGCTTTCCAGCCTTTGGCCTTTCCGTAATCAAGGAGCGGGTCAATGCGGTCGCGCTCGCGCCGGCGGACGATTTTCGCCGTGATTCGAGTCTCTTCCTCGACTGTGTGCGCAAGCCTGAAGCGCAGAATCGGATCAAAGCTGCGATGAAGCGTGGCTTCCAGACCCGAGGAGCGGAAATGGCCCTGCCGCGCATGTTGGATGACTTGGCTAGCTAGAGTAACCCAGAAATCTTGAGTGATTGCACGCAGGACAAACATGACAAATCTTAGAGTTCGACAAAGCGATCACTGGGCTTTCCGTTGTTCTTGTTGGTGTTCCAGCTTATACGTCGCAGCGTCCAGGGCGTGGTTTCCCCAGATGAGACAGATCAGGGTCGCCGCTAGAGTCAGAAGGAATATGCCCCAGCTTGCCTTGCCAATCCGAAAGGCTGAAACCAAAATCCAAATACTGCAAGCGAGAAACGTGAAGCTTGCTATCAGCTCCTGCAGGATATAAGGAACTGCGAAAAACTGCATGAAAATGAGAGAAAACAAGGCCGCGATGGCGAAAAGTAAGCCCGATGAAAACAGCGCGACCGCAATGCCGGCTCCGGCGGCTTTCGAGTTCTCGCTCCTGGTCGAGAGCAGCAACACCGAAAGAAAAAAGGGCACCAGCGGCAGAGCAATACGCAGTATCCACATCCACAGCGGAGTTACAAAGTCGCCAGCTCCGGAACCGGGGTTTTGTTCATGCCACTGTTTGTCGCCAAGGTAGGCAAAACATAAAAATCCAGCGGCCGCGAGTAATGACAGACCCATAGCAATTCGGATTCCGTGCAAAGGAACCACAAGGTTTCCCTCGCTGTCCCAGGAATCTGGTTTAAGGTCAGTTGTCATCTTGGCCAGTGAATTTCAGAGATCAGCCGAGCACAAACTGTGGCTTGATGATAGCCAAGGTGTCGGTGAATTGAGCCGCTGCCACGGCTACGACCCAAGCGAAGGTAACTCGTCCGGAAAAAGCAAAGGGCCGCCGGGATGGCGACCCTTGAAGGTTCTTTCCGGCGCTGGCTTACAGCGTAGATTCGATCTCGAATCCCCAGGCTTCGAGCAGAGGTTCGGGGATGTACTTCGAATTCTTATTGCGGCGTGCCCACTCCCGCAGACGGGTCGACCGGAGATACTGGTCGGGAGAGAGTTTGTATTCGCGCACTACCTGCTCAAACTCGGTAATGGTAGGGACTATCGGCCCGATCGGCTCAGGCTTGCCCCAGTTCGGATTTCCGCGTCGCTTTGCCATGAAACTTGCCTTTCGTACAAAGGGGGAATGAACTCAATTCAAACTTCGTTGCTATCTATATGATTCTCCGAATACTTTCGGCGATTCATACAAAAACATCGCATGCCGCAGGAGCGAATCTGCTCCGCTATCCCACAGATCATAAACGCTAACCGGAGACTAAGCATCTTACGGCGGTATTGGGACGAAAGTCAATGTTATTTTGCGGAGCGTCGCTTGAGTAAATGATTTCTAAGCTGCTGGATCCATTGCTGTTACTTCACCTTTATCGACCCAGATTGGGACAAGTCTTCCCGCTTTGACCCCAAAATGTTAGCGTTCATTTGACCGCTCGCGAGATCGCGTCGGAAGGCGCGGGTCGATTCCCGCTCTGGGTTTGCGGCACACCTGAAGGCACACAGCGATACGGAAGTCGCTAGCTCCTCGCAGGCGAACCGCGTTACAGCCGTAACCTCCGGCATAAGTGTTTTGTTGATAGGCCTTTGGCAGGAGCTTACATTTGCCGTAGGGCGTATTCCGCGCCCCGGAATCGTGGAAGACCGAAGGCGGTACCATGAACTTGAAGTCATTGTTGCTGTGCTCCGACGAGAAGATTGTGCGGGTGCTGCGCCGGACGCTGGGCGATCTAGACATTAGCGTCGAGCACTGCGCGAGTTCGGAGATTGCGCTCCGCCATCTGACGCGAGGACGGTTTGAAGCAATCATCGTGGATTGCGCCGGTGAGGGCGCAGCGCAGGTGCTCGGCGTTGTGCGTTCCTCTCCGGGCAATCAGCGCGCGATGGTGGTGGCAATTCTGGACGCTAGCACAGGCTTGCGCTCAGCCTTCGAGCTTGGGGCGAACTTCATCCTTCATAAGCCGGTTACAGCCGAGCGGGCCAAGTCGAGCTTCCGGGCGGCGAGAGCCTTGATGAAGAAGGAGAGGCGGCGCAACACGCGAGCGCCAATCCAGATTCCCGTGGAAATGTCGAGCCGCGAATCGGGTGCGCGGTTTAAGGTGCAGACCACAGACTTAGGCGAGGGCGGGCTCGCCGTCAGCTTGCCGCGGCGCAGCAAACCTCAAGGCAAATGGCAGCTGTCGTTCACCTTGCCAGGTTCGCCTGAGGTTCTGGAGGTTGATGCGGAGTTTGCCTGGGAAGGAACTGGCACGCAAGTGGGAATGCGGTTTCAGGATCAGTCGCCTGCGGTACTGAAGCAGTTGCGGGAATGGCTGGAGAGGAATTCTTCCGAGGTTGAAACGGACGACCCGCCGGTTCGCTGCCAGCTTCTGGATTTGAGTTTGGGCGGTTGCTACCTCGAGATTAGTTCGCCATTTCCGGTGTCGACGCGCGTGACGCTTTCCATGCGCGCAGCCGCAGTCGAACTGAAGACGGAAGGCGTGGTTCGGGTGATGCATCCCGACAAAGGGATGGGAGTGGAATTCACGCAGAGTACTGAAGAACATCGCCAGTTGCTGGAAAAATTTCTGAGCGTGCTGACGGAAAATAGCGACGTGCTGCCGGAGTTGCTGGTCGAGCCCGAAGGCCTGGAAACTGGGATTGAGCAGAATTCGCGTATTGTCGACTCGGGGGAAGCCGAGGACACACTGCTGGCTCTCTTCCGAAGGCGTGATCCTCTTTCGGCCGACGCGTTTCTGGCGGAGCTGCGAAGGCAACGCGGCGCCGGCGCGAGCGTAGGCGCGCCTGCCTGATTGCGCGCCTGCGATTCTAACTGCCAACCATCGCTAATCGAATCATCATTGATCGAACATCGTTGGTTGAACATAAGTGATCGAATCATCGGTAGTGATAATTCGATCAAGGATGTTCGATCGAGGTTCCACGGTGCTGCCGCCCCGCGATGCCTCC
>JBEKJF010000143.1:0-10981 GCA_050011375.1 Candidatus Sulfotelmatobacter sp.
GCAGTTCCAGCGTTCCTTTCTTCTGCGAAACAGTTCGTAGAAGAAACATTCCGGGCAATACTTCTGTTGTTTCATTCACCAGCACAAAATTCCCCGTGTCATACAGCTTGCCCGATGTGAGATGTTCCGGATCCGTTCCCCCGAAATACCGCATCTTCGCCGGCAAACTCTCATCCGCCCGGAAGTAAGTCTTAGGAATTGGCACTCCTCCAAATCCGTTTGCGCCATCCGCGGGCACATAAACCGTAACGTTCGGATTCACCTTCAGTACATATCTCAACCCCGTCGCGTGGTCTGCGTGACGGTGCGAGATCACGACAAAATCGAGCTTAGTCAGGTCGACTCTCAGCGTCTTCACATTGTGTTCAAAAATCGCGGCATTATTTCCCGTGTCGAATAAAATTCGCTTTCCGTCGTGCTCCACCAACGCGGAAAATCCCCAATCCTTCGTCAACTCCTTCGACTCCCCGAACGCGTCATAAAGGATGGTCACTCTATCCTGTGCCACGCAGGCAACTGCCGCCGCACAAACCAGCAAGAACGCCAATAGCCGCAACATGTTAATTCTCAAGCAATACCTCCAATCAGAACCTCAGAGTCTGATATCGACATACGACACTTGCTGAAACTCCACGGTGCCTACTTCTGCGCGTAGCGCGTCTTGCACTGCGGACACTCCAGCACATGCATCTTCCCGCTGAGCGGAATCGTCGGAATGATAAAAAAGAATGTTAGAAACCTCATTCCGGTTTTCTGAATAAAGTGGGCCAGGGTCCCGCAAGTTCCACAGCGCATCATCTCGGCCGTAGCTTCGGACCCCCAGAAAAAGATCTTGGTTCCAATGATCAGCATAGCCGCGTCAGTTTACTACGCCGTCGCCGAACTTTCACGACGAGCACCCGCGCCCTCGCCATGCCACTTCCGACCGAGCCCTTCTAACTGAGCCAGCACTTTCTCAATATCCTTCATGCGATCAGTAATGCCATAAGTCACAGCCGGAGGGATAGTCTGCTCGTAGTGGCGGAAGACAAATCCAGCACCCTCCAGCGTTCGCAATCTCTCCGTCAGCACGCGCGAAGAGATGCCATCCACCTGCCGCCGCAGCACGCCGAAGCGCGCGGGCCCGTTGTGGCTCAAAGCCCACAGAATGTGCAGCGTCCAGGGCCGCGCCAGCAGTTCGAGCAGCCCTCCAATGGCACAGGGAGACGGAGATTGAGAGCGTCTCTTAGGACTCATATAGATACCAGGTTACTATAAAGTGCCCACCATGTAAAAGGACGGTAGTTATTTATTGTAACCAAAAACAAGATCCGTCATCCAAGCTGGGTGCCCGATTGAAGTCCGCAGGGGAAGTCAGTTTTGCTTTAATCTAAAACCAAAAGGAGAAACGCATGTCAGATCCAACCATTCAAGTTCTGCCCAAAGGTCCATACCTGGTTGCGGGGAAGATCACTCTTCTCGACGCCAGCGGCAACAAGATTGAGGCGGGAGAAAAAATCGCTCTCTGCCGCTGCGGTGCTTCCACCAACAAGCCGTTCTGCGACGGCACGCATTCCAAGATCGGATTCGACGCGGCAGCGGCGGCCGTTCCCCAAAGCGCAGAATAGTTTTGCCTGAGAAACCGCGAGGGGCGCGGTGTGCGCGCCCCTCCGATTGATACAGAATTGATGCAAAACGAAACCGGGCTATACGCCGACCGGTTGCTTCGTCTGCACTGGCACTGGAGTCAGCCAGCCGTGACGATCGCTTTTTTCTCCGCGGACTACGGCGTAGAACTCTTTCTGAATCGCCTTGGTGATCGGGCCGATTCCGCCTTTGCCCACTTTGATCTTGTCGACGGTGCGAATCGGAGTGATCTCGGCGGCGGTGCCGGTGAAGAAGGCTTCATCGGCGATGTAGAGCATTTCGCGCGGGATCATCTGTTCGACGATCGGAATGCCAAGATCGCGTGCGATCTGCAGTGTTGAATCGCGCGTAATGCCGGGCAGCACGGAGTTGCCGAGCGGCGCGGTGATCAGTTTGTCGTGATGCACGATGAATACGTTCTCGCCCGAGCCTTCGCTCACGTAGCCGTTTACGTCGAGCGCAATGCCCTCGGCGAAGCCGTTGACAATGGCTTCCATCTTAATGAGCTGGGAGTTCATGTAATTCGCGCCTGACTTCGCCATTGCAGGCAAAGTGTTCGGCGCAATGCGCGTCCAGGAGGAAACGCAGGCGTCGCAGCCATCGTTCTCCCCGCCCAGATACTTTCCCCACGGATAATTAATGATGTAAACCTCGGTGGGCGAGTTGAAGGGATTCACTCCCGCCTCGCCATAGCCGCGGAGAATGATCGGGCGCACGTAGCAGGGCCAGACGCCGTTGCTGCCTACCACTTCGACCATGGCCTTCACCAGTTGATCGAGCGTGAAGTCGACTTCGATGCGATAGACCTTGGCGGAATTCAGCAGGCGCTCGATGTGCTCGTGGGCGCGAAAGATCGCGGGGCCGGAGGGCGGCGCGTAGCAGCGGATCCCCTCAAACACCGAGGAGCCGTAGTGGACCACGTGCGACATCACGTGAATCGTCGCCTCATCCCAGGGGATGAGCTTGCCATTGTGCCAGATGCTTTCCGACTTCTGAATCGCCATGCGGACTCCTTCGGCGCGAGAAAATCCAACCTGCGTCAGAGAACATTATAGCTGAGGCGCTTTTACCAGACAGTCTCCACGACCTTGGATTGCCGGATGCGCGTGTCCGCCGTCACCAGCGGCATGCCCTCGACCATTGCTGTCGCGGCAATCAATCGGTCTGACGGGTCTTTGGGAAAGTCTTTAGGCAGGCGCACGGCGAGGGCTGCGATCTCGGGCGTCGCGGGCCTCAGAATGACGCGTGCTACGGTTTCGCGCACAAACGATTCCACGCTTCCCACGACCGCGATTCGGCCACTCTGCGCCAGCCACGCGATCTCCCACAGTGTGATGGTCGCCACCGCAATGCCGTTGTCCTGCCGGGCCTTGCGAATGACCTCATGCGCTCTCTTCGAGAGCCGCTTGTCGTCGCTCGCCATCCAGAGAAGGACGTGAGTATCGAGCAGAATCACCTGCGCTCCCTCACTTGCACTCCCAATCCTCAGGCGGAGTGATTGGACCCACTATATCTCCGAGGATCTTCACCTTCCCCGCCATGTAGTTGAAGATGTCGTCACCCCGTTCCTCGGCGGGGACGAGCTTGACCACGGGCTTGCCGTGTTTGGTGACCAGGATGGGTTCTCCGCTCTTCGACACCTGATCCATGATCGCCAGGCACTTCGCCTTGAACTGACCTGCGGCTATCTGTTTCATTGTATGGTCATATTATTATGACTATAGGAAGAATGCAATCGATTTCCTCATCATCATCCTGCCGAGCGCGGGCGGGCCGCGGTGCGGATGGCGGGCGCGGGCTTGGCTGCGGCTGGTGGTTTCGGGACCGCGACATTGGTGGTGGCGGCTGGAATGGGTGGCTTGGGCTTGGGGATGCTGATTGGCTTGGGACGCGGGATTCGCTGTAATGCGCCGGCCTGATGGAGTACGGGCGATGGGGGCTTTTCCACGGCTGGAGCGTCGGGATATTCGGGGACTTCGTGAATCATCTGGCTCTCGTAGATGGGGAAATGGACGCGCGGAGAATTTTTTACGGCTATGTGGAGAGCGCGCAGGATTAGCTGGGCGCGTTTGAAGTCGATGGTATTGCGAATGAGGGCGTTAATGATCTCCATGAGCGAAGCCTGGATGCCTTCCTCGTCCTCGATCAGAGCCATGGGATGGAGGCGGGATTTTGGTGGCGTGCGGACGCCTCGGATCATGCGCTGATGGAAGTAGCAGAAGACTTCGCCGCGAAGGGAGGGGGAGCCACAACGGACTCCGTTGACCTTGATGTGGGTGCAGATGCGTGTGTTCTTGTTTAGTGACATAGGGTTGACACCTTTCGAATCCGGATTAGAAAAAATTTCGGATCTAGCTTGTAGATTATTGATTTGGTTGGAGTTGGCGGCGAGGGGGTCCGGGCTATTTGCGTAAAATCTTGATAACCAAGGGTTTGCATGCAAAATATTCAAAAGATGGGACTTAGCTATAGCTTGCAGGGATGGGGCCAGGGTGGATATGTATTCCTGGAGATTTTGGCTTTTTGGGAGCATACAGCTTATAGTTTACAGGGGGTGTCAAGGTTGGATGTCACATAGGGGCTGTGGAAAAGCTGGCAGGGGCAACAGTAAGCGAAAACGACTTACTTGATAGGCGAGGACAGAGCTGTCATTTAGGGAGGTCCGCGGTTTGGGCTCGCCCTGGGCTAGTGAAAAATTTACGCACGTTCTCCCGCGCCACTTGGCGCATCCGTTCCAGGGTTTTCTGCCCGGCCTTGCTCTTCTTCCGCGCGAAAAGAATCTTGCGGACGTGCGGAGACACGTGCTTGTCAAGCTCGACAAAATCGGTAGGAGAAATTGCGCCATTGCGGGCACGGAACGAGATAAGCGACGCCTCCAAGCCGGTGATCCTCTTGGGGCGCTTTTCAGTTTGGCGCTTCGTGGATTTCTTAGAAGCCATGTGCTCCCCTAAGGGTTAGATTTTGTCCAGGCGAATAGGATGCTGTCCGACCAAGTAAGGGTGGCCTGCGTTACCTCCGTCACCTCTGCCATCCACGGTCCATTCTTCACAATACTCTACCGCTGCACTGAGCACAACGGCATCAGCTCCAGCGGGGAGGGTGATTTCCTTGGCACCTCCACTTCGGGCATCCTTCCAGAGCGCGATGCAGCCCGATGGAGCTGAGGCTCCGGATGAGGGCCTGCTCAGGTTGGCCATGCCTGCGCTAGTGAGCGTCAGTACCGAGCATCCAGGATCGTCGGCGAATGTGGTCGCATATCTGCCGGGCCAACGGCTTGAGAGCTGCGGGCCGTCCATCAGCAAACATATCAGGAGGTTCGGGCCTACAGAGTGAACCAGGTCTCCCAGTGGATCAGGCCGAGCTAGATCTTCGCAGATGAGGACACAGACCGTGAGCCAAGGCTTCAGCGTAACTAACATTAGGCAACGATCCTTGACATCGATGTGTTCCCACCAATTGGCCTGCGGATTTAGGATAGAACCGATTCCGTATTGCATGATCTGGTTTTTATCCAGCTTCCACCGGTGGTGTTTTTCCTGCTTAAGCGTGGCGCAGTATTCTCCACCCGGCAGCATCACGTCGAACCGTATATAGTTTTCGCCGCTTGTGCCTTCCTGTGCAGGTTGTCCAACGCCGGCAATCAAGAAACGGTCCTCGCGTACAACCGCTTTGCTGATTTGTTCGACGGACCTTGGCGTGAGCCCCAATTCAGGGATGACTACTCCGTCGATTCGTCCTACGGTTTTTTCGGCGGCGCCGACCAGCTTTCGTATGACATCGGAGCGCAGTGGCCCTACAGGGTCGAAGGTAAACATTCCATACGCCCCTCGCTCGACGTCGTCTGTCATCCTGTGCCTCTCGGTGGCCCGAAATTGCTTGGGAATAATACGATTCGGCCACGGGACGAGCAGAAGATTCAATGCATGGTCGCTAGTCTCAGCGCAGAAGCTGTACCACTGAGGACTGATTTCAGTAGTCGCAACTAGGGCTAGGAAATGCGAGAACGATCGAATCGTCAAGCCAGTTTGCGCGGTATGGCACTTTGGCAAGACTCGCGCCTTGGAAGGGTGAATCCTCTTGCAGAGAGTCGAGCCGTTTTCCATCGGGAACAATTGGGACTCAGAAATTCTGGTGAATTCGTCGTCGTCGGTACTCGTGAGTGAAATCCCAAGGCCGGCGCACGCCTCGTCTGCTGCTGCGAGGATGTTAAGCAGTGCGGCCAGGACTTGTTTGCGCCTTCCTAAGGCGGTGAGTGGGAGGGCTCGATTTGACCTAACTATTTCCAGCCATTTGCGAACCACTGGAGGCGGAAGTTTACTCTTTCCAGCGGCGGCTCGCCATTTTCTGCCGATTGCTTCAAGTGCTTCTTCTCTGTCCTCTTGGGCATGCTTGAAATCCAGACGCGGCTTTCCGGTGCCAACTAGCGCGGTGTAGGCTGAAGACCTTTGTAGTGCGGTAGCGACGAAGCAGAATGCGTCGGGCGGCCACGAGATTGTCCACATTGAGATGTCAGAGCTTTGGAACAGGTACTCAAAAACCGATCCCAATGTCTCAGCGGTCGGCGGGTTTTGGGTCATTCGTCTTTCTTCTCCGATCAAAACGAGGGGGCCACGGCGTAGCCGTGGCCCCCTCACAGTCGGGTTCCTTTTTACTCTTGTGTGGGAGGAATGCCAAGCACTTTCGTGGTGGTGAGGTGGCACGGAGTGGGGATGGGTCCGATCTGCTGCCGACGAGCAGCAGGTTCCCTTCGGCTTCGCTCAGGGCAGGCTCTCACCGGGCTTTCAGCCCGGTTCGGAATGACAAAAAGTTGTTGGGTGCGGTCTGCTTACGCGGCGCTTGAAGCGCCGCTCTTCCACGGTTGCGCCGGCTTTGCGGCACGGCTGAAGCCGGTGCCCTGATACGAATCCCTTCGGCTTCGCTCAGGGCGGGCTTGAATTCGTGCCCTTCCCGAGCCTGCCTCCAAGACCGCTGCGGCCCGATACACCTGGGCCGCATGGACGGGCGAGGGCGCCCGTCCCCACATGAGCATCATCCACGCTTGAGTTGTGGCGCTGCCGGCGAACAGCAGGTTCCTCCACTCCGCCGTCGCTAGCGCTCCGGCTCCGGTCGGAATGACAGGGCAGATTAGTAGAGCGGGGAGACTGGGGTGGGGATAGTCTCTGGAGTCAGGCTTGCTTTTACTGTTGTGGTGGAGAGTTCGTCCCCACGAAAATATTTGTCTTTCACGGCTTTCATTTCTGGCATGGCTTCGTAGGGTTTGGAGTAGTCATTGGCGGCGTTCCAGAATAAAAATCCTATGCCGCCTTTTTCTTTGGCTGTCGCCACTTGGACCTTTATGTATTCGGACGAATAGGTTTTGGTGCGCCAGTGGAAGGCTTGCAGCCAGGGGCGGATTACTACGCCTGAGCCTTTTGTGATGAGTTCGAAGCGCTGCATGGATTCGCCGATGAAGTGTTCGGGGGCGTCGCCGGGGTGGTCGATGTTATCCATGCCGAAGAAATGCGAGGGGTAGATCATGGGCGAGAGCACGTCGCAATATTTCGCCATGCCTACGATGTCTTGTCCGGTGTGGGAGAGATCTGCCTGGCGCTGCCAGGCCATGACTCCGAAGACGTCTAGCGAGAGGAGGACGCCGGTGGGGTGGAGTTCGGCGTAGGCTTTTTTCAGGAAGGCGGTGATTACGTCGGAACGCTGTGGGTTGCAGGGCGCGGTCTTAGCGGCGGTGGAGGATTCTTGTGCTGGCTTCTGCGCGGTTCCGCCTTGCTTCGCATCGGCGGGACGGGCGAGGCGCCCGTCGCTACATAAGTCTTGCTGATAGGCGAAGGTGGCGTCTTTTTGGTCGCCTTCGGCGGGGAAGCGGACGTAGTCGAACTGGATTTCGTCGGCGCCGGATTGGGCTACTGATTTGGCTAGCGCGATGTTGTAATCCTGAACTTTGGAGTTGGAGGAGTCGGTCCAGACGAGCTTGCCGTTTTCGCGCCACGGTTGGCCCGTTTTCTTCGAGTGCACGGCTAGCTCGGGATGCTCGGTTACCATGCGCTGGTCGCGGAAGATGGCGATGCGGGCGATGGCGTGCATGTTTTCGGAGTGCAGGAAGTGGACGAACTTGGGCAGGTCGTGAATGTAGACCTGATGCTTGCCGAGCAGCGGATGTTCGAAGGGGATGGTTACGCTGCCGTCGCTGTCTTTGATGTCGAAGACTACGGCGTTGCCTCCGACTTCGCGCCAGTGGCGGATGATGCGGATGCCGTGATCGCTGGCGGCCATGATTCCGGTTAAGTAGATGGCGCGGACTTCGAAGTCTTTGGGAACGGGGATAGTTTTTTCTGTGATGGGCTCGGAGAGGATTCCGGGGATGGTGATTTGCTCGCCGGCTTTCAGAATGTTGGCGGAGAGATTGCCGTTGGTTTGGCGGATGGCTTCGGCTAGTTCGGTCGAGGTTAGATAAGTTGTGCGCTTTAAATATTGGCGGGCGATGGTGGGGATGGCCTCTCCGCACTTGGCGGTGTAGGTTTCGGTTGCGGCGAGGGCTGGCGACGAAATGTTTGCCGGCTTTAGAGTTGGAGGCACGGTCGCTTTGACGAGTTGCGGCGCGGTGGGCGCTGGTTGCGCGGTTTGGGCTTGAGCGGCGAAGGCTGAAGAGAGGCGTGGATTCAGGCGCATGGCGGCTGCGGCGAATAATAAGGAAGAGAGTGCGGTGATGGTTAGAACCGATTGGCGGCGCAAGGTTCCTCCAGAAAACTTTCTTTCTGGAATTTATCTTGTGCCGATTAACGCGACTAGTTACCGCTGGACATCCCCCTTTAGATTTCCGATGCTTCTGGCGAAGATCAAAATCTTTAACACAGAGGGCACAGGGGGTCACAGGGTAGAGCTCACACCTTTCACCACGGAGGGCACCCTTCGACTGCGCTCAGAGCAGGCTCGGTTTCACGGGGTAAACCCTTACGCCGGAATTGGTGTTTCCTTTCCTGCGCAAAGTATTTCTCTTCGTCCCTCTTACCTTTCCACCGAAGTTGGACTAAGATGCTCGGCGGCTGTCTAAATCCAGCCAGATACAGGGTTTCCGGCGGGAGCAGTAATCCTCAGGCCTTGGCCAGTCGCTTGCTTTAGTACAGTCAACCTCGGACTTGCATGGGGTCAGGCAGGCGAACTGGTTTCGAGTGACAGAAATTGTCAACGTTGAAGCGGGGGAGTCGAAAGGCCTGAGAGTCCGGGAAACGCAGGGACAAAGGCCGAAGATACGGCCTGAAAAGACAGGACAGACGCCACTTTTATGAGAACGAATCTTGCTACAGTGCTCGATCCGAACCGCCGCAGCGCCGATGCTGGAGAGTTTGAATCCGCATTGCGCCGCCGCATTGTGGGCCAGGACCAGGCCGTGGAAAAGGTCGCCGAGATTTATCAGATGTTTTTGGCGGGCTTGAACGCGCCGGGGCGTCCGGTGGGAAATTTACTTTTTCTGGGGCCGACTGGGTCGGGTAAGACTCGCGTGGTGGAAGCGATGGCGGAGTCTTTGTTCGGAGATTCGCATGCCTGCATCAAGATTGATTGCGCTGAGTTTCAGCACTCGCATGAGATTGCGAAGCTGATTGGATCGCCTCCGGGATATTTGGGACATCGGGAGACGCATCCGCTGCTTACGCAGGAAGCGTTGAATCAGTGGTTCACGGAAAAGCTGAAGCTTTCGATTCTGTTGTTCGACGAGATTGAGAAGGCCAGCGATTCGTTGTGGCAACTGCTGCTTGGCATTCTGGATAAGGCTACGCTGACGCTGGGCGACAATCGCCGCGTGGATCTTTCGCAATGCATCATCATTCTGACTTCGAACCTGGGCGCCAGCGAGATGACGGATCTGGTCGACGGCGGATTTGGGTTTGCGCCGAAGGCTGTGGAAGTCGACAACAACTTCGACGAGAAGATTCAGCGGACGGCGGTTGAGGCGGCGCGGCGGAAATTCACGCCGGAGTTCATGAACCGCATCGATAAGACTGTGGTGTTCAAGACTTTGCGCGACGAGCATCTGGCGCAGATTCTGGAGATCGAACTGGGGATGGTGCAGCAGCGCGTGCTGATGGCTTCGGGCACGAATCAGTTTGTGTTCAATTGCTCGACTGAGGCGAAGACGTTTCTCCTGAAGGAAGGAACTGATCCGCGGTATGGGGCGCGGCATTTGAAGCGGGCGATCGAGCGGCATCTGGTTTTCCCGCTGGCAAATCTGGTGGCTACCGCGCAGGTGAAGCTTGGTGACTTCGTCCGCGTAGATATGGCTTCGGAGAATCAGATGATCTTCGTGAAGGAAGCGGAGAACACGATGGCTCCGGTGCTGTTGGAGCGCTACGGAGCCGCTGCGGCTAACATGCCTGCTGCTCGCGCGGCGCGCACAGCGGTGAATGGCCGTCGCGATGTGGGCGCAAGCCCGATCGCGGAGAGCAAGTAAGTTTACGTAATAAGTTTACCTGGTAGGTAAAACCCTCGCCTGACCCGCATCTCGCGAGATTTATGTGGCGCCGGAAAAATCCCGGCGCCTTTTTTTATTGGGTGGCGCAAGCAGCCTCATCCAGAGACTAGTAGTTTGCGGTGACCCCATGTTCGTGGTGGTCCTATTCTCGCGTGATCGTGATAATGTGCTGTTGCAGTTTAGCGGGCCCCCCGTTACCTTCCCACCGCAATTTCCTTCAGGAGTGAACACACCGTGAGAATAAAGAAACTGTTTCCCTGCCTTGTGCTCGTGCTGGCAATGAATCTGTTGTGGGCGGCGACTGCAGGAGCGCAAACCGGATTAACGCTTTACAACTTTACGGGATATAGCGATGGCGGAAATCCGTTATCCAACCTGGTAATGGATGCGGCGGGCAATCTGTACGGAACGACTTTTGTCGGAGGTGCTCATGGCGCGGGAGAAGTGTTTGAGTTGAGCCGTGGCGCGGGAAGCAGTTGGACTGAGACGGTTCTGTACAGCTTTACAGGCGGGGTGGACGGGGCGAATCCGTTCTACGCAGGAGTGATCTTCGATTCGGCAGGGAACCTGTATGGCACGACAGTGGGCGGGGGGACGTTGGGTTTCGGAACCGTATTTGAGTTGAGTCCATCGGGGAGCGGGTGGAGCGAGAGTGTGCTTTATAGCTTTGCTGGTGGGAACGATGGAGCTTCGCCTTACGCCGGCGTGATATTTGGTGACGGGGGCGGCCTGTACGGAACGACCGCTAGCGGAGGGTATTACGGCCAGGGCACGGTGTTCGGGTTGACGCCCGGAAGCAGCGGGCTATGGACTGAAACCGTGATTCTCACGTTCAACACGAACAACGGCGGTGGACCGCTAGGTGGGTTAGTTTCCGACGGCGTGAATTTCTAC
>JBEKJF010000144.1:0-10924 GCA_050011375.1 Candidatus Sulfotelmatobacter sp.
AAGTTGCTCCACGCCAAAGAGCCTTTTACCGCAATTTTCGCTTTTAACGATATCTCCGCGCTGGGAGCCATGCGGGTCTTGCGGCACTCGAATCTGCGCATCCCCGAAGATGTCTCGGTCGTCGGATTTGACGATATACAGAGCGCCGCACTCGCGGAGCTGACCACAGTCAAACAACCGCTGCGCAAGATGGGACGCATCGCCGCCGAAGTCGTGTTGCGGGGTGTCGGGCAGCCCTCTGCAAAGTGGGGGGCGAAAGAAATCGTGGTTGAACCCGAGTTCATCATCAGGCAGAGCACTGCAAAAGCAGATCACCACTGCCCGGTTCTGAAGGCGCAGCCTTAAATGCTATCGAGATTTACCTTTCGTGAATTTCAGGAGGTTTGTCGTGCATCGATCTCGTTTTTCTAAGGCGCTGATTTCCAGTCTGTTATTCGTGATCCTCGGCGGATCGGCTGATTCGCAGTCCTCTCATTCGCAATCTACCGCGCAGCAGGTTGCGATCGATGCCAACGCACCCGCGACGCCGTTCCCGCACTTTTGGGAGCAGATGTTCGGCTCCGGACGCGCGGTTCTCGCTCTTCGCGACAATTACCGCAAGGATCTTCGCGAGGTAAGACAAGCCACGGATTTCCGCTACGTTCGCTTCCATGGCATCTTCCATGATGAGGTTGGCGTGTATAGCGAGGATGCTAACGGCCAGCCGGTCTACAATTTTTCCTACGTGGACCAGATTTACGACGGTCTGCTCGCCGACGGGGCAAAGCCATTCGTGGAACTCAGTTTCATGCCGAATGCTTTGGCAGCCCGTAACATGCCCCATGCTTTTTGGTACAAGCCGAATATTTCGCCACCGAAAGACTGGAATAAATGGGACGCTCTGATCACGCAATTCGCGAGACACATCATCGAACGTTACGGGATTGACGAAGTCGGCAAGTGGTATTTCGAGGTTTGGAACGAGCCCAACCTGGATTTCTGGGGCGGCGATCCTAAGCAGTCGACTTATTGGGAGCTATACGACCACACCGCGAAAGCGCTGAAAGCCGTAGACACGCACTTGCGCGTAGGCGGTCCCTCGACAGCACAGGCGGGATGGGCCGATGCCTTCATCGCGCACTGCGCCAAGGGTCAAGTGCCCGTGGATTTCGTTTCTTCCCACGTCTACGGCAACGACAAAGCCGAAGATGTGTTCGGCACGCATGAAGAAATCCCGCGCAATCAAATGGTTTGCCGCGCGGTGCGAAAAGTCCACGACCAGATCAAGGCGTCGACGATGCCGCAATTGCCCTTGATGTGGACTGAATTCAACGCCAGCTACATGAATGAACCGGACGTCACAGACTCAACTTACATGGGGCCGTGGATGGCGGACACTATCCGCCAATGCGACGGCTTGGTCGACATGATGTCGTACTGGACGTTCTCCGACGTATTCGAAGAACAGGGCGTGGTGAAAACGCCGTTCTATGGTGGATTCGGACTGATCGCGGTGGACGACATCCCGAAGCCAGCCTTTGCCGCTTTTCAGATGCTGCATCAACTTGGCGATCAACGAATCGCCGTCGATTCCGATTCCGCTCTGCTCACGAAAAGAAAAGATGGCACTCTGGTGCTCGCAGTCTGGAATTATGCGCCGCCGAATTCGAAAGAAGGTCCGGCAGGAAGCGGCAAAACCGTCACCCTGGAATTCAAAGGCGCGAAAGCCAGGCAAGCCATGATTTCGCGCGTGGACGGCGATCACGGGGACGTGCGTCCACTTTATGAAAAGATGGGATCGCCGCGCTATCCCACGCCAAAACAGATTGAGGAACTACGCCACGCCGCAGCACTTCCCGCCCCCGAGAAGCGCGCCCTGAAGAATGGAACGTTAACCCTCACTCTACCCGCACAGGGGCTGGCGGTCATCGAACTGAAGTAATTGGGAAGTAGCAACGAATTGACGTAGAAGTGAAGTAGATCCTTATCGAATTAGAACTGGAGACTGCGGCACGTGACTGGCCAGCGGCCGCTTAGTAGAAGACAAGCTTTGCAAGTCTGCGGCGGAGGATTCGCTGCCGCCGCTCTCGCGACCATTCCGGGCCGCGCATTCGCCGCTCGCCACAGTGCGCAAGTTCCGTATGAGGGCACCAACGAGGAACTTCTCGAAGAAATCCAAGAGGCCTCGTTTCAATTTTTCTGGCACGAGGCCAGCTCCGTAACCGGCCAGGTGAAAGACCGCGCCCAAACCAGCCGCCAAGATCGGCGCGTCCTATCGAGCATCGCGGCAACGGGGTTCGGCCTGACCGCGCTCTGCATCGCCGATCAACGAGGTTTCGCGAAGCCGCGTGAGATTGTAAATCGGACACGCCGCACTCTCCGATTCATCCACAACCAACTGCCTCATGAACATGGTTTTTTTTACCACTTTGTCCACATGGAAACCGGGCAACGATTGCACAAATGTGAACTCTCGTCAATCGACAGCACCATCCTCTTATGCGGAGTGCTCACCGCGCGCCAGTACTTCGCCGACCCGGAAATCAAGGAGCTAGCCACCAAGATTTATGAGCGCGTCGATTGGCCCTGGATGCTGAATGGCGGCACAACATTTTCCATGGGATGGCTGCCGGAAACCGGCTTCCTGAAGTCGCGCTGGAATCGTTACTGCGAACTGATGATGCTCTACCTGCTCGCCATTGGATCGCCTACTCATCCAGTCTCACCGGAAAGCTGGCGGGCTTGGGCGCGGCCGAAGATCAACTACATGGGCGTCGAATACATCTCCGGGAATGATCCGATCTTCACCCATCAGTATTCTCATGCGTGGTTTGATTTCCGCGACAAGCGCGACGACTATGCGAATTATTTTGAGAACTCCATCAAAGCCACCAAGGCCCATAAAATATTCTGCCTGAGCTTGAAGGGAGGTCTTCCAGATTACAGCGAAGACCTCTGGGGTATCACAGCGTCCGATTCCACCCATGGCTACACTGCCTGGGGAGGGCCTCCGGCGCATGGGATGATCGATGGCTCCATTGTTCCCTGCGCCACGGGCGGTTCTTTGCCTTTCGCGTTTGAAGATTGCATCCGAGTATTGCGCACCATCCGCAGCCGCTATCCACTGGCTTGGACGCCTTACGGTTTTACAGATGCATTCAATCCGATCGAAGGATGGTACAACCCGGATGTGCTCGGCATCGACCTTGGCATTACCATGCTGATGGCCGAGAACTATCGCTCCGGATTTGTGTGGGAAACCTTCATGAAGAATCCGGAAGCAGCAGCGGCCATGGAAAAGGTCGGCTTCAAATCTGAGTGATTTTTTCATAGCCGCGTGGCCGTACCTAAACTGACACCAACCAGCGAGCGTCGGGTTTGTCTCGGACAGCATCCGCAGTTTAGATTCGACTTGCGCGTATTTGGAGCAAGGGCAAAGAAGAGGGAAAATCACTCTGATTCTTAGCAAAGGGAAACGAGCAGTCATGAACCGGGGAACCATCCTCATCGCAATTTTGGCCGGAGTGATAGCGCAGCAATCGGCTCAAGCCACGTCCAAGCCCGTGGTGACTTGGGATCCGGTGATTCCTGATCAAGTCTTCCCTTCCGTGATTCTTTCAACCGCTGCCGTCCCGCCAAAGCCAGGAGCGAGCGGAATCCTCTGTGACCCGCACGGCACATTCCGCGTTCGCGTGAAGTCTTCATCCCCTAATACACGCGTGCATATCGAGGTTATGGTAGATGGCTTTTTCTTAGCCGTTAGCTCGTGTGATGCCGTACTGAATACCGCGGACAGACAATACTGGATCGCGCCCACACCACGATGGGACACGCATAAGCTCACCTTCAACGACGAGGCGTTTCCCACCACGGTGGTGATCAGCGTGAAAGCGAATGGTGTGGACCTGGGCCAGAAAACGCTGCACCTTCAGATTCGGGCAGTCAATGACGTGCCCACCAGATCGGTCGACTCCAAAGGCAATCTCCACGACTATTCCCATTTGTTTGCCGCCTTCGTCAACGAGAACAGTCCGATCGTCGATCAACTCTTGCACGAAGCATTGAAGTGGCACGGGGTTTCACAATTTTATGGCTACAATTCAGGTCGCGCATCGAAGGAAGCTGTGCGAATGCAGGTCTTCGCAATCTGGAACGCTCTCCAGCACCGCGATGTCAGGTATTCCAGCATAACGCGTCCTTCAGCTTTATCTGACAGCATCCAGAGCCAAAGTGTCCGCTTCGCCTATCAGAGCGCGGGCAGGGGCGAAGCCAACTGTGTAGATGGTTCTGTCCTGTTTGCGTCGGTCCTCTACAAAATTGGCATTTCCCCCGTCCTGGTCATGAAACCGGGACACATGTTTGTTGGCTATTACCTCGATGACAAGACTAAAGGCATTAGCCATTCGCGGCGCGACCAGTTGGCATTCCTGGAGACAACCATGCTGGGCAGCGGTCCGCGGCCTGATGATCAGCCATTCGACGATAAGCAGCCGGCAATCACCAGCCGGTCTTATGACCAATTCCTGGTTGCAACAAAGAAGGGTTATGAGGAATTCTGGACGGAGGTCGAGCCCAACTGGCGCGAAGGAAAATCCTGGTACAGGGTGTTAAGCATAGATAAAATTCGTAAGAACGGTCTCACCCCGATCCCACGGTGAGTAAATTGCTAGGGGCTAGAGCGGCGGTTTGCGAACGTCGCAAATCCTTGATTCGGAAGAATTGGTGGGCAGTGCAGGACTCGAACCTGCGACCTCCTGCTTGTAAGGCAGGCGCTCTAACCAGCTGAGCTAACCGCCCCACCTGTAACTTCAAGCAGAATAACATGTAGCGCCGGCGTCTCGCCGGCAAGGTCGGAGCACGGCGAAGCGTACCGCGACAGCCGCCGAGATGTGATATTGAGATGTTCAAACCATACACGCCGCATCTGTCGCGATGCGCCGTTGCTCGCAGCCAAGGGTATGATTATGTGCGCGGGAAACTGAAAATCCCGGGAGGCAGCATGCCGAAAGAAAAAGATAAATTGAAGACTCTGCTGCAGCGCGATCGCGAGGTTCATGTCAGCGTGATCGGACGGAAGTCGGGGAAGGTCACGACCCGACCGGTATGGTTCGTGCTCGATCAAGACAAGTTGTACTTGTTGCCGGTGCAGGGCTCCGAAACTCAGTGGTACGAAAATCTGATGCGTAATCCCTGGATGCAGATCTCAGCCAGAAGCGCAGCGGAGGAATTCCAGGCCACGCTCGTCAGCGATCCCAAAGCAGTTTCGTCAGTGGCAGAGAAATTTCGCCAGAAGTACGGGGCAGCGGACGTCAAGAAGTACTACTCAAAGTTTGATGTGGCAGTCGTAGTCGATTTGGCCAACGATAAAAACTCAGCCGCAAAGAAGTAAGTCGCAGCACGCAGTGGCACGTGAGCGTCTCGAGTAGCGCCGCCGTCCCGGCGGCTGTCGTGGAGGCGTCCCGCCTCCACTCGGCTTGAATATTCCGCACCGACTTCGCATCACATCGAACAAGAACAATCCGTCTCCATCCGCAAACCCATCCTGCTAGACTGACGCTTGCGCCGCCTAATTGTCAATGCCGATGACTTTGGCTTCACCACAGGCATAAATCGCGCCATTGTTGAAGCTCACACGCGCGGAATCGTATCTTCCTCCACGCTGATGGCCAACGGACCCGCCTTCGAAGATGCCGTCCGTCTGGCGAAAACGATGCCTCGCCTCAGCGTGGGCTGTCACGTCGTGCTGATCGACGGCGAGCCGGTTCTTGACGCGAAGCGATTGCCTTCCATTACGTCTGCTCATTCCAACGGTGCCCGCTTCCGCGATGGTTTAAAATCTTTCGCAGCCCGCGCTCTGACTGGCCGCCTCGATCCCGCCGAGATTGAAGCTGAAGCGAGTGCGCAGATTCGCAAGCTCCAGACCGCCGGCATCAACGTCTCTCACGTCGATACCCACAAACACACGCACTTGTTTCCCGCGATATTGCGGCCTGTGCTGCGCGCCGCCCGAGCCTGCGGCGTGCGCGCGATTCGCAATCCGTTCGGCCCGCGCAAGCCGCTGAAATCCAGTGACCTTTTGGTCCGCCCCACTCTCTGGACGCGCTATGCCGAGGTACGAATCCTCCGTACGCTCGCCTCCAGGTTCCACGCCTCGGTGAAGCGAGAGGACTTTGTAACTCCCGACGGCACGCTCGGCGTCGTCGTCACCGGCGTACTCGACGAAAAACTCTTCCGCGCAATAGCCGCAATCATTCCTGAAGGCACGTGGGAATTCGTCTGCCATCCGGGATATAACGACGACGATCTCAAGTCAGCCAACACCCGCCTGCGCGAATCGCGAGAAACCGAGTTGCAAGTTCTGACTATGCCTGAAGGCCGCCAGTTGCTGTCTCAGCAAGGAATTGACTTGATTTCGTACCGCGATCTTCTTCCCGTCGTCCGCGGCACTTAGTTTTTTCAGCGCGAACGGACGACTCGTCTGCGTAAACCTTAGTAACCTTAGGCAAGTCCGTCCGCGGGGTTATCATTTATTAGATCCACCTCAGAATGTTCAAGCTGGGAGGCCTTTTATTATGTCTGCCTTTGGGGCGGCCCCGCGTACGACTTTGGACCTGCGCATACGTGTGTGGGGAATGGGGGCGAACGACCATCCCTTCAATCAGAACGCCGTGGCCCAGAATGTCAGCGTCACTGGAGCCTGCATTTCCGGTCTTGACCACCAGCTAAAAGTGGGCGACGTGATTGGCGTTCAGTTTCAAACCAAGAAAGCGCGCTGCAAAGTGATCTGGGTGATGGAGGCCGGAGGAATAAAGAAAATTCAGACGGGAGTTCAGCTGGTAGCGGATCAGGAATGTCCGTGGATTTCCGAGCTGCCGGTAGAAATCCGGTCGAACCTGCCGGTTCCTGCTGCTGACAATCGCCGGCGTTTTCAACGTTACAAGATTTCATTCCCTCTGGAATTCCGCGATGAACGCGTGAATACTCCGATGCGCGTAAACGCAACCGACATCAGCGGCAACGGTTGTTACGTCGAAACTGCAATGCCATTGCCTATTTCCACCGTGCTGCGAGTGGATATCTGGATTGACCAGGAACACATTAGCTCCTCCGCCACCGTTCGCACGCGCGATCCCGGCGTCGGCATGGGCATCGAATTCACCGGTCTGCCGGAGCACACCAAGAACCACTTCCAAGCCCATCTGGACAATCTGGACCCCGGCCTGATCAAGCAAGCGCAAAAAGAATCCGAGTAAATCGGGCGTTTCAATCCGCTTTTCCATTCCTGAAGACGCTATCCCTGTACAATCTGCATCGTCTATTGTTTCCAGCCATCGAATTACAGAACCACACAGTTCGACCAGAAAAGGCGGACCATAGCGGAATGAAGATTGGGATTACTTGTTATCCCACTTACGGCGGCAGCGGCGTGGTGGCTACGGAACTCGGCCTGGAACTGGCTCAGCGCGGGCACGAGATTCATTTCATCTCTTACGCCCAACCCATCCGGCTGCGCGGACAGGAACCCAACATTCACTACCACGAAGTCGAAGTATCGCGCTATCCGCTTTTCGACTATCCGCCGTACGATCTGGCGTTGGCCACGCGCATGGCGGAGGTCGCTCAGTTATACGATCTCGACTTGCTGCACGTGCACTACGCGATTCCACACTCCGTGAGCGCGCTGCTGGCGCGCCAGATGTTGGCCGATGGCCCGCGCGGCCGCCGCCTGCCTTTCGTGACTACGCTGCACGGAACCGATATCACGCTGGTGGGGCTTGATCGTTCCTATCTGCCGATCACGCGCTACTCCATCAATCAGAGTGACGGTGTGACAGCCGTCTCCAATTACCTGCGCGACCGCACCCTGCGGGTCTTCGATGTGAGCAATGAAATCCAAGTCATCTACAACTCGGTCAATTGTGACGTGTACTGCAGGCCCAAGAATTCCGCGGAACTTCGCCTCGAGTATGCGCCGAAGGAAGAACGGCTGCTGGTTCACCTTTCGAATTTTCGTCCGGTGAAGCGGCTTACGGATGTCATCGAGATCTTTGACCGCGTGCGCAAACAAGTTCCGTCGAGACTGCTGCTCATTGGCGATGGCCCCGACCGCTCGGTGGCGGAATGGCTGGCCGTGAAAAAAGGAATCCATGAGGATGTTCTTTTTCTGGGCAAGCAAGACCAGGTGCAGGATAAGCTCGGAATCGCCGACGTTCTGTTGATGCCGAGCGAACTGGAATCCTTCGGCCTGGCGGCGCTCGAAGGCATGGCTTGTGAAGTCGTCCCAATTGCCACGCGTACCGGTGGCGTTGCGGAAGTGATTGAACACGGCGTCAGCGGATATCTGGCCGACGTGGGCGATGTCGACACCATGGCTCGCTACGCCATCGATCTCTTGAACGATGAAAGCCGGCTGCGAGCCATGGGCAAAGCGGCGCGTGCTGCCGCACAAGCCGGCTTCTGCTCCAGCAAGATCGTTCCACAGTACGAAGCGTTTTACCGGCGCGTGGTCGAGCGCTCTTCGTAAAAACCCTCGGGAATCGCTCCCATCGCCTGCAACAGCGGCAAGCGGATGCGCACCAGAGTTCCCTTCCCTTCGTGGCTGTCGATGGTCATGCGCGCCGTGTCTCCGTAGAGCACCTGCAGCCGCTCAGAAATGTTGGCCATGCCAATGCCGGCGCCTCGCGATTCCACAAGCTGCGTGGCCGCCATGCCCACGCCATCGTCCTCCACTTCAATCACCAGGCCTGTGTCTGACAAGCGGCTGCGCAGGTAAATACTTCCGCCTTCGACCATGGAAGAAAGCCCATGCTTGATCGAGTTCTCTACCAGCGGCTGCAAAAGCATGCTGGGAACCATGACGTCGAGCGACGCCGGCTCCAGTTCTTTGACGACCCGAAGTTTATCGGGACCGAAGCGCACGACTTCAATATCGAGATAGTTGTCGATGAATTCCACTTCGTCGCGCAGCGGGACGAAAGAGTCCGTGCTGTTGAGCAAGCGCCTGAGAATTGTGGCCAGCTTGGAAATTACATCGCGGGCTCTATCCGGATCGAAGCGCACAAGAGAAGAAATTGAATTCAGCGTGTTGAAAAGAAAATGAGGATTGATCTGGTTCTGCAGCGCTTCCATGCGCGCGTGCAGCAGCAACCGCTCCTGCTCTTCCAGTTTGATCTGAATGCGTACGCCGTTGAAGATCTTGAGTTCGATTCCGATGGCGGTCACGGAGGTGGCGTAGATCGCGCCCCAAACCCACCAGTTATTGGGACTCTCCATGCTGAAGATGGAATGCGGAAAGTAGCGTGAGAGTTCCGTCTGCACGAATCTCAGTCCGACGACCGTGGTAAAAAACATGATCTGCCAGTCGAACAGTCGCGGCGTGGGCAGATTGCGCCGGATCAGGCGAAAAATGCTTTGATCGATGAACGGGGAAAACGACCAGATGTCGTCTTTATCGAGCGCCATGGTGCGCAACTGCCCGGCAATGAAACCACAGAGCACGTCGAACGGCAGCGCCGCCCATTCGCCATGCAGCAGGGCCGGCAAGCCCATCAGCACACCGCCGAGCGAACCGGCCCAGCGCCCACCAATCACGCCCAGCAGAAGAGCGGTCTCAAAACTCAGATCGCCCGCAAGGAAACTCGGAACGGAAATACGAATCCAGACGCCGACCATGATCGGCAGCGCCATGCACAGCACGAGATAAACCTTTTGCCGGAACGAACGCTCTTCGCGAAACAACAGCGCCTTGAATTCCTTGGAGCGCACTAAACTGGCGGACACAGCGGCAGCGACGCCCAGCTTAAGCAACAGATGAATAAGAATGAGTCGAGGTTCCATGGAATTCAGTCGATACAATCACCCGCGAGAGAACTGTAGCACGAAGCCCAAAGCTCGCTCAGAACCAGTTCTCGCGGAACCAACTCGCTCAGAACCAGTTCGCTCCGAACCAGAGAGCGATTCCTCGGAGCCCTGAATCTTTGCACGTTACCCTCGCGGACCGGTCTTGCGGTTTCCATGCGACGGACGTAACATTCTTCCTCTGATAGGACGGCACCATGATCTTAGGCATGTCGACGGCTACGTTCACCCTTGTCCACGTGTTGATCAGCGTGGCGGGAATTGGTTCAGGCTTGTTCGTCCTGTTCGGAATGTTTCTTCGAAAGCGCTTCGATGGCGCGACTGCGATCTTTCTGGCGACGACCGTCTTGACCAGCGTGACTGGATTCCTCTTTCCCTTCGAGCACGTTTTGCCGTCGCACATTGTCGGCGTGACTTCACTGTTAGTGCTGGCGGTCGCGATCCTGGCCCGCTACGTGAAGGACATGAACGGACTCTGGCGCTCGGTTTACGTGGTAAGCGCCGTCATCGCACTGTATCTGAACGTCTTCGTTTTGGTGGCGCAGATTTTCCTGAAAGTGCCGGCTGTGCACGAATTGGCTCCGACGGGAAAAGAGCCGCCGTTCCTGGTTGTTCAACTCATCGTCATGGCGCTTTTTGTCGTGCTTGGCATTCTTGCGGTGAAGAAATTTCGGCTCCAGCCGGTCGCCGCCGAGCCTGCATGGAAAAATACTAAGGCGTCCTGAGCGCGTCAGGCAGCGGGATGGCTTTAACCGTCGCGCGCGTTTCATCGAGTTTTGAAAGCGCGCAGATCATTCCCGGTCATCTCTTTCGGTTCATCGACTCCGAGCATAGCCAGCATCGTCGGAGAAATATCCCGCAGCGAGCCGTTGGGCTTCAGTGTGTATTGCTTCGCATCTTCCGCGACAACGATAAATGGAACAGGATTTGTGGTGTGAGCCGTGTGCGGACCTCCGGTCGCCGGATCAATCATCATCTCGGCGTTGCCGTGATCGGCGGTGATGAGCATAGCTCCGCCTTTGGCGCGAACCGCGGCTTCGATGCGGCCGAGGCAAGCGTCGACGGTTTCGACGGCCTTTACCGTGGG
>JBEKJF010000145.1:0-10915 GCA_050011375.1 Candidatus Sulfotelmatobacter sp.
GTTCACTTCCACGCGCCGCTTGTCGACGATCGCCAGCGCCGCATCCACCTTCTTCGCGAAAAACCGCGCCCGCTCCACGCCGCCCGCATCCGGAGAAACCACCGTAAGATTCGGCAGGTTCAGCTTCCTGAAGTGATCCACCAGCACCGGTGAAGCAAATAAATGATCCACTGGAATATTGAAAAATCCCTGCAACTGCGGCGTATGCAAATCAACAATCAGAGCGCGGTGCGCTCCCGCAGTCGTAAGCAAATCCGCAACCAGCTTCGATGAAATCGGACTGCGCGGCTTATCCTTCCGGTCCTGCCTCGCATATCCAAAATAGGGCATCACCGCCGTGATGCGCCGTGCCGACGCGCGCTTCAGCGCATCGATCATCAGCAACAACTCCATCAGGTGCTCATCCACGCTCGTGATTCTGCCGCCGTCCTTATGAGCCGCCCGGCAAGTCGGCTGCATCACGAACACGTCGCAACCGCGGACATTCTCCTGAATCTGAACGTATGCCTCGCCGTCGGCAAAGCGGATCACCTGCGCCTGCCCGCGCTGCATCCCGAGAAACGCGCAGACCTCATCCGCTAGCGGCTCATTCGCCGTCCCGCTGAAAATCTTGAACTTCTCATCCACCCGCGGTCGCTGCTTGCGATCTGCCTTTTCATCAGGCATGGGTGGAACTTGTTTCTCGGCCTTCTCTACCTTCTCGGTCGGCGTCGCCAAAGTAGCCATAGTTAGCTCTCAGCTGTCAGTTTTCAGCCGTCAGCCTGAATCCACCCGCCAACGGCTCTCATGCGCACGCTGAGAGCTGATAGCTGAAGGCTGACAGCTTTGTCTTGGCTGGGCCGCTAGGATTCGAACCTAGACAAAGTGCTCCAAAGGCACTTGACCTACCATTAGTCGACGGCCCAGTAAACTGTTGTTGATTTTGGATTGTTGATTGTTGATCGAAGCCCGCGCCTCAACCAACTCTATTGTCAATCAACAATCAGAAATCAACAATCAAAAAACTCGCCGGACCAACCGCTAATCGAAAATCCTTTTCCAGTATTCCCGCCGCGTCAACGTAACCGTCGCCTGCGCCGCCCAACCCTGCTTCCGCAAGCGTTCCGCCGCGGCACGCGCAGCCTCATTCGAGGCGAACAGTCCGTACAGCGCCGACCCGGAGCCCGACAGCGACGCATACTTCGCGCCCGCGCGCTCCAGCGCACTCTTACCTTCACTCAGCTCGGGATACTCAGGAAAGACGACCTCTTCGAAGTCGTTCTTGATCCCGGCCCGGACAAGCTCGAGAAGCGGATTCTCGGCCCGGCCCCTCCTGAACTTCTGACGAGGAGCACCGGAGTAACTTTCGCTCAGCCACGCCGACAGCTCTCGGCCAAGCTCAACCATTCTATCGGAAGCCCCTGCCACCGTCAATTTTGCCGCTCCGCTTTTCGCGAGCGCTGCTCCCGCGCCTCCCGTTCTTCGATCCCACTCGCCAAAAGCATTCGGAGTCGAAACCCCAACCTCCGGAGTTACAACCACGCACGCCGTTGCCGGCAAATCCTCCAGCGGATACACCTGCTCCCCGCGCCCCGCGCCCAGCACCGTACCGCCGACCAGAAACAGCGGCACGTCGGAACCTACTTCCGCAGCAATCCGCAACCGGTCTTCGGCGGCCAAACTTTTCTTCAAGGCTCGTTCCAGTCCCAACATCGCAGCTACAGCATTCGCCGACGCTCCACCCAGCCCGCCTTGCACCGGTAATCGTTTCTCAATCTCGATCGTAACTCGGCCGTTTGCGCGCAGACCCCGCATCGTTTTTTCGACAATGCGATAGCAGGTGTTCGAAGCGTCCTTGGGCACCCTCGCGTCGGAGCACTGAATCTCGATCCCACTCCCGCGCCCCACTCTCACCCTGATCATGTCGTGCAATGCAATCATCTGGTACACCGTCAGCAGTTCATGAAAACCATCCTCGCGGCGAGCGCCGATGCGCAGCCCAAGATTAATCTTCGCGAATGATCGGACGGTTATGGTCACAGGAGAACGATTGTAAATTCAATCGCAGCGATTTTGATGATCGATCTTTAGCTCGGCCATCGGCTCGACCACCGTGAGCCGAATTCACGCCGAGGCTTATGCAAGATTCTGCATCTTGACAGCTATTCTCACAGAGAGGACAATGCCAGCTTCGCAGGCTGACACGCTGCGCGTGAACGCCTCCTCCCCGCCCGGTTCGAAAGGACGCAAAACCATGACGCCGAAATCGACACCACAAACTCACCTTTCGACTTGCAAGCTCGCGCTAGCCATCTCGCTTGCGTTTGCCGCAGTTTGCCTTCCGGCACAAGCCCAGACCCTCACGACCCTCTATTCATTCACAGGCGGTGCGGACGGAACGCAGCCGAACGGACTGGTCCGCGACTCGGCCGGCAACCTCTATGGCACGGCTCGTTATGCAGGCGATCTCAACTGCAGCGAAAAGCAGGGCTGCGGCACTGCGTTTAAGCTGAGCCAAGCGGGCACGCTAACCGTGCTGCATACATTCGTCGGCGGAGCCGACGGAGCCTTGCCCGAAGGAACCCTCGTCCTTGACGCGGCAGGCGACCTCTTCGGAACTACCGTGTATGGCGGCAATATCTACTGCGGCAACTCCGGGGGCTGCGGCACCGTGTTTAAGCTGAATGCAGCCGGAAAGAAAACAATTTTGTACGCCTTTCCTAACTCCCTGCAGGCATCTTTGCCTGGCGGCGGCGTGATCGAGGATGCGAACGGCAACCTCTACGGGACCACAGCCTGGGGTGGCGGGGCCTCCTGCTCGAACTGCGGCACTGTGTTTGAGCTGCGAGCAACCGGCGGAACGTTCACCATTCTGCACGCGTTTACAGGCGGAACCGACGGACAACTTCCTTACGCGGGACTGCTCAGAGACGCGGCCGGAAACCTCTTCGGCACTACTTATTCAGGTGGTGCCTTCAACGGCGGGACGGCTTTCAAGCTGAATAGCGTCGGCAAAGAGACCCTACTGCACAGCTTCGGCAGCTCACCGGATGGCATAGATCCGATCGCCGGCTTGGTCGCGAACGGAGCCGACCTTTACGGATGCACGCCAAATGGTGGCGTGTATAGCGTCGGAGCCGTTTACAAGTTAGATAAATCCGGAAACGAAACTCTGCTGCACAGCTTCGGCGCCCCGACCGACGGCGTCCAGCCCCAGGGTTCCCTGATCCACGACGCTTCCGGCAATCTCTACGGCACCACCTATTCTGGTGGCGCATTCGGCTACGGAACAGTATTCAAAATTGACGCGACCGGCAATGAGACCATTTTGTATAGCTTCGGCGGCGCAGCCGACGGCCTGGGCCCTGACTCGGGAGTAATCCTGGATGCGGCGGGCAATCTCTACGGCACCACACTCTCAGGCGGCGCCTTCGGTAGTGGCACGATCTTCAAGATCGCTCCTTAAAAGCCCGCACCCCACCCGGTCTACCACCTCGGTAATCTCGACTCCCTCGCATCATTAGCGCAATCTAATGTGGATTCCAATCCACGAACCGGTAACGGTCCTCCCTCTGGAATTGCACGACCGCAAACACGAGCGCTACCGCCCCTAAGCGGACCCCTGTGAGCGCTGTCCCGACAAGTCGGGTGTAAGGCGTTGCGTGCGGAGCAAGAAGATTTATCCCAAATTTCAGCCCGCGTTGCACCGCGACTTCGCAAGCGCGAGCAACGGGAGGTGGGCTATCAGGGGTTTTTGTAATGCGGATTGTAATTACTCGCTGTTCGTTTTTGCTTTCGCTGCTTGCGGTCGCAACCTTCGTAGCCGCGCAGGACGGCTATAAAGTCATCCCTGTCACCGACGGTGGAACCATCTCGGGAACCGTCAAGTGGTCCGGGCCCGCGCCTCACGAACTGGACTTTCCCGTCACCAAGGATCCCCAGATCTGCGCCCCGGACGGAAACAAAACCGTGAGCCTCGAGCGCCTCATCCTCGGCCCCGAGGGTGGCGTAGCCAATACCATCGTCTACCTGAAAAACATCTCCGCCGGCAAAGCCATGGACTTGCCCGAGCAGAAGCGCCATCTCGACCAGCGCCACTGCCGCTACGTCCCGCACATTCTTCTTGTTCCCGAAAACGCGGACTTGCAGATGCAGAGTTCTGACGCCACACTGCACACCATCCACATGGATGGAGCAGCCAGCTACAACCTGCCCTTCCCCTTCCCCAATCGCATCTCCTCGCGCGCCATGTCGACCCCTGGCCTGGTCAACCTTCGCTGCAACGGCGGCCATGTCTGGATGAACGCCGAAATGATGGTCGTCCCGCACCCCTATTACGCGGTCACCGACGAGAGCGGCCGCTTCACTTTCAGCGGCGTCCCGCCCGGCACCTATCAAATCGTTGCCTGGCATGAGGGATGGGGTCTGGCTGGCAAAGAGCAGGCCTTCGACGTTCTCACCGAGCACAGCGTACAGCGCCCGGTATTCACCGAACCGAAAACCTGGGAAAAACCGGTCACCGTCAAAGCCAACCAGCCCAGCACGGTCAACTTTGTGATCGGGAACAAGTAGAGATTTCAAGATTCTAATTTTCGCAGGAATTATTTTCGCCAGAATTGAGATACAGCAATGACGAGCACAGGTGTAGCACCAGCAAAAGTTAACGTGACCACAAACAGCGGCCCGGCCGCACCCCCTAAGGACACAGAAGTCCGTGGGTATTGGATTGCATTTGCGCTGGCGCTCTGCGTAGGAGTCGCAGCCGTGGCGTGGAGCAGTTCGCAGGCCCCGCAAGACTCGAGCGCATCTACTCAGCAAATCAGCGCGGCGTTTCGAGATGGACTGTATTCCGGAAGACTAGATGCCCAACGCGGAGTCGCTCCCCACGTATCCACGGGACGATGGTCCGCCCAAGCCGACCGGGAATCTTTCGCCGCAGGCTACAAAAAAGGATTCGGCAAATCTGTCGCCACCCAGCCTGAGCCTACCGAGCCGGCACCCCACTTCGATTAGCATCGCGAGGGCAAGCTCTTTCGGGGCCGCAGCGCCGGCGCGCTTTCTCGTATGTTCGATTACCGGATGCCGACGGAATTCCTAAGCACGCCGCTTATACAGAATCGCAAACTCAAACCCGGCATTCGCCGGAAACAACTCCGCCACTTTCCTCAACCGTTCAGCCAAAGCCGAAGGCGCCAGCAGCGGATAATCCCGCTCCCGCAAATCGTAGTAATCCACATCCAGATAAAGCGAAAGCAGGTAGATCGAAATCGTATCGGAGAAAGTAGCCTCGAAATATTCGTTTTTAAAGCGCTCCGCATCCGGACCGCCCGCCGTGGCCAGCTTCCGCGCTTCCCATGCATCCAGTGAAGTCTCGCCCCGCGTCCCAGCCTCGACCTGCTTCCACGCCAGTTCGCTGAACTCCTTCGAAAGTCCGGCTATCTCGACCAGAGCGTGACCCACGTTGATGTAAAACTCAAACGCCACCGAAAACTTGTCGTCGGTAAGCCGCGTAGAGATGAACACGCACTGCGAATCGCCCAGATTCAGGTTGCGATGGCAAACCGCGTTGTCGCTGAGCGCCACATCGTAACGATCCGCAATCAGGATCTCATCGCCCTGGCTCACCGTCAGCGGCACAAAATAATAAGCCTTGCGCGTAAGCGCCGAAGCAATCTTCGTAGGCACCGCCGCAATCATCCGCTCCAGATCAAACGACCCAACGGAGTTTTCCCCCGCCACGGCGTAACAAACCCCGTTCGCCGCCTGTGAGACCGGCGTCATCCGCACCACATCCGCGGGGCTCCGCGTAATAGCTTGCGCTGCCTGCGACATTCTTGCTCTTTTATACACTAAGGCTAACGTAGGCGGGCGCGCTCCAGCCCCGTTAGGGGCGGCATATGATAGCCCCGGACGCAAGTCCGGGGTAGAAACGAAAACCTGGAACAAGTCCCGTTAGGGACGGCACTAATCGCTCGTCAAGCCCGGCGGTCGCTACTGCATGCTATAAACAAGCCGTATGCAGGACTTCAGCCTCTATCCGATACAGGGCGTTGCGAGGCAATGGGGGCGAGAACAATTCGATCTTGCGCGCTTGCCCATTGAGGTCGTGCCGGGAGTTCGAATCGAAGATTTGTCAAGCTGTATCGCAAGCGACACCTTCAAATTGGTAGAGCGGGATATGGGTGCCCGCGCCGTCAAAACCCTGAGCGAGACTCACTACGCTCTAGTCCATCGGCACGACGCGCAAACCACATTCCAGAACGGAGAAATGGTTCAGGAACACCAGTACATCGCACAATCTGAACAATTGGTCCGCAACGCTGCAGCTTGCTTGCGCTTAATCCGACCCATGCGGCAGTATTCCAACTTCATGCGAGGAAGCGTACGGAATGATGGGACGTTTGACATACGCCACTTTCAATCTCCCGCTGACCTGATTGGAGTGCCTGAGATTCAGGCTCTTTTCTTCCTTCGGGACCAGGACGCAGACGATCTAGCCACCTTCGCCCCAGAGTTTCTTAGGGCGATGGACGGCAACTTTTGGAAGTTCAGGATGGCGGTGCAATTCCACGAGCTTGGATACTGGGCGCAAGACGACAGATGGAAGGCAAGATACCTCTTGTGGGCCTCGGCTATCGAATCGATCTTCACGTCACACACCAATCAGGGGAGCGCACTTGCAAAGAAGCGGATCAAGTGGTTCCTGGGCGAAAACACTTCCATCTACCAACCAGAAGACTTGGCGGACATACTGCTGCCAGATCCCCACATCACAGTAGGCTTAACTGTCGACGATCTCTACAAGCTCCGCAACCTTATTGCACACGGGGACAGAATCCCGGAGGCTCATTTCAACAGGGCATGTCGGAGCGGCCTTAACGGCGACGTAACCCTTTACGAAGGTTTGTTCGAGGTCCAGAGCTTTATAATCCGCAGCAGCCTTTTGAAAATTCTCCGAACTAGCCTCCTGAACCATTTCGAGGGTGCTGCCACGGCGGACGCGTACTTCAAGAGTCACGGTCTGGCACCCTAATCGCCGTCGCCACACCCTTCCTTCGCAGTTCTCGAGGCAGGGCGGCCGATAACGAACAGCCGAGCTCGACGTAGAAGAAATCCCTCACCGAATTCCCTTGACTCGGAACCTCAAAAGAGCGACCCTATCCCTAGACGCATTAGCTCTTTGACATTCGAATAGCAAATGAGATAACTTCTAAGGATTCAATATTTTGCAGATCCACCGCTGATTCCAGAGCACTTAGCGAAGACAGAGCCGCCTAAGTCATTTAAATGGAGTATTTTACAAGCAAGTTGTTTGTTTTCAATATTTTATCCAGATCAAGACTGGATCATAACCCCGTAACTTGTTTATTCCAGATATCTTAGCTCGATGTACCTGAAATTTTTTCATCCAGATCTGGGACCGGATCGAGCACCGACGGATGGTGTAGCCTATAAGCATGCCGCCGACTCCGCGCCCACCTCGCTGGTATGCGATTCCGGTGCGAGTCTTGCTAGTCACGTTCATCGGCACGCTCATCTGTTTCGCCGTCAGCCTGCTCGTCGGCATCGTCGGCACCGTCATCGTATCGGCCGTCCGCCACACCGATGCCAACATGACTGTCGCCTATCGACTCATCGCTCTTCCGACGGCAGCAGTCGCAGGCAGCATCATCTTTGTGCTTGCGCTAACCATGGAGATCCGCCACTACCGCCAATCGAAAACGCTGGCCGCCATCGAAAGGATGAGTTGATTGCCCACGAACACGCCCCGCATCGCCATCCCCATGCCGCACTCCACCGACCACGAATACGGTGAGCGCGCGATCCCGCAATACGAAAGCGCCGTAAAGCAAGCTGGAGGCGAGCCGATCCGCATCCCGCTTGATCGAACAGCAGCCGATATCAAGAAGATGATCGATAGCTGCGACGGAGTGCTCCTGCCCGGCAGCAATGCCGATGTCGACCCCGCAAGCTTCGGCGCAGATCGCTCGCCGCACACCGCGGCCGCCGATCCGCGCCGCGACGCCGTCGACGCGCTCCTACTCGAAGACGCCTACAACCTGCGCAAGCCCGTCCTCGGCATCTGCTACGGCCTGCAGAGTCTCAACGTTTACCGCGCCGGATCGCTAATTCAGCACATCCCCGATTTTCTGCCGGAAGACTTGCGCGCGCGCGTCAATCACGAAGCCGGAGGGAAGATCGCAGTAGCGCACGCGGTCGAGATCGACAGGGACTCGAAGCTGGCGGAAATCGTGAACGGGACCGCGAATGGAAACGATCGGGAAGGGCTCGGCTTAAGCAAGCCTGCCCTGAGCAAGCGAAGCGCGTCGAAGGGTGCCGATAGGGATTCAGGAAGCAATGGGGCTTCAGCTCCTGCGGGCAAGCTCGTACTCCCGGTGAACTCGTCTCATCACCAATCAGCCGACACAATCGGCGACGGCCTGCGCATCTCCGCCCGCTGCCCCGACGACGGCATCATCGAAGCTCTTGAAGGCTCTGCTCCCGATCACTTCGTAATCGCCGTGCAATGGCACCCCGAGCGCTCAGTCGATCAAGACGCACCGTCGCGAGCCATCTTCCGCGCACTGATTCAAGCAGCGAAGATCAAAGCAGGGGAGACCCAAGCGGCAGGGATCCAAGCGGTGGAAGCGCGGCTGAAGTAACTCAAGATCTCTTCGCCTTCTTTTTCCGCGTATTCTTCGAAGTGGCAACCTTCTCCAAAAGCACGACCACATGCGCAACAGCGGCGTTCTCCAAATTGAGCCCCTCGGGAGTCTTCGCCTTCAATCCCACGCAATCGGCATGCACGCCGAGCAACTGCGCCACGCGCGTTCGAATCGCAGCTGCGTGCGGGCCGATTTTGGGAGCGGAGAGAATCAGGCTCGCATCCATATTCGCCACGCCGTACCCTGCGTCCCGCACGCGTTTCAACGCTTCGCGTAGAAACACCGCCGAATCCGCGCCCTTCCACTTTGGGTCCGAAGGCGGGAACAGCGCGCCAATATCAGGAGCAGCCACGGCCCCAAGCAAAGCGTCAGTGATGGCGTGCAGCAACACGTCGCCATCAGAATGCCCGCCCAATCCCTTGTCATGCGCGAGCGCAACGCCGCCAATCTTCAGCGGAATGCCGGGCTGGAATTCGTGCGAATCAAACCCGTAGCCGATTCGAGTCGATGGGCCCGTTGTTGGTCGTTGGTCGTTGGTCGTTGGCATTCCGGGTCAGTGCCGATCCGCGCTCTTTAGGTAGAACTCCGCCAATTCCATATCCGACGGCGTGGTGATCTTGATGTTGCGCGGCGACCCCATCACGACCGCAACGTCGTGGCCTGATCTTTCGACCAGCGAAGCTTCGTCGGTGCCGAGGAATCCATCTGCCGCCGCTTCATCGAATGCCTTCTTGATCACAGAATAGCGAAAGCCCTGCGGCGTTTGCGCCATCACGACGCCCGCGCGCGGAATCGTCGCCTTGATCAGCGCGCCCTCCGCCGTGCGCTCGACTTGCTTCACCGTGTCGACGGCCGGCATTCCGGCAATCGCCGCTCCATACTTCTTCGCCGCCTCGATCACTTCCTGAATGATTTCGCCGGTCACAAACGGACGCACCGCATCATGCACCAGAACGATATCATCAGCGGCGGCGGCGACCGCGTTCAGCGCGCTCTCCACCGACTGCTGCCTGTGCTCGCCGCCGACGACAAGTTCCACTTTCTTCTTTCGGACATCATTCGCTTCGCTCTCCAATCCCGCGCGAAAACCTGCAATCTCGTTTTCCCGCAGAGCAATCCAAATCTCGCTCACCGCATCGACCGCGGCAAACTTGCGCAGCGTGTGGATGAGAATTGGCGTCCCGCCCAGCTCCGTGAATTGTTTCGAGGGCGACTTCTTATCGCTCTTGGCGCCGACGGGCACAGGAGCCATGCGCGTTCCCAGACCAGCCGCCGGAATTATGACAATGACCTTCATCGCGGGCTGCAAGTATACGGGGGCGAAAGGCAGGAGTTCAAATGCGATCAATGGATCGCAGACGGAAAGCAGCCGCACTTGGTATTCTCTATTTCTTTATGCCAGAGACACGCGACCAACGGTTTCTGAACCCACTTCAAGGAGCACCATCCTCATGAGCACCGTCCTGCTGCTGACTCTCTCGAACTGCTTTATGACCGTCGCCTGGTACGGGCACTTGAAATACGGCCACAGCTGGCCTTTGTGGAAGGCGATTCTGGTCTCGTGGGCGATTGCGCTATTCGAATATTGCCTCGCCGTGCCGGCGAATCGGCTCGGTTATGGCGAGTTCTCGGGCTTCCAGTTGAAGATCATTCAGGAAGTTATTACGCTCATCGTCTTCATGGGATTCGCGGTCACTTTTCTGAAGGAGAAGCTGGCATGGAATTATCTGGTGGCGTTTGCCTTCCTCGCTATAGCGGCGTTCTTCGCTTTCGCGTTCAGGACGACCAGTCCAACGGGCTGAAATGGGCGTTGGCCGCTGTGCCTAAGGCTGGGGCTTGGTCTCAAGCAGCGTGCTTGGAACCACTGACGCCGGCACCACCGCTGATGGAACTACCGGGGCTGCCACCGGGATTTGCACGCTTGTCCGGCTGAAGGCACGCTCATCCCACTTGCCGAAGATCATCTTTCCGGCCGTCGTCTGCAGCACCGAAGTGACCGAGACGTCGATGGTCTTGCCGATCATCTTCCGGGCATTGTCAACAACAACCATGGTGCCGTCGTCAAGATAAGCCACGCCCTGGTTGTACTCCTTGCCTTCTTTCAGGATGAAGACCTTCATGATCTCGCCCGGCAGGACAATGGGCTTAAGCGAGTTGGCCAGTTCGTTGATGTTGAGCACTTCGACGCCTTGCAACTGCGCGACCTTGTTCAGATTGAAGTCGTTGGTGATGATCTTGCCCTCATAAACCTTGGCCAGCTCGATCAGCTT
>JBEKJF010000146.1:0-10880 GCA_050011375.1 Candidatus Sulfotelmatobacter sp.
AACCGAGTCGCCAATGCCTCCAAGGTAGGAGGAGTAAACCAAGTCGCTGGCGCCGTTGCCCAAAGGGCTCAACTTCGAGACGAAACCGCCTCCCGCCGATGCTTGGAGGGGGCTCGCCGTCGTGGGGAAATTTGTTGAAGATGTTGCTCCGACGGCGTACACGTTCCCGCCGCTATCCAAGGCCATGCCAAGTGCTGCGTCGGCACCATTGCCGCCCAGATATGTGCTGTATACGATACCGCCGGTGGGGTTGAGCTTAGATACAAAGGCGTTGCCGGTTGCGCCAATCGCAAGTGCGGTTTGAAACGCCCCGGTAGTGTGGGGGAAGTTACTTGATGTTGTCGCGCCGACCACAAACGCATCGCCGGAAGAGTTCACTGCGATGCCATTGCCGTTATCGTTGCCGCTCCCGCCAATGTAGACGGAGTAGATGAGGCCCGACCCATCTGCCTTGATCTTGGTGACGAAGACGTTCGTAACGCCGACAAGTTTGTTGGTGCTAGAAAAGCCCGGGAAATTTGCTGACTGCGTGTTTCCCGTCACGTAGGCGTTGCCGCCGCTGTCAAAGGTGATGGCCTCGCCTTCATCGTCGCCGCTGCCGCCGAGGTAGGTTGAGTATTCGACGCTGACGGAGGGATCGATTACCAGTTCGCGGTTGTGATCGTAGTTGCCCAGGTCGAAGCTGACCTGGTTGTTGGCTCTGAGGATGAATTGCGCATCGACGGGTTGGCGCGCGCCGTTTTGTTCCTGATAGGCGACCGGCTTGTGGAGTAGAACGTCGCCTGCGGCGGAAGAGACTACGAGGTTGCCGGAGTCATCCGTCTTGATATTTTGCACGCCGGTGAAATGGAAGCCGATGGGCGCGGGATTGGCTCCTGCAGCGACTACGAAGTCGAACTCAACTTGACGCTGTGCGCCGTGAAAGGCGAGGTTTATGCCGGGATAAACGTCCTGGTAAGAGACGCGGGCGTAGTGCGCCACATCTGTTTGCCACTTGCTGGGGTCGTTGCCGATGAAGTAATTGCTCTTGCCCGGCAATTGGCCGCTGGCCGAAATCTTGGCCTGCGCATTGCCGCCTGCGAGTTGCATGCGGACTGCGGCAGTGGACTCCTGAGTGTTGCTCTGTTTGGGAAGATTCTTTGCTCGTAGTTGCGTTCCGCTGCGGATGGTCGAGATTTTGCTCGCAGCAGATGCGGAATGAAGCGAGAAGACGGCATCGTTCGCGGTGAGGAACAAAGTGTATCCGTTGCCGCGCGCCATGTACTCGACCTGAGCGTCAGTCTGGCCTTTATTCTCTTCAAAGGCCAAGGGAAGAGCGGCGAAGTTGGCCTGAACGCGGCCACGTGCGGCGGGCGTAACGGGTTGAGACGCGCGAATGCCCTTGGCGGACGCGACCGTATGCCGACTGGCCGGAGAAAAGGCGAGCAATGCTATGGCAACGACGGCTAGAACCGGGACGGTGCAGAAAGCACAGACCCATCCTCTGGGAGCAGATGGTTTTAACAAGGTGATCCTCCTAATGAACACACGCTAGTGATGACACGATGAAACCCTGGTCGGGGGAAAAGCACTCGGCCGGGGCCGTTGATCTTGATTTTTGTTGTTGAATTCTGATCCGAAGGTAGTGTGACCGATCATTCATTTGACCTAGGATTCGGGCAACTCAGCATTCGTTTGACTCGGAAATTAGGCGTACTTAATTAAAGTGCCGATCAGATTGCAATTTTCTGCGCTTAATCGCGAGTATGGTCTGCAACCCCAAGGTTGTCAACGTAATCGAGGATAGCAATTTAGGTACTGGTTACTGCAAGTTACCAAAGTTCCGTGTGCAGTCCAGGGACGAAATGCGCTGAATTGGGACGGGATGCTGGGTGTCACTGTTCGTCCTGCAGAAGTTCAGGCGACGGCAGGGTTCCGCTCTCCACTTGCTTCTGGCGCGCGGCGCGGTGTTCGTTATCGATGCGGACGGAGGTTTCGAGTTCCTTTTTGCCTTCTTCTTTGCGGCCCAAGTGAATCAGGATCTGGCCGCGCACGTAATGAATGTCAGTGCGATCAGGGTCGAGTTTGCCCGCCGAATCAATTGCGGTCAGCGCCTGCGCATACTTTTCTTCGCGCTGACAGGCCTTGGCCAGGCCCAGGTAGGAATGGATCAGCTGCGGATCGAGGCGAATTGCCTGGCGGTAGCTCTTCTCCGAGTCGCTGTCTTGTTGCAGGAGCGAGTAGACGTCGCCGAGTTCGTCGTAGTTGAGAGCTAGATCGGGTTCTACGGCGGCGTCTTTCAGAAATTCATCGCGGGCGTGCTCGTAGTCCTGTTTTTTTAAATAAGTGAGACCGAGGTTGAAGTGAACGAAAGTCAGCGTGGGATTGGCTTCGGCAGCAGCCTGGAAATCGGCGAGAGCCAGGTCGTATTGTTCGAGATTGAGGTGGGCTTTGCCCATGAAGAGATAGAACTCGGGCGAACCTTCGCCGGCCTTGATAAGTTGCAGTGTGGCCTTTTCATCTAACTCTTTTCGCCCGGCGCGGTGAGCGGCGATGGAGAGCACGTAGAGATAACTTAATTGGGTGGATTCCTGCGCCCAGAGCGGCTCTAAGGTATTAGCGGCGTCGGCCCAGCGTTCGGCGAAAAAGTAGCAGAGGCCTAGAAGGTGCTGTGGCTGAAGCGCGTCCGGTTGATCGCGCACCACGGATTCAAACGGAGGAATAGCTTTAAGAAACTCACTTTGCCGAAAATAGGCGAGGCCGATGTTCAGCCGGATTCCCGGCTCGCTCGGCAGGAGGTGCTCGGCTTTGCGCAGCATCTCGAGAGCTTTTGGCCATTGCTTGCGGCGCATACAGACGACGCCGAGATTTGCGAATGCGGCGCCGGATTGCGGATTCAAGGCCAGCACTCGGCGGAAGTCTCTTTCTGCTTCATCCAGTTGGTTGTGCTTGAGCGCGTCCTGTCCCGCTAGAAAAAGTCTAGCGGGATCTGCAGATGCTTCAGATGAGGCTACTGGCGCAGCATTTCGAGACTGGGTTGCAGTTGCGGGCGAAGAGTCTTGCGGCGACATTGCTGCGGCCGAGCTGGCCAGCAACAGGCAGGCCACAACTCCCGATCGGATGCGCGCGCTTGACACTCGTCTCATTCCTCTGATGTAGTGTCCGCCAACCTCCGCATTGAATTCAAGCGCGAGGGCTCGGCGGTATTTCAAGGCAGGGCATCGATGGTCACGATTCGCGATGTGGCGAAAGAGAGCGGTTTCTCATCGACGACGGTGTCGATCGTGCTGAACGACGCACCGCTGGCGCGCTACATTCCGCCGGTGACGAAAAAGCGCATCGAGAAGGCCGCGGAGAAGTTGGGCTATCGTCCCAACCAGTTTGCCCGCTCGTTGCGCAGCAAACGCAGCCACACGGTCGGCGTGATGGTCTTCGACATGACCGATCCGTACTGCACGCTGGTGCTGCGCGGCATCGAGAACACGCTCTACCAGGCTTCTTATCTGCCGATTCTCACCGATGTACACAACGAGCGCAACCGCTTCGAGCGTTACCTCGAGATGCTGCTCGACCGCCGCATCGAGGGGTTGGTGGTTCTTGCCAACTGGCTTTTTCTAGACCTCAATCTGCTCGCCGATCTGGAAAAGAGCAGCATCCCGACCACTCTGATCGCGCATGAACTCAAAGGGGATTCGATGAGTTCGGTGATTGTGGACAATGAGGTCGGGGGATATATGGCGCTCGAACATCTGCATGCTCTCGGCCATCGCAAGATTGCTTTTATCCGCGGGCCGAAGACTTTGGCGGACAGTTCTCCGCGTTGGCGCGGCATTCGCAAATGCGCCAAGGCATGCGGCCTTGAACTCGATGCTCGCCTGGTGGTGGACTTGCCCGAGTCACGCGATCCGCTTTCGAGTTTTGAGATGGGGCAGAGGCTGACCGAGAATCTGATCAAGCAGAAGCGCCAGTTCACGGCCTTGCTGGCTTTCGACGACGTGACTGCATACGGCGCCATCCGCGGCTTGGCTAAGGCCGGCCTGCGCGTGCCGGACGACTGCTCGGTGATCGGATTCGATGATGTGGCTGCCTCGTCACTCTGCACCCCGCCGCTCACCACCGTGCGCCAGCCCATGGAAGCGATGGGCGCGGACGCAGTGGGCATTGTTCTCGAGGGCATTAACTGCGTGCTCGAGAAACGCGAGGTCACGGCTCATCATCGCAAGGTCGCGCCGGAATTGGTGGTTCGGGAGTCTACTCGAAGGCTAGGTTAAGTTGCTCGGCGCGCAGCGGGAATCGATTTTTTGCATATCTGGGATTTAATCCGACCGCACGCCGCGTTTTTTACTTGACACAAGATAGCCAATAAAAGCACTATTCATACGTTTTAATAAACCAAAAGTGGGCGTTGGGTTCGTCCTGACATCTGGGCTGTTAAATAAATTGTTCGTCATCGCGGATGTCCTAGCCGGGCGAATGCTTCTGTGGGGATGCGCGAGCCGTCAGCGCATCGGGAGAAAATTTAGTCATGAAATTTCATCGTAAGCTCGTGCGAATCGCACTATTGTTGCTGACTTGCTGCACGGCGGGGTGGGCGCAAGATACCGCCTCGATCACGGGAACTGTCACCGACTCGAGCGGCGCGGCTATCGCTAAGGCTCAGGTGACGATCAGCAACACCGAGCATGGCGTCACCCGCACTGCGCCCACGAATGACAGTGGGGAGTATCTGTTCGCCGCGCTGCCGATTGGTTCTTACGATTTGACGGTTGCAGCCGAAGGATTCAAGAAGTTCCAGGCGAAGAATGTCGTTCTGCGCGTGGCAGAAAAAGCGCGCGTGAACGTTCCGCTGCAAGTGGGGACGATCAGCACCGAGGTGGTCGTCGAGGGCGCGGAAGTGGCGCAGGTCGAAACTCAATCTTCGGATTTGGGTAGCGTGGTCACTGGCAGGGAAATTACACAGCTTGAACTGAACGGACGCGATTTTACATCGCTCGTTGGACTGTCGCCGGGCGTTACGAATCAATCTGGCCAGGACGAAGGCGGCGAGGGCGCGACTACGGTGGCCTTCAGCGTCAACGGCGGTCGCACTGAGTACAACAACTTCGAACTCGATGGCGGCGACATGTTGGATAACGGGAGCAACACGACGCTCAACGTTTACCCCAGCATCGATGCGATTGCGGAGTTCAAGGTGCTGACCTCCGATTACGGCGCGCAGTATGGCAAGAACGGTTCGGGCACGGTGGAAGTCGAGGTCAAGTCCGGCACAAGTCACTTCCATGGTGACCTGTACGAATTTGTGCGCAACGACGATTTCAACGCGACTCAATTTCCCTCGACCTCGGTCCCGGAGTACAAAAAGAACGACTTCGGCGGAACGATAGGAGGGCCGGTTTATATTCCGGGCCACTACAACGCGAACCGGCAGAAAACGTTCTTTTTTTATTCGGAAGAATTTCGCCGCGACTTGATTCCGGCGAATTTCTTTTCGACAACTCCGGTTCCGACGATGGCAGACCGCACGGGAAACTTTTCCGATCAGTGTTCGGTTCCGGGCAACGCAGAGTGCCCGGTCGTTCCTCAGTTTATCAATGGCGTCGCGCAACCCTCGGGAACGAACCCAGGGGACGTGGGACAACCATTCGTCGGCGATCAGGTGCCCATCTCGGACTCTGCGATTGCCTCCGCTCTTACCGCGATGATCCCACAGCCAAATTCCTCATCCGGAAATCTGGGCAGCACATTTGACCAATGGTATGCGTCTCCGACGCTTCCGACGCACTGGCGTCAGGAACTTTTCAAGATCGATCACAACATCACCGACAAAGTTCGCGCCAGCTTCCACTACATTCACGACTCGTGGCAACAGCAGTATCCGGTTCCGTTGTGGACCGACGGTACCAGTTTCCCCAGCATTCAGACAGGTTTCAAGAATCCCGGCGTCAGCATGGTGGCGCGGCTTACGGCTACAGTGACTCCCACGTTGCTCAATGAATTCGTCGCCAGCTACACCACCGATCACATTTCGACGACCCTGACTGGTCCCTGGCAGCGCGGCACCGCGTTTGGCAATCTCGGCCTGTATGACAATGGCTTTGGTTTTAGCGCCCCTGAAGTGCCCGGCATCGGCCTTGTCGACAGCCTGTACGATTTCGCCGAGGACCCCGGTTACGTGCCAGAAGGCCCGATCAATTCGAATCCCACGCTCGGTTTTCGCGACAATGTCACCAAGGTCGTCGGCACCCATAACCTGCAGTTCGGCTTCTCGTTTGTGGATGCCCACAAGAACGAGCTGCCGCAGCCGCCAACGGGCGCGAACGGCATTTTAGGTTTCGCCAACGGGAGTAACGGCTCGCAAAATTCCACGGGCAACGCTTACGCCGATTTGCTTCTGGGGAATATAACCAGCTTCACGCAGCAGCAACTGCAGCTGAAGATGCATAATTTCTACAAAATCTACGAGCCGTATTTTCAGGATGACTGGCATGCTACGCGTCGTCTGACGCTGAATTTGGGAATACGTTTCAGTTTCTATGGAACGTACCGCGAGCTGAACAATCTGGCTTTTAATTTCGACCCGGAGCGTTTCGTTACGGGGAACAGCGGTGTCGATACCAATGGCAATGTAACTGGATCGGCTCCAGGCAATCCACTTTTCAACGCGACCTCCACCGATCCATATAATGGCTGGGTGCAGTGCGGAGTTACGGTTGGATCGCCCAAGGGTTGCATGAACAACCACTGGCTAAACCCTGCGCCGCGCGTGGGATTTGCATTCGATCCGTTCGGCGATGGGAAGTGGGCCTTCCGCGGCGGATACGGCATCTTCTACGAACACATGAACGGCAACGAGTCGAATACCGACTTGCTGGAACCCTACGACAACAAGACTCAGACTACGACCGTCACCAATAACTCGGCGGGCAATCTATCTGGTTATCCCAGCCTGAATCCCAGCCTTCTGGGTGCGGGTGCGCCGCCGATTATTGTTGGGTCGATTCCGACCAAGGCCAAGTGGCCCTACATGCAAGAGTGGCACTTGGATGTTCAGCACGAGATCGCGAAGGGCACAGTGGCCACGCTTTCTTATGTTGGAACGGTTGGGGTTCATCTGACTCGCGCTTATGAGTTGAATCAGATTCTTCCGGCATCGCTACAACCTGGGGGAAATCCTTATAGTCCTGGGCAGGCGATTGGCGCTGGTCCGCTGGGAGTGAATCCCATTGTGCCGGGTACAACTTACGATTGCAGTTGGGGCGCGGGCAACGACCAGCCAGGCGTAAATGTTGACGCCTATGGCGTTCCGATGAACGCGACGACTTCCTACGGCACCACCGTTCCCTACACGCCCGGTGTGGCTGGCGGACCGCCGTCGGGCGCGGCGGTTAATTTGTCGGTGGCTTGCGGCAACAGCCCGAATGCATTCCGGCCGTATCTGGGATACGGCAGCATCGGGCGCAAGGACCAGACGGGTTCCTCCAATTACAACGCGCTGGAAGCTTCAGTGCGGCGCAGCATTGGCGGGCTGCAACTTAACTTCGCCTATACCTATAGCCACTCGATCGACGATACATCCTCGGCCAATGACGTTGGGTTGATCAACAGCTACGCGCTCAACACCTTTCGCGCCAGCTCCAACTTTGATCAACGGCACACCCTCACTTTTGCCTACGTTTACGATTTGCCACTGTTTAAGAATCCAGGCCTGGCGCATAGGTTGCTGGGAGGCTGGCAGTGGACGGGCATCACGCTGCTTCAGAGCGGCACCCCGTTCAGTGTGTACAACAGAGGCAACGGCGTGATTGCGCCTGCCGATAACGCGGGCGTGGGCAATCTCGATTCTCAAATCGACAATCTAGGCAGCCTGAGCGCTGGGTCCTATCCAGATCTTGTCGGCAATCCCAGAGCAGGCGTCCAGGGCGGTCCCGACTATGGTTATGGCCCGCTGCTCTATAATCCCGCGGTGTTTGTGGCACCCACCGGCCTGACGTTCGGTGACGCCGGGAGAAATATTTTGAATAATCCGTGGCGGACGAATTTCGATATGGCGTTGATCAAACACTTTGCCATCACGGAGAGCAAATATTTTGAATTCCGGGCTGAAGCGTTCAATGTGTTCAATCACACGGAATTTAGCTGGTTAGGCGGTGATGGAGGATCGGCTGGCGATAACTCCGGACAGGGGAATGCCGACAGCGTCGTAGGCTGCTATGGAGGCGCCAACAACTCGGCGGGCGATCCTTCGTGCTTGCCGAGCGCGACGGGCTTTCTTCGTCCAGGGGCTGCGCACGCGGCGCGCATTCTTCAGTTAGCCGGGAAGTTTATTTTCTAGGGCACCGTTACCTGCTGCCGTGCCGTCACGGTTTGCAGGGCGTGTTCCAGGTCGGCGATCAGATCGTCGGCATTCTCGATTCCGACCGAGAGCCTGATCATCTGTTCGGTGACGCCCATCTTGGCGCGATCTTCAGCTGGAACCATGGCATGCGACGTCAGCACGGGAATCGAGACCAGGGACTCAACGCTGCCCAAGCTGGGGGCCAGCGTGAACAGGCGCATGGCCTCGGTCGCGCGGCGCGCGTCTTCGCCCGTGCCCTCTACCTCAAAGGTGACGATTCCGCCGCCACCGCTCATCTGCTGGCGCGCCACAGCATACTGCGGATGGCTCGCTAGAAACGGATAATGCACGCTGCGCACCTTGGCGTGTTCGGACAAGAACTCCGCTAGGCGTAGCGCGTTTTCATTCTGCCGCGCTACGCGTACTGCCAGCGTCTTCAGTCCGCGTATGAGCGTCCACGACGCGTGTGGATCCATGCAGTTACCCAGCGTTGTACGCGTCTCCCAGATTCTTTTCATCAACTCATGGGGTCCCGCGACCACGCCGCAAATCAGATCGGAATGCCCGGCGAGGTATTTCGTTCCTGAATGCATGACGAGGTCGATGCCGAACTCCGCTGGATGCTGGTTGATGGGCGTGCCGAATGTGGCGTCAATCATGCTGAGCAGCTTGTGTTGCTTTGAGATCGCTGCCACTTTCTTGAAATCGACTACACGCAGAGTTGGATTGGTCGGGGACTCGAGATAGAGAAGCTTCGTGTTGGGACGAATTGCGCGCGCGTGCTGATCGTATTCTGTAGTGTCGACAAATGTAGTCTCGATCCCGAGCCTCGGCAGCCACTCCGAGAGAAACTTGTTCGCGCCGCCGTAAATATCGCGCTGCGCCACAATGTGGTCGCCACTCTTGAGCAGCGCCATGATCGTTGTGGTGATCGCGCCCATGCCCGAGGCAAACGTGAGCGCAGATTCCATGCCTTCCAACTCCGCAATTGTCTTTTCGGCAACCGTGTTCGTCGGATTGCCGTAGCGCGTGTAAAAGTGGTCGGTGTGGGTAGCGCGCAACTGCTCGTCATTGTCGGCGACTTCGAACGTGGAAGTCTGATAGATGGGCGTGGACATCGGACCGTTTTTCTTTTCCAGATCCGCCGCGCCGCGCACCGTCTTGGTTTCGGAATGATGGGTGTGCCTTTTCATGAACGCCTCGTTCCTACAGACTAATTGCGCAAGCGCACTGCAGCAAGCGAAGCACTGCACACCGTTTATAATTCCGCATCCATGGATCTCGGTTTGAAAAATCGTGTCGCGCTGGTGGCCGCGTCGAGTCAAGGGATTGGCCGCGCCACCGCGGAGGCGTTTGCCGCCGAGGGCTGCCGCGTAGCCATGTGCGCGCGTAACGAAAAGACTCTGCAATCCGCCGCGGAGAAGGTCAGAAAGCAATATAGCGCTGAGGTTCTTGCTCAGGCATTCGACGTCACAGACGCCAAGGCTGTCAAACAGTTTGTTGCGGAGGTGGCAGAGAAGTTCGGTGGCGTTGACATTTGTGTGACCAACGCCGGAGGCCCGCCGGCTAAGGGTTTTCTTGTCGCCACTCTCGAGGAATGGCAACGCGCGCTGGAGACGAACTTCCTCAGCACAGTCTACTTCGCGCGCGAGGTCATCCCTCATATGCAGCGGAAACACTGGGGCCGAATCATTACGCTTACGTCGATTACGACCAAACAGCCGGTGAATGATCTTGTACTGTCGAATGCGGTGCGTGCCGCGGTAGTCGGCTTGGTCAAGAGTTTGGCCAATGAGTTCGGAAAAGATGGAATCCTGGTGAACAATGTTGGTCCTGGTTTCACAGCCACGGACCGGCTCAAGGAGCTAGCAAAGGCCAGCGCTTCTTCTTCGGGGAAAGGTGAGCAGGAGATTTTGGACGCATGGGCTGCGGACGCTCCGCTCAAGCGCCTGGGTGAGCCTCGCGAAGTTGCCGAGACCATCGTCTGGCTTGCGTCGGAGCGCGCTTCCTATATAACGGGCCAGACCGTACTCGTCGACGGCGGCATGTATAAAGGCTTATAGATTGTCAGAGACGGGATGCGATTATGAAACGGCTTGTTCCATTATTTTGTTCACATGTCTGCGTCGTGGCCGTTTTGTCATGGTTTGCCGTCGCGCAGGCACGTCCGTTTGCCGGACCGGACGTTCAGCAGATCTACCAGCGACTGCTTCCAGAGATTGAAAAGATCCCGGCTTTCGATCACCACGCACATCCGGGTTTTTCTGACGATCCCGATGTCGACGCGATGGCCTCGGCTCCTGACACCAACCTTCCTGTGCGCACGCGCAACGACAACCCTGAACTGATCGCCGCAGCCAAGGCCCTCTTCGCCTATCCATATGATGATCTCTCACCCGAACACGGCAAGTGGCTGGTTGCGAAAAAGGCGGCACTGAAAAAGCAGTACCCCGGCACCGCTTACTTCAACATGATTCTCGACAAGATCAATACTGAGAGTTCGGTCGCGAACCGCGCGATGATGGCCGATTATCTCGACCCCAAGCGGTTCCCGTGGGTGTTTTTC
>JBEKJF010000147.1:0-10868 GCA_050011375.1 Candidatus Sulfotelmatobacter sp.
AGGGCTTGCAGAAAGCCGGGTTGCGGCATGCAGAGGCCGACGTTCATGAGAATGGGCTCGAGAATGATCGCAGCGATTTCGCCGGGATTTTCTTTGAAGCGGCGCTCGACGGTGGCCATGTCATTGAACGTGGCGATGACCACGTTTGCGATGGCGGATTTCGGCACGCCTAGGCCGCCGGGGACGGATACGGGATTATCGATGTCGCCGAAGTCAGGCGCATGCGGCTTGACGCTGACCAGCGCGGAGTCGTGCAGTCCGTGATAAGCGCCTTCGAATTTAATGATCTTGTCGCGTCCGGTGGCGGCGCGGGCGAGGCGAATGGCGTGCATGGTAGCTTCGGTGCCGCTGTTGCCGAAGCGGCACATCTCGACGGGAAAACGCTTGCAGATTTCTTCGGCGAGTTCCCATTCCATGTCGTGCGGCATGCCGAACATGGTGCCGGTGGAGAGACGTTTTTCCACGGCCTTCATGACGGCAGGATGGCAGTGTCCGGCCATGAGCGCGCCGAAGGTCAGGTTGTGGTCGATGTATTCGTTGCCGTCGAGGTCGCGAAACTTGCTGCCGCTGGCCTCTTTCACGAAGATGGGCCAGGGATCGTAGTAGCGATAGTTGCTGGCTACTCCGAGAGGAATTCGTTTAAGGTTTTTCTTGTGCGCTTCGGCGGATTTGGGCGTGCGACGCTCGTAAGCCGTAAGCTCTTTTTGCAGATCGGGATACATCAAAGGTCTCCGAGAAAACTCAGGCCGGAAGCGTTCTATGAGCCGCGGGCCATTAGAATGCCGGAACGGCGGGGCGTTCCGGGTGTATTTCTTATTATAATACTTCCAGCTAGAAAAAGAACTTCAAAGCAAACTGCAATAGCCGCGGATCGCCGGCGGTTGTGATCTTTCCGAAGGAGGACGTGCCGTCGGAAAAGCCGCCGTCGGGATTCGAGTAATTGGTGTGATTGAAGACATTGAAAATTTCCGCACGGAACTGCAGGTACGTATTTTCGGTGAGGACGATCTTCTTGTGAACTGAGAAGTCCCAGTCGATGAGCCCTGGGCCGCAGCAGATAGTGCGCTGGGTGCCGTTGTTGAAGCTGCCGAGTGGCGGCGTTGGAGAATTATTCGCGTTCGGAGTTGCCGCCGTGGCGAAGTCGTTGGGATTGAACCAGTACCCCGGCGTAGTTAGCCCCAGGTTGGTATAGGTTTTTCGGGGATCCAGCTTCTGGAACGGCGCTACCAAGCTTGGCGCCTCGGTGCCGAGGAAGAACAGACTGTCGATGAGTTCGGTGTCGTCCTCGGTATTCAGGCGGATGGGAAATCCGCTCTGGAACTGAGTTATACCGGATATCTCCCAGTCGTCGAGCAGTTTGCCGGTCATTCCCGAATACTTTCGAACGGGCAACTCATAGTCATAGCTGAGAACGAAGCGCTGCCTCGAGTTGAAGAGAGAAAGAGCGCGGCTGGCGCGGAAGTTGAAGGGGTTGAGCGTTTCCTCGAAGGTAGAGCCGTCGTCAATCGAGTTACTCAAAGTGTAGGCGGCTTGAAACTGCAATCCGCGGGAGAATCGCTTTTGCAGCATCATCTCGAGCGCGTTGTAATTTGAATTGGCGATGGTATCTTCGGCGAAGATGGAACTGAAGACGGGCGTGCCGTCGACTGGGCAACCGGTGCTGGCGGTAAACGCAGGCAGCGTGGAATTGCAGTTCGGCGAGGAGTAAGGACGCAGTCCAACGAGGTTGAGCGTTTGCGGGGTAGCGGCGCCAGTGACGACAGTGCCATTGGGCATGTGGAACGGGAAACCGGTCGGGACGGTGACGCTCCATTGCGCATCTTCGGCTGTGGGACCGCACGAGGCGGGGAGCCCGTAAGAGCTCACGTAATTCGCATTGATATTCGAAATGCTCGCGATATCGAGACAAGTCTGCGGGCTGGAAGGATTGATGTCGTGAGAAGCCAGCAGTCGATGGCCTTGAGACCCAACATAGCCAATCTGGAACATCAAGCTATTGCTCAGCTCACGCTGAATGGTCAGATTGTACTGCGTTGTGTACTGGGTACGGAGGTGAGGCTGAAATTCCCCGTAGAGAAGAATTGGTCGGAAGAGCGTCAAATCGGTGGACTGGCCTTTGACGGGAGTGATGACGCCACCGAAAGGATTTGGAGCCGTGTAATTGCCCTGATTTACGAATGGGGTGTTGAAGAAGACATCGGAGAGCGAGGAACTTCCGCCGAAGGGCGGTTCCGCGCCGAACTGAGCCAGCACCAACTCTTCGATCGGATTGTAGAAAAGGCCCCAACCGGCGCGAATGCTGGTTTTGCCGTTGCTGCCGAATAGTTTTCCCAGCGCTCCGTCAGTGAAGTTAGGACTGTAGGCGATGCCGATGCGCGGCGCGAACGACTTGTAATAGGTTGAAGTCATGCCCGCCGGAACGCCGGGGTCGCCGGGGACTACCAGACCTGTGGGTTCCGCGCCGGTGCTGGCGCAAGTGGGATTCGTCAGGCCCAAGCCGGTCCAGTAGTTGTAGCTTGCACCCGGACCGCTCGGGTTAATGCCGCAGGGATAGACGGTGGAATTTTGCCCGGGCCGGAAGGTCTCGACGTGACCGCTGATGTCGATCGGCGGCGGACTGTACTCCCAGCGCAAGCCGTAATTAAGAGTTATGTTGGGCTTGATTTTCCAACTATCCTGCGCGAAAGGATAGACCGCCGTACTGCGAATATCTTCGCGCTGGCCGGAGCCCTGAGTGTAGCCATCGGCCAATCCCAGCAGAAACTCGGCGTAGGCATCGCCGTCGCCGGGAACAATCGCGTTCGGACCGCTATTGTCGAAGGTAAATTCGCCGTTGAGATCGAAGTAATAGAACTGGTCGAAGCGCATGCGGCGAATATCGACGCCGAATTTGTACGTGTGATTGCCCTTTACCCAAGTCAGTCCGTCGGACCACTGAAAGCTATTTCCGACCTGCGGAAGGAAGCCTTCGAAGTTGTTTCCGAAGGATGCGCCGCCTGAAATGCCGACGAAGGGTACGCCGGTGAGATTCGAGGGCAAACCTGGGGTGATGCCAAGGTTGGCTGCGTTACCGAATGCGCCCGTGATCGCCGAAGAATCGGAATTTCCGGTAAAGCAGAATTGGGGTGCAAGCGAACCGGTGCAACTCGATATAAGAGCGCCGGTCGACTGCGGCTTTATGAATCCCAGTTCGCCTTCGCGCATGTAGGTGAAGTGAGCTTCGTTCACTAATGCGTTGTTAATGGTCCAGGTGTGGGTAAAGTTCCACTGCTGGTAGCGGAGGTTGTTTTGGTTTCCAAAACCCGGGGTATTGGCGCCCGCCGCCTCGAAGTTATCGTAGGGGAGGAAATCACGCGTGTCATTGAAGTAGTAGTAAGCGGTGAAGCTCTGATGATCGTTGATCCGGTGATCGATGCGAGCGGTGAACTGATCCTGATTGTCGGTACCCACGGGGACGACCTGATTTTGGCCGCTCCCAATATTGGCCGCGGGAACGAACTGCTGCATTAGGTTCGAAGCGACCGGATCCTGGCATGCAGGCGGGATCACTCCCGTTGGAAAAACTTCTGCCCATGGAATATATGGCGTTTGCGTGGCCGGCGTCGGGCCGGTAATTGGGTTCGGTTGTGTGGGAAGGGTGGAAACCGACGAGTATCCATACATTTGCTGTAACGCGGTGTCGCAGCCAGCGCGTCCGTCAAGGACTTGGGCCACGAAGGGAGTGCTCGCCGGGAGGGAGCTTGCATTAATGCCCCCGGCCCCGGCGCTCGGCCCTCCCGGTTGGCCGATAGGTATGAATGGGGCGAGGGGACCCAACGACGAGAAGTCGCCGTTGAACTCCCCGGTGGGTGCGGTCACCGAGGGCGTACCGCTCGGCACGTTCAGTAATTGCCCAGGCACACCGTCACGAATGCGGCGCGCTTCGTAAGAAAGAAAGAAGAAGGTGCGATCTTTCTTTATGGGACCGCCGAAGGTTCCGCCGAACTGGTTCTGATTGAGTTGCGGCTTGCTGGTGTCAGGGTAGCCGCGGGAATCGAGAACGGTGTTGCGGAAATATTCGTACAAGTTTCCGTGAAATTTATTGCCACCGGATTTGGTAATCACGTTGACCACGGAGCCAGAGTTGCGTCCGTATTCGGCGTCGAAGGTATTGGTGATCACGCGGAACTCTTCGACCGCGTCGGGAACGGGAGAGATGGTGGGGGTATTTACGAACTGGTCGTTCGCGTCACCGCCGTTGACGCTGAAGTTGTTGGCGCGGGTGCGGCCGCCGTTGACGGAAACAGAACCGGGATCATCGGAGCCTGCGAACAGACTGCCGCTCGATCCCAACTGAGCTTGCACGCCGGGTTGAAGCTGCAGGAACTGGTATGTATCGCGCGTGTTCAGCGGAAGCTCATTCACCGAGCGGTCGTTGATGACGGCGCCGAGTTGCGTGCTGGTTGTGTCAATCTGAGGGGCTTCAGAGGTGACCTCCACCGTCTCTTGCGATGCGCCGATTTGGAGGGTCGAGTTTAGAGTGACGACCTGGTTCACATCGACGATGACGCTCTTCTGAACATTCTTCTTGAAGCCGGTCAACTCAAACTGCAGGGTGTAGGTGCCGGGAGCGACATCGACGAAGGAGTAGTCGCCGCTGTCATTACTCTTAGCGTCGCGGCTGATTCCGGTCGCTTCGTTGAGCAGAGTAATCCTCGCGCCCGGAAGAACTGCGCCGCTGGGGTCTGAAACGCGGCCAAGAATGCGGCCGCTGGCGCCTTGCGCCAAGAGCAGCGTGGGAATCAGGAGCGAGAGAGCCAGGATAACGCAAACCGTTTTCAGGGAGTTCGTTTCCAGATACTTCGTTTCCAGACACATCATGGTCGAGCGGGGCCACTGTGACGGCATGGAACCTCCAGCATCTCGAGGAGAGTTGTTTTTTCTTTGAAAGCCTTTTTCTTTGAAAGCTATAGCTTGTGCCGGGCCACAACCTTGCTATAATCCCGCAAGGTTAGAGAAGTGAGAGGCGCACTGTCAAGGAGAAAAAACGCGTGCGCTCGATAGAAAACTCTTATCGGACATATTGGACATATCAATTTGGACATGTCGATCGGCCAGGCCCGGTGAAGGATGAGATCATCCAACGCTAAACCCAATTTCGGAAAACCCTTTCTGAAGATCGGAGATGCCGCGCGCCGCGCGGGCGTGTCGCCGTCGGTGATCCGGTCATGGGAGAAGCTGGGGCTCACGCGGCCGCGCCGCACCGAGAGCAAGTACCGGCTGTACACGCTCGATGACGTCAAACTGCTGAAGCGAGCGCGCTTTCTGCGGAAGGTGCGCGGGTTGAACGCGGCGGCGATTGTCGAATTGCTGCGGCGTGAAGGACGGGTGAACCCGGCAGCGGGCGGAAGTGCTGGTGCGATCGGTTCGCATCTGCGGCAACTGCGGGCAAAGCGGCGGCTGTCGTTGGCGCAGGTGGCGCGAAGCGTAGGCATTTCGGTGGGGTTTTTGAGCGCGCTCGAGCGTTCGCAAATGAGCGGGTCGGTGGGAACGCTGCGCAAGCTGGCGCGATTTTATAAGACCAACATCCTGGATTTTTTCGACGCGACCGGAGCCAACAGCCGGCAGGTGAAGCCCGCGCAGAGAAAAGTGCTGGAAGCCGGGCCCGGCGTTCAAATGGAGTTGCTTGCGTGGGGCAACACGGTGATGGAGCCGCATCTGTTTCGAGTGGCGCCCAGAGCGGGCAGCGGCGATTCCTACACGCACGAGGGCGAAGAGTTTCTTTACGTGTTGCGCGGGCAACTGGATATCACGCTGGAGAAGGAAGAATTCCGGCTCAAGGCTGGCGACAGTTTTTATTTCGAGAGCGCGACCCCGCATCACTGGCAAAATCCCGGAAAAGCGGAGACGTGGGTGTTGTGGGTAAATACTCCACCGACGTTTTGAAGCGGTGAGCGCTAAAGGAGGCACGATGAGGGCACGGGCGATATTTCCATTGCTGCTGGCGGTCGTAGTGTTCACCGGATCGTGCACGAAGAAAACCCCCGCGCTGAATCTGCTGGTGTGGGAGGGATACGCCGATCCTTCATTCGTCAAGGCCTTCGAAGAGCAACATCATTGCAAAGTCTCGGCGTCGTACATGGGATCGAGCGATGAGTTGATGGCCAAACTGCGCGGCGGCAGCGCCGGCAACTATGACGTGATCTCGCCGTCGAGTGATGTGGCCGGTTCGATCGCGGCTGCGGGACTGGCGGCTCCGCTGGATCTGTCGAGGATTCCGAGCTATGGGCAACTGTCGCCACAGCTCGTTTCCCTGCCGCTGGTGCGCGTGAAGGGCCAGGTGTTTGGAGTTCCGTTCATGTGGGGTCCAGACCCGCTGATTTACGACACCACGGTTTTCGCGCAGGCTCCGGATAGTTGGAACGTGTTGTGGGATCCGAAATACAAAGGGAAAATTTCGGTGTGGGACGATCTTTCGACGGTCTACATGGCGGCGCAGGTCCTGGGTTATGACAAGCCTGATCCGTCACAGCTTTATAACCTGACCGACGAACAGCTCGAGGCGGTGAAGAAGAAGTTGTTGGAATTGAAACCGAATGTCCGCAAGATGTGGTCGACGGGCGGGGAGTTGACGAACCTCTTTCAGAATCATGAAGTGGTGGCGGCGATGGGATGGCCGCTGATGACCAATCAACTCCGCAAGATTAACTTTCCGGCGGGAGAGACGATTCCAAAGGAGAATACGACTGGCTGGATCGATCACCTGATGATCACGGCGGGCAGCGAGAATAAGGATCTGGCCCATGAGTTTCTCGAGTACATGATCGAGGCGCAGACGCAGAAGAAGGTGACGGACGTGACGGGATACACTCCGGCGAATCCCCAGGCAGCGCACCTGATGACGCCGGAAGAAGTGAAGGCCTTGCATCTGGACGACGTCGACAATTATCAGAAGCGGCTTTACTTCTGGCAGAACGTGCCGCGGCGGGCGAAGTACAACGAGATTTGGAATGAAGTGAAGGCAGCACAGTAGAGGCGGCTTCGGGCTCCCGGCTTCCGGGACCTTTACTTATGACTACCACTTCTGAAATTGCGATGGCGGCTGCTGGCGACGGATCGGGTCGCGCCACGCTGCTGTCCATCCGCTCCGTGGCCAAGCGCTTCGGCAAGAATGCGGTGTTGCGGGATATTTCTCTGGAAGTTGCGGAGGGAGAATTTCTTACGATTCTTGGCGAGAGTGGCTCGGGTAAGACTACGCTGCTGCGCATCATCGCTGGGTTTGAGACTGCAAGTGCGGGCGAAGTGTGGATGGGCGAGGAGCGACTGGATCGCCAGCCTCCGTACAGGCGCCGCGTGAACACCGTGTTCCAGCACTATGCGCTGTTTCCTCATCTCACCGTCGAACAGAACGTGGCTTACGGACTGCGCGTGGCGAAGCGGCCTGAGGCGGAGATTGCATCGCGCGTGTCAGAGGCGCTCGAGAAAGTGAAGATGTCGGCGCACGCGAAGTCGAAGCCATCGAAGATCAGCGGAGGTCAGCAGCAGCGGGTTGCCTTGGCACGGGCGCTGGTGAACCGTCCTCGACTGCTGTTGCTGGACGAGCCGCTATCGGCGCTGGATGCGAACTTGCGACGGCAGATGCAGGTGGAATTGAAATCGCTGCAGCGCGAAGTTGGTATTTCATTCATTTTTGTCACGCACGATCAGGAAGAAGCGATGGTGATGTCGGACCGCATTGCTCTGTTGCGCTCAGGTGAACTGGAGCAAGTGGCGACCCCGCGCGAGATTTATGGGCGGCCGGCAACAGCTTATGCCGCGCAGTTTATTGGGCACACAAATTTGCTAAAGGGCGTAGTACGGGCGGGCGTGGTGCGCTGCGGAACTCTGACATGGCCGGCGGCGCTTCCCGATGGTCCCGCGCTGTTCTCGTTGCGGCCGGAAAATTTGCAGTTAGTCGATGGAAGCGGTCCCACGGCCGGGAGCGTGCGTGTGCGTGGAAAAGTTTGCCATCGGGCGTTTCACGGGGCAACGGAGTTGATTCGCGTGGAGTGCGCCGACGGATTGGTGCTGGTTGTGCGAACCTCGGGCAGCGGCGGGGTGCGCGATGACGTTGAACTGGAGTTCTCTGCCGCCGATGCGGTTCTGGTGCGCGAGTCTCCGGAAAGAATCTGATGTTTTCTCGAGCTTACAAAGCGGCAGTAACGTTGCCTCCTTTAATCTGGGTGACGGTATTTTTGCTGCTGCCGTATTTGCTGATGTTCTGCTACAGCTTCTGGTCGGTGTCGGCGTCGCAGACGATCGAACATTCCTGGAATCTCTCGAACTACGGCCAGTTGTTGCAGGTTAATGTCTACTGGCAGACGCTGTTGCGCTCGATGTGGATTGCCGCGCGAGTAACGATCTTCTCTTTGCTGCTGGGCTATCCGCTGGCTTATTTTCTTTCTTTCTACGCAGGAAGAAAAAAAGATCTTCTGTATCAGTTGGTGATCATTCCGCTGTGGGTCAGCTACCTGGTGCGCGCTTATGCGTGGAAGACGATCCTCGGCTCCGACGGCGTGCTGAATACTTTGCTGCAGTACGTGCACTTGACCAAGCATCCGCTGGAGTTCCTGCTGTACAGTCCGTTTGCCGTGGTGTTGACTCTGACGCACATCTACACGCCGTTCGCATTCTTGCCGATCTATGCGGCGCTGGAGCATATTCCACGCAATCTGGTCGAAGCGTCGCACGATCTGGGCGCAACTCCCGCGCAGACTTTCTGGAAGGTGATTTTTCCGCTGTCGATTCCGGGAGTGGTGGCGGGCGCGACATTCGCCTTCGTGCTGAGCCTAGGCGATTTCCTTGCGCCGCTGCTGCTCGGCGGCCCGAGCGGCATCATGATTTCGAACATCGTGGTCAGCCTTTTTGGCGCGGCTTACAACTGGCCGCTGGGCGCGGCGATTTCGTTTTGCATGCTGCTGCTGGTGGTGAGCCTGCTGTTTTTCTCTGAACGGCTGGAAAAGAAATGGAGCTTCTCGTGAGCGACGCGCGATTTGACTCAGGCTCTCGATGGCTGCTTCTCCATGCCCTAGCCGTTTTCGCATTTCTTTACTTGCCGATCGCGGTCCTTATTCTTTATTCGTTCAACGGCGAAGGTGTGGGCGGATTTCCTCCCCATCATCTAACGCTCGACTGGTATCGATTGCTCTTCGCTGATGCGCCAATCTGGGATTCGGTTCTCAACAGCCTGCAAGTGGCCTTCGCCGCAATGGTGATCGCGCTGGCATTCGGAGTTCCCGCCGCACTGGCGCTGGAGCGAGCGCAATTTCCTGGGAAAGCTTTATTCCGGAGATTGGTGCTCTTGCCATTGATCTTGCCCGGGATTATCACGGGGCTCTCGTTGCTGATGCTCTTCAATGTGACAGGAACGAAGCTCAGCCTGCTGACAATTATTCTGGGGCACGGCACTGCGCTCATCTCCGTGGCGACGACCGAAGTATTCGCAGGATTGCAAAAGCTCGACCGCGCGCAGGAAGAAGCTTCTCTCGATCTGGGAGCGAGTTACTGGCAGACGTTCTGGCGCATCACGGTGCCGAACCTGAAGCTGCCGATTATCGGTGCGGCATTACTGATCTTTACGCTCTCGATGGACGAGATCGCCGTCAGCTTCTTTTTGATCGGCCGCGACAACACGCTGCCGCTCGAAATCTGGGGAAGACTGCGGCGTGGCATCACGCCCGAGATCAACGCGGTGTCGACCATCATCTTTGTGTTTTCGCTCGTGGCGATTGTGTTCTGGTACCGCTTGCGCATGCGCGGCGAAGGCAGGGCGGACGCCGACGCAGAAATCGTCGCAGTTGTCGAAGGAGATCCAGCATGAGTGCGAATCGCAGGGACTTCATTAAGTTTGTGGTCGCGGGAGCAGTGACGGCAGGTTGTCCAATCGATCTTTCATTAGTAGCTGCACAGTCCGGCGACTCGAAGAACATTCACGCCGCCGATGTGGAGGGTGAAGACAACAAGATCTGCCATCAAGTGCGCGACCAGGGCAATCAGATCTTCAAGCGTCCACCGGCGTCTGCGCGGCATGACGTGGTGATTGTCGGCGGCGGCGTGAGTGGACTGGCCGCTGCCTATCGATTGCGGCATCTCGATTTCCTGCTGCTGGAAAAAGAGCCGCACTGGGGCGGCAATGCTTTTGCGATGGAGTACGAAGGCAGCGCGTACGCTACAGGCTCGGCGTTCCTCACGAAAGATGAATACTCCTACAAGTTCGCGAAAGAAATTGGCCTCGATCCGCTGCCCATCAAAAACTCAGACGCCAGCCTTATTCGAGGCGAACTGGTTCTCGATACCTGGGGTGACGGCCTCGACAAGCTGCCTTATCCCGCGCCAGTTCGCGAGAGCTTCAAGAAATTCAAGAAAGAATTGCTTGCGATCAATGTAGAGAAGCGCGGCAAAGAACTTTTCGACAACAAATTCTCGGATTACATGAAGGGCTATCCCGAAGAACTAAAACAGTGGTGGGATAACTTTGGTCCATCGAACTGGGGCGCGACCAGCGAAGAAACTGCGGCGGGGCTGGCGATACTTACGTTGCAAGATATGGCCGGAGAAAGCCGCACGGACGATCGCTACACCTGGCCAGGAGGCTTGGGCGCGATTACGAAAAAGCTGGCGGAGATTCTGCAGCCGAAATATAAAGACCACATGCAGACCGGAGCGACCACGGTGACCGTCGTGACCGAAAAAGCGGACGTGCAGGTCACCTACATGCTCGGCGGCGAATTGAAGACGGTCGCGGCCAAGGCTGTGATCATGGCGACGCCGAAGTTTATTACGCGGCGCATCGTTGATGGAATGCCCGACAAACAGAGCGACGCCATGCATCAGATTCGCTATATTCCTTA
>JBEKJF010000148.1:0-10866 GCA_050011375.1 Candidatus Sulfotelmatobacter sp.
TGGAACAATCTGGCTCGCGGCAACTCTGCTGGGACTTGCCTATCGCCGATTTCTGGCTTTTCCAATTTCAGTAATTGCCCTGAAATGGGCCGCATTCAGGGGCGAGAACAGGAAGGGCCCAGAAAGACATCATAAAACAACCAGCGCCAAGGATCGGCTTAGGAAACTCAGCGAATTTCCGTTCACGTGGATAGCAGCCATTGCGGCCGGAGCCTTTGCGGGCGGGCTCTATGCTCTGCTGTCGGATCACATGTCCAGGCATATGTCGGACGCCTTGACTTACGGCGTGCCTCTGGTAGTAGGAATTTTTCTGCTGGCCGGAACCCTCCACATAGGACTGATGGGTAGGGACTTCCCCGATCGATACCGGGAGTGGTGGGGACGGCTAGGGGGATCGTTGCTGGTCTGGGGATTGGCGTGGCTGGCGATATTCTGGGTCGCGCTTTACTTCCCAGCTTTCATCCAAACCAATCCCTTGGTGAAGAAGGCTGCGGCCAAATATCTTACCCCCGTCTGGATAGCGACAACGTTGGGAGGGGCATGGGCGGGAAGGTCGAAGGCATCGGGAAAACCTGGAACCCTAGCCTGGCAGGATGTGGTCGCCAAAGTTGCGCCCTACGTTTTTGTCGTGGGTCTCATGTGCTGGATTTCATGGGAAATCAATCGGATACAAGGTTGGAAGCTGCTTGCAGATCAGGGATTCATCGCCGACCGCCGATTGTGGCTGGCTATCGCCGGATGCCTGGCGTTGGCGCTGTTCATGGCATGGCGCGTTGACGTGAACCAGTTTTCTATGCACATGTTTTATCGAAACCGCCTGGTGAAAGCTTACCTGGGTGCGTCGAACCTAAACCGGTCGCCCAATCGCTTTACCGGGTTTGACCTCAAAGACGACATTCACTTGAAAGACTTCAGCGTGAAACATAATAAATCGTATGACGGACCGTATCCCATATTCAATGCTTCGCTGAACCTGGTGAAAGGCCAGGATCTGGCCTGGCAAGAGCGCAAAGCGGAATCTTTTGTGATGACTCCCAGGTACTGCGGATATGACGTGTGGCTGGAAGACCAGGACACTCCCATTGTAAGGGGTGAAAGGCCCCTGACGGTGGAGGAAGCTAAGCAGCGCGAAGCAAACCTAACGGCATGGCAGCGCTGGTGGAATCCCCTCGAACTCTACGGCTACCGCCCCACCGAAGAGTACGCGTTTCCGCCCCCGGATTACGGGCCGGACTTGGGGTTAGCCATGGGAATTTCGGGAGCCGCCGCCAGCCCCAACATGGGTTTCTACACTTCAATCCCGGTTGCCTTTCTGATGACCATATTCAATGTGAGGCTCGGCCAATGGCTGGGAAATCCACGGCACCGCAAAACATCGAGGCGAGCCTCCCCGAAGTTGGGGCTGTCTTATCTGGTAAACGAACTGTCGGCAGGAACGGACGATAAAGCGGCATACGTTTACTTATCGGACGGAGGACATTTCGAGAATATGGGGATCTATGAGTTGGTCAAGAGGCGTTGCGGGCTCATCATCGTGTGCGACGCGGAAGCGGACGATCAGTACCGCTTCGAGGGCCTGGGCAACGCCATCCGGAAATGCCGGATTGATCTCGGGATTGACATCGTTTTGGATGTGTCGGACATCAAGCCGAAAAAACTAGGAAAGCCGAGCAAGAAACACTATGCCGTGGGGAAGATTCACTATGAGAACGTGGATTATCCTAACGAGAAGCCGGATGAGAAGCCGGATCGTCCTAACGTGCCCACCGGGACGATTATTTATTTCAAGGCATCGCTAACTGGCAATGAGCCTGCCGACTTGAAGAACTATGCCAAGACCCACGACACTTTCCCCCACGAGTCCACGGTCGATCAGTGGTTTTCCGAATCGCAATTCGAAAGCTACCGGGTTTTGGGCTATCACGCAGTGACTTCCTCAATCCCAAATTTAATACGCCCCATGGGTTTGGAGGCCGCTTCGGTCAGCCCTGGCTCTGCGGCGCCACCAGCCTCATCCGAACCCCCGGACACTTCAGCCTTGTTGGTGGTGAAAGATTGTGTCGTGCGAGCCGAAACCGAACTGATCGAAATGGAACGTTCCGGTTCAAAAACCGATGATGCGGACACGAAAGAAGATGTGCCGGTCATGAAGTGGAAAGAGACGTTTACAGATTTCGGGTTCGACTTCTCCAATCTCAAAGACGACACTTAAGGAAAGGACACAGCTTCACAACTCAATTGACAACGAAGTTCAAATGTCCAGAAAAAGTTAGTTGCATGCGGGGGAGAAATCAAAGTGGCAAATGCACCGAAGGGCCCTCGACCGAAACCGGCCGAAAAGAAGCTTGACGAAATCCTGGAACATGCCGGGCAGGAGGCGCTTAACGTAGCGCACGGCACTGCGGCTGGGCGAAGTTCCGAAAACACACAAGTGGAGCGAACCGGTCGATCGGATCTCTGGATCAGGCCGCACCGGCAACGTCGCTACCGCCGATGTCAGCATCGGCGTGAAAGAGAACGTGGTCGCGATGGCTTCCAACGGTTGAAGATTTTTCACTTCACGGACAATTCACGGACAAAAGCCAAAGGGCACCCTTCGAGGGGCGCCCTGAGTGATTGAAAAGATGGTGCGCCCTGAGAGATTCGAACTCCCGACCTTCTGGTTCGTAGCCAGACGCTCTATCCAGCTGAGCTAAGGGCGCAAGGTTCCAACTACAGCCTTCCAACGATAAGAAAAGCAAGGGAATGGAACTAACTGATCGAACAATTATCCCCGCTACTTCGGCAGCCAATACGTGTTTCCCTGCGGGAACTCATCGCAAGCTGAAAAATCATTGTAACGTCTTGACCGGCAGAGCGGCAACTCCCTACGATGTGATCACCGTTAACAACAGTCGATCATTGTGGGCGTGGTTCTCCCGCTGTGCCCACAACGTCATACTTGGTCTCCTTGCCCTTGTCATCGCGGACCATCAATTTGTCTTTTTCCACACGACATTCAATTTTCTCACCGATCGTCATCTCCACCTTGGATCTGCGCCGCGCAACCTGATAAGTCACGTCCCCAACCTTAATGGAATAAACGACGCGATTTCCTGCAGGATGCACGGCAGTTTGCGCAAACGCCTTCGTCTCCCACTTCAGAACACTTCGCTTTCGTATGACTGTGCCAGCGCCGTCACCACCAACCAAGACAAGATCCCGATGCTCGCTTGAACGACTTCATGAGTCTTACCTCGTGTGCTTCAACAAATTAACATCGCCTTGCAGGATCCTATAAGGTCTTTCCCTTACCAAGTTTTGGGGTACAGATAGTTCGGACATTAGTTCCTTTCCACAGCACTTCGGCCCGTTCGGTGCTTACCTTCCGGGGTCGACGTAAATCTTTCCCGCCGCAGAGCAATTCCTACAAAAGGCGCCAGACCACTCACTTGTATTTTGTGTAGCTTACAGACGGCACGCCATGTGCTTATGAAATACCAGACGAAGTGGCGCGCAACGGGGCGTTCCAAGACGAACTTCGGCCAGAGGTTTTCTTGGGCGCCCCTTGCATTTCCTACCCGCTGTTTTATTCAGATTACTGCTAACGCTTGTCATTCCGAATCGAGCCGAAGGCTCGGTGAGGAACCTGCTTCTAGTCCGCCCCGCGATCCCCTAAGCCAGCGTCAATCGTTCCCGCACATCCACTCCAGCCTGACGCAACAATCGAGCCACGGTTTCGGATTTCAGGCGCGAAGCGTCGAACTCCACGCGCACGGTTCGCTCTCCCTCATTAAATTGCACCCGCCGTATTCCGTAAACTTCGCGCATGCCGTCAATGGCCCGTAACTCGTTCTCGCCGGGAGCGGCACCATAACGAAAAACGACATCCAGGTAAGTCATGGGATAATCCTTTGCTGCGCTAGAATGCAGGCACCGGGCGGTCTGCCGCTGAATCCAATATAACGCATAGCCTATCGAAGCATGTGGCGGATGTTTGTTCGTGGCTGATTCGAAACCCTTAATGACCACAAAACCCTCGAACCCGGCGCCAGCGCTCGAACGCGATCCGGTCTGCGGAATGAATGTAAATCCCGCGACCGCCAAACACGTCTACGGACATGGCGGCAAGAACTACTTTTTCTGCTGTGCGCCGTGTGTTGAGAAGTTTAAGGCCGACCCGGCGAAATATCTGAACGCTCCTGTACGCTCATCGGGATTAGTGACGCTGGGCGCCGCCAAGCCAACCACAACTTCGGACCGTCACCCGCAAAGCCCTCAGCCGCCGTCGCCCGGCGCAGCCGTAGTCGCGTACGTGTGTCCAATGTGCCCCGAGGTCCGCGCGACCAAGCCTGGCCCGTGCCCATCCTGCGGAATGGCCCTTGAATCGGAAGTCCCCGCCGCATTGCCAAGGCGCACCGAGTACACCTGCCCCATGCACCCGGAGATTGTTCGGCCCGGTCCAGGTTCATGCCCGATCTGCGGCATGGCGCTCGAGCCCCGCACGGTCACCGCATCCGGCGAAGAAAATCCCGAACTACGCGACATGACGCGCCGATTCTGGGTGAGCGTCTTGCTAACGTCGCCGCTGATGGCGATCGCGATGGCTGCCATGATTTGGCCCCACGCTTTCATGGGAGGAATCGACATCGCCAGGGGGGATCAATATGTGGTGACACCCTGGAGCTCGATTCTCCCTTGGCTCGAACTCGCGCTCGCCACGCCAGTTGTCCTCTGGGGCGGTCTGCCGTTCTTTCAGCGCTTCTGGACATCACTCGTTAACCGCAGTCCAAACATGTTCACGCTTATCGGTATGGGCACCGGAGTCGCCTACGGATACAGCGTAATCGCCACACTAGCACCGCAGATTTTCCCCGAATCGCTGCGCGTCATGGGAGGCTATCCCGAAGTCTACTTCGAGGCCGCTGCCGCAATCACCACCTTGGTCTTGCTAGGCCAGGTCATGGAACTGCGCGCCCGCAGCCAGACCAGCGCAGCCATTCGCGCCTTGCTCGATCTCAGCCCCAGAACCGCGCGCCTGCTCTCGGTCCAAGAGCCTGGGGGCGAGGTTGCCGAAAAAGATATCCCACTCGAAGAAGTAAAGTCCGGAGACCGTCTGCGCGTTCGCCCCGGAGAAAAAATCCCCGTCGACGGCGTTCTGCTCGAAGGCCGTAGCTCGATTGACGAATCCATGATCACCGGCGAATCCATCCCGGTCGAAAAATCGCCGCACAGCAAAGTCATCGGCGCAACTATCAACGGAACTGGCTCATTTGTCATGCAAGCCGAACGCGTAGGCAGCGAAACTTTGCTGGCTCAAATCGTAAAGCTGGTCGGCCAGGCCCAGCGCAGCCGCGCACCCATCCAGCGCCTGGCCGACCGCGTTGCCAAATGGTTCGTCCCCCTAGTAGTCGCAATCGCGGCGCTAACTTTCATCGCGTGGTTTTTCCTCGGACCGCAACCGCGGCTGGCACATGCGCTAGTGAACGCAGTTGCGGTTTTGATCATCGCGTGCCCCTGCGCGCTAGGGCTCGCCACTCCGATGGCGATCATGGTCGGCGTAGGCCGCGGCGCGCGTGCCGGCATTCTGGTCAAGAATGCCGAGGCTCTCGAGATTCTGGAAAAAATCGACACGCTCGTAGTCGACAAAACCGGCACGCTGACCGAAGGCAAACCGAAAGTTGTCGGCGTGGAAGCGCAGGTGGCTTCCGAAACCGACGAAATGCTCCGCCTCGCGGCCAGCCTCGAACGCGCTAGCGAACATCCGCTGAGCACGGCTATCGTGCGTTATGCCCTCGAACATCAACTGAAACTCTCCGAGCCCTCGGAGTTCGTCAACTCGGCCGGAACGGGCATTGAAGGCGTCGTAGACGGAAAGCGTGTGGCCGTCGGAAATATCCGTCTGATGGTTAAAGTCGGCGCCGCAGATTCCGGCGCAGGCATCACTCAGGGCACTGTGGCCGGAGGCACAACCATTCTCGTAGCGATCGATGGCAAACGCGCCGGAAACATCGTCGTTGCCGATCCCCTCAAGCCGTCTACTGCAGACACCATTCACGCTCTGCGCAATCTTGGTATCCGAGTCGTTATGCTCACCGGCGACAATCGCGCGACGGCGGCGGCGATCGCCGAACAACTCGGCATCGACGAATTCGAAGCCGAAGTCCTGCCCGAACAAAAATTAGAAATCATCCGCAAGCTGCAAGGGCAGGGAAGAGTGGTCGCCATGGCCGGCGACGGCGTCAACGACGCCCCCGCCCTAGCGCAAGCCAACGTCGGCATCGCCATGGGCACCGGCACCGACGTCGCCATCGAAAGCGGCAGCATCACGCTGGTAAAGGGAGATCTCACCGGCATCCTGCGTGCCCGCAAGTTAAGCCAGGCCACCATGCGCAACATCCGGCAAAATTTATTCTTCGCTTTTATCTACAACGCAGTCGGAGTGCCCATCGCAGCCGGCGTCCTCTATCCATTCTTCGGACTTCTGCTCAGCCCCATCTTCGCCGCTGCCGCCATGAGCTTCAGCTCAGTTTCAGTAATCACAAACGCGCTACGCCTGCGCAATGTAAAGTTGTAAGCCTGTCGGACGAAGCACGATGAGATCGTGGGTCGGACACTCATGTCCGACGCCTTTGACGGTGCGGTTGATCCTGCCGTTGCTCTTGGTGTTGAGGCACCAAGTGTGGGCCGGCAGTCCTGTCCGACGCAGCTTCGCCCCTGTCATCCCAAGAGCTACAACTTTCCCAAGAAATCCAAAATGTCCGGCGCCGTCCAATCCACCGCCCCAATAAACTTACGCCGCACCACGCCATTACGGTCGATGATGTAAGTCTCGGGGAACTTCGACGTCCCATATAAGCTGTTCGTCTTCTGATCCGGATCACGCACCGTGAGCAGGTTCACATTGTGATCCTTCAGAAATCGCCGGTAGTTGCTCTCATCGACGTCGATGCTCACAGCCAGCACGGTCACAGCCTTCGACTGCATGCGCTGCTGCATCCGCACCAGCGACGGCATCTCCTCGACGCATGGTAAACACCAGGTCGCCCAGAAATTCAGCACCAACACCTGCCCCTTGAATTGGCTCAGAGTCACCGTTCGCTCGGCGTCGCGCACCGTGAAATCCGGAGCCGCCGATCCCACGCGCGGCGGTCGGCTCCCGCCGTAGCAGCCAGAAAGCAGCAAAATAATAGGGACGACCGCAATCGCACCCGAAAAACGAAGCATGCCTCGCACCCAGCTATAATAGTGGATTCGACCTATGCCTGCGACACTCTCAGTTCCCGCTCGGCCCACGGTATCGGTCATCGTGCCGGCGCGCAATGAAGAAGCATGCCTGGCCGCGTGTCTTCAGTCCATCCTCGCGCAGGCCGGAGTCGTCTTCGAGGTCATCGTAGTCAACGATCACTCGACAGACCGCACCCGAGAGATCGCTCAATCCGTCGCCGACTCGCAACTGCCAACGGATACGCACATCGAAGTACGAATCATCGAAGCCGGCCCGCTCCCCGCAGGCTGGACCGGCAAAAACAACGCCGTGAATGCCGGATCCCAAGCCGCTCGCGGCGAATGGATGCTCTTCACCGACGCCGACACCATCCACGCGCCCGGTTCGCTAGCCCGCAGCCTCGAAGAAGCAAAACGCCATGGCGCAGCCCTGCTCTCATATTCGCCCACGCAAATCGTGAAGAGTTTTTGGGAGAAAGCCATAATGCCCGTGATCTTCGCCGAGCTGGCCACGAGCTTTCGCCCATCGCAGGTGAGCGATCCAAATTCTCTCGCGGCCGCCGCCAACGGCCAATACATCTTGATCTCACGCGAAGCCTACGACGCGGTCGGCGGGCACGCCGCCATCGCCAACAATCTCCTCGAAGACGTAGCCCTGGCCCGCGCAGTAAAACGCTCAGGCCGCAAAATTTTCTTCCGCTACGGCGGCGACGCCGTCAGCACCCGCATGTATCGCACCTTCGCCCAACTCCGCGAAGGCTGGACCAAAAATCTAGCCCTCCTGTTCCCGTCACCAGGAAGACTAGCCGCGACGCGCAGCATAGAGTTCGTCTTGATAGTAGCGAGCCTGGCAATCAGCCTGATCAATGCCTTTCGCGGACATCGGCAGCCCGCAGCCGCAGCAGCAATACTCTGTGTGATCCTGTACACATTTTTTCTTGCCAGAATCCGCCGCGCACATTTTCGCTGGGACGCAAATATCCTGGCCCTGTTCGGCCTACCCGCATTCGCATATCTGTTGCAGCGCTCAAAGAGCGCGCACAAAAACGGCAGCATCCCCTGGAAAGGCCGCAAATATTCGGATGAACCCACTCTTCAACTGAGAACTGAGAACCGAGAACTGAGAAGTGGTTCCTAATGATCTACCTAACCCGCAAAGCAGAATTTTCCGCATCGCACGTCTACAACAACCCGGAGTTCACTCCGGAAGAAAACCGCCGCGTCTTCGGCAAATGCAATAACCCTAACGGCCACGGCCACAATTACACTCTCGAAGTCACAGTAAAAGGCGAAGTAAACCCGCGCTCCGGCTTCGTAGTCGACCTAAAGCAGCTAAAAGAAATAATGCACCGCGAAGTCCTCGACGCCATGGACCACCGCTTCCTAAACAAAGAAGTCCCCGAATTCTTACACCAGATCCCCACAACAGAAAACATTGCCATAGCAATCTGGCAGCGCCTGGTAACCAAGCTAGAAACCGCCAAGCTCCACCGAGTCCGAGTCTACGAAACCCCCGACCTCTTCGTAGATTTCTACGGTGAAGCATGACCCACAAGCCTTACCCTGTGAACCTCTGTGCCGACCTCAGTGCCCTCTGTGGTAAAGGTGTAGGTTTTGATCCAAACCCGCAGGCCGCCAGATGAAAGCCCACCTCTCACGCCGCTACTTGTTCTCAGCATCCCACCGCCTCCACAGCGAAGCCATGTCAAAAGAAGAGAACCAATCCACCTACGGCAAATGCAACAACCCATACGGCCACGGCCACAACTACATCATCCAGGTGACGGTAAGCGGCCAAGTCGACGAAAAAACCGGCATGGTCTGCAACCTAACCGATCTCGACAGCTTCATCGAAAGGGAAGTCCTAGCCCGCTACGATCACGAAAACCTAAACACGCTCCCAGAATTCTCCGAGCAAGTCCCCACTACAGAAAATCTCTGCATCCATATCTACGAAATAGTGCAGCGCAGCTTCCACCAGGCGCATCTTGAAAGAGTAGTGATAGAAGAGACCATGATGAACTCCTTCGAATACGCAGGCGAAGGCCGTTGACTTCGAATTAGAGATTACGAAATTACCAAATTACAAATTACCCCTATGAAGTCCTCAACCGAACAACCGACCGTAACCAGCGCCAGCTTCGAAGATCTAATCCAGGAAATGATAGTCCGCCTGGGCGAAGACCCCCACCGCGAAGGTCTCCAGCAAACCCCGCAAAGGGTTCACAAGTCCTTGCAATTCCTGACCCGCGGCTACACCGAAGACCCCGAGGCCCTGCTCAAAGGCGCGCTGTTCACAGTCGATTACGATGAAATGGTGATCGTCAAAGACATAGAAATGTTCAGCCTCTGCGAGCACCATCTGCTGCCATTCTTCGGCAAGGTGCACGTAGCCTACATCCCAAACGGCAAGGTCATCGGACTAAGCAAAGTTCCGCGTCTGATCGAACTCTTCTCCCGCCGCCTGCAGATTCAAGAGCGCCTCACCACGCAAATCGCCGAAACCATCCAAAAAGTAATCGAGCCGCAAGGAGTAGCCGTAGTAATCGAAGCCCGCCACCTCTGCATGATGATGCGCGGCGTAGAAAAACAACATTCCGCCGCCGTAACGTCCTCGATGCTAGGCTGCTTCCGCAACGAAAACGAAACCCGCCAGGAATTCCTCTCGCTAATTCGCCAACGCCCAAACGGCGTTTAGAGCATCGGCTCGTGTGGGTCGGACACTCCTGTCCGACGCCTCTGATCTTGTAGTTGATTTTGTCTTTGACGTTGTCTCTGATTTTGTTCTGAATTCAGTAATATAAATCCGTGCAGAAAAAAACTTCCACCCAACAACTCAACAATCAAACAGCACTAATCACCGGAGCCACCCGCGGCATAGGCCTAGCCATAGCCCGATCCCTAGCCGCGCAAAACTGCAATCTAGTTCTAACCGGACGCGACCACCAAGCTCTACGCCGCATCAGCAGGGAACTGTCTTCCCCAAAAATTAAAATCCTAGCCCAACCCTGCGACGTGCGCGACCCGCAACAAGTCAACAATCTTTTCCGCGCCATCCGCAAACAATTCAGGAGTCTCGATATTCTCATCAACAACGCAGGCATAGCCCACGCCAACTTCACAGTAGAGAAACTCCCGCTGCAACTCTGGCAAGACGTAATCGATACCAACCTGACCGGAATGTTTCTAATAACTCAAGCTGCGCTACCGACGATGAAGCGCGGCGGCACCATCGTCAACAATCTCTCCATCGCAGCCACTCGCGTCTTCGCCGGATCAGCCGCCTACGCCGCCTCCAAACACGGCGCCCTAGGCCTAACCAACACCCTCCGCGAAGAATTGCGCCCCAAAGGAATCCGCGTAATCGCCCTGCTCCCCGGAGCCACCAGCACCGACATCTGGAACACTCTCTGGCCCCAAGCCCCAAGAAAAAAGATGATGTCCCCCGCCACCATAGCCACAGCAGTACTAAACGCAATCCAGCTCCGACCCAACGCCACAGTAGAAACCGTAGAAATCCTCCCGACAGCCGGAGTCCTATAGAAGACAAGGTTTACCCCGTGTAACCCCGTGCCCCCCGTGGTTAAAGTTTTTGTTTTTCGAAGCCGCATTCACACGTTTACACAAAAGGATTTTCCCGCTAAGATTGCGTCGCCCAAA
>JBEKJF010000149.1:0-10859 GCA_050011375.1 Candidatus Sulfotelmatobacter sp.
GCCCCCGGCAATTCTTCTTGTTTCTTTCCGCGACCTGGCCGATTTTGCCGGTTCGCGCGCTCCTGCAAATCTTCGCTGCCCTCCAGTTCGACGATGCAAGCCTCGGCTTCCGCCTCACCCGCCGTCTCCGAAGCAGACTCCGACAACTTCTTTCTGGTGCGAGCCGCTTCTCGTTTAGCTTCCGACTTTTGCGCGGAATAAGTAGCATCCAGTTGAGCATTGGGATTGATTTGGTTGGCATGTACATGCATGACAGCCCTCCTTCACAGCAATATCTAGCAATCGATACGCCGAACCAGCCTCGTGGAAGCGCGGCCGTAGCCCTACGTGCGCACACTTTCCCATCCCGGTTTAAAATGTCTGCCCATGATGAAAATGAAATCGACGCGCTTCTTGATACGCTCTACAACTCGCTATCCGCGCAGAGAACCGGAAAACACATCAAGCACAATTGACGCCCTCGCGTATCATTTTGAACATTGAAGGAGCCGCTTTCTACCTTGCCTCTGACCCGCCGACAGTTTGCGCAGTCGACCCTCGCCGCGGGCATCGCAGCCGCGCTGCCCGCCAGTCTGTTCCCGGCCTGCAGCGTATCGTCAAATGCGACGCGCACAGCGGGTTCCGCAGCCCTCTCGACTTCCCGCGCAACGCAGTTCGACGCTTCTTCCGAGATTGCTTTTCCTAAGAATTTCTTCTGGGGCGCATCGACCGCCGCTTATCAGATCGAAGGCGCGTGGAATGAAGACGGCAAAGGCGAATCCATCTGGGACCGTTTCGCGCATGCTCCCGGCAAAATCAAGAACGGCGGCACCGGCGATATAGCGTGCGACTCCTATCATCGCTGGCGCGAAGACATCGCGCTCGTGCAAGCGATGAACCTGAACAGCTATCGCTTCTCAATTTCGTGGCCGCGCATTCAGCCCTCCGGCTCCGGCGCCATAAACCCAAAAGGCATCGATTACTACAGCCGCATCGTCGATGCCTTGCTGGAAGCGCGAGTCCGTCCATTCGTCACCCTCTATCACTGGGACTTGCCGCAAACCTTGGAAGATGCCGGGGGCTGGCCCAATCGCGACACCGCCTCTCGTTATGCCGATTACGTGGACGTTGTAGCCCGCGCTCTCGGCGATCGCGTTTCCGATTGGATGCTGTTCAACGAACCCTTCGCCTTCACCTACGTCGGTTACCTGGACGGCACTTTCGCTCCCGGGCACACCAGCATCATCGACTTCCTGCGCGCGTCACACACTGTAAACCTGGCGCAGGGCGCGGGGTTTCGGGCATTGAAAGCAACTCGCCCCTCCGCGCGCGTGGGAACTGCATTCAGCATGCAGTCCTGGGAGCCGGCCACAGATTCAGATGCGGACCGCCTGGCGGCCGAGCGCGCTCATGCCCTCACCAACCTGTGGTTTCTCGACCCTGCTCTCAAAGGCCGCTATCCGGAAGCGTTGTCGTTTTTTCCCGAAACGCTCATGAGGATCAGATCCGGTGACCTGGAGAAGACGCGCGCGCCGCTCGATTTCATCGGCATCAATCTCTACCGCCGCACCATCGCCCGCGCCCCCACCGCCATCGAGCACATTGCGCACGCGCAGAAGTGGTTGTTCCCGGTAATGATGGCAGACAGCCCGCAAGGCCCGAAAACCAGCAATGGATGGGAAGTCTGGCCGCAGGCCATGCATGACATTGTGATGCGCATCAGTCGCGAGTTCAACCATCCGCAGATCGAGGTCACAGAAAGCGGATGCGCCTACAATGACGGCCCGGGCCCGAACGGAATTATTAACGATACAGATCGTATCGAATACCACCGGCAATATCTGCAGGCGCTCGCCCGCGCCATCGCCGAAGGCGCCGACGTACGCAGCTATCACGCCTGGACCTTGCTCGATAACTTCGAATGGGCCGAGGGTTACACCCAGCGCTTCGGCCTGACCTACGTAGATTTCAAGACCCAGCAGCGCACCATCAAAGAATCAGGCCGCTGGTACGCGAAGGTAGCCGCCGAGAATCGGGTAGAACCGGGGCCTCTGACCCGGTCGCAGCCCGAAGGGCTGCTCTGAGTTCTTCTACTTCGCTGGCTCCGAAAGTTTAAGCCGATCCCGTTCCTCCGCCAGCTTATGTTGCAGCGCAGGATTCACCAGCGACACCGGCACTTCCATATCTCCAACCTTGAACTCGGTGGGATCGAACGTGGCATATCCATCCTTCTGACCCATGTGCCCGGAAATTGTGATCCAAACGTCCTTCCCCCCAATCTCCGTCAGAAACTGCCCGTGCACCGTATCTCCGTCATAAGTAACTTTCTGATCCTTGATGTTCGGCGCGCCTTCGCCAATGTTCGTGTCGGGAGTCAGCCCCGCCCCGCTCCCACCGAGCATCTTGCTGATTGCCGCGCTAACCGCCTCGGAATTGATGCCCGCTGCAGCCTTCGCAGTCTGCGTTGTCGTCGAAGCCTTGCCAGTCTGGGTTGCTGTGGATGCAACTGCGCCGCTGGCCTGCGTTGCCTGAGTTTGAACCTGACGCACCGCCGGTTCAGGCTTCTCTGCCGTCAAACTAGGCGATTGAGAGTTGGCGGATTGTGCGTTCAGTGATTGAGAGGCGCCTGCGACCGGAGCCTGCGGCGACTGCGCCACCGGAGTGCCCTTCCTCACCAGCAGGAAGATAGCCACAAGCAAGGCCACCAACGTCGCGATACTAATGATGCGGTCGAGCTTCATGTTGGCTCTTTAGCGGTCAGCCCAGACGAACAGGCTCGGCATGATCGTACTGTGAACGAGAAAGAGAAAGCAGAGTGCAGAAGTCACAGGAGGAGATGGTACTTCGGTCACCTGAGCAGGCTGAAAAGATCCAATCACCCCAGCTTCTTGGTTAGCAGCTCATTCACTAACTGCGGATTCGCCTGCCCTTTCGATGCCTTCATCACCTGTCCGACGAAGAATCCCAGCATCGTCGTCTTGCCGGCACGATACTGTTCGAGCTGTTTGGGATTCGCGGCCACGACTTCGTCGATGATCTTCTCCAACGCGGAAGTGTCCGAGGATTGCTGTGGGCGGCCTTCTGCTTCGTAGACCTCGGGGAAGTCCAAGTTGCGCTCGAAGCTGAGATCGTAAAGATCCTTGAGCATCTTGCCGGAGATCGCGCCGCTCTCCACGAGATCGGCCGACGCCGCCACGCCTTTCATCGAAATCGGAGACTGCTCAATCGACGCGCCCCGAGCCTTGAGACGGCCCATCAGTTCGCCCTGTACCAGGTTCGCCACGCGCTTGGGATTCTTCGCCGCTTTAGCCGCCGCTTCAAACTGATCGGCCAGCGACTTTGAACCCGTCAGCACCTGCGCGTCATACTCTGTCACCCCAAACTCACGAATGAACCGCGCACGCCGCACTTCCGGCAGCTCAGGCAACGCCTTCGCAATCTCAGACTTCCATTTCTCATCGACCACCAGCGGCAGAAGATCAGGCTCAGGAAAATAGCGGTAGTCGTGCGCCTGCTCCTTCGAGCGCATGCTGTAGGTCTTGCCTTCGTGCGAGTTGTAGAGGCGCGTTTCCTGCACGATCTTGCGGCCGCCCTCAATTACCTCGATCTGCCGCGCGATCTCATAAATCAGCGCCTCGCGGATGAAGCGGAAAGAGTTCACGTTCTTGATCTCGGCCTTCGTCCCCAACTCTTTCTGCCCGCGCGGGCGCACGCTAACGTTGGCATCGCAGCGCAGCGATCCTTCCTCCATGTTGCAATCGCTCACACCGGTGTAGAGAATGATCTCCTTCAACCGCGTCAGGTATTCGTAAGCTTCGTCGGGCGTAGCAATGTCGGGCTCGCTGACGATCTCGATCAGCGGCACGCCAGTGCGGTTCAGATCGATAGCAGTCTTCTCGTCGGAGTCGGGAAAGCCCTCGTGCAGACTTTTGCCCGCGTCTTCTTCGAGATGAACGCGGGTAATTCCGATTTTCTTTACCCCGTGGTCCTCCGTGTCCTCTGTGTTTAAGGTTTTGACTTCGATGAACCCATGCTCAGCCAGCGGCTTGTCGTACTGCGAAATCTGGTAGCCCTTGGGCAGGTCGGGATAGAAATAATTCTTGCGCGCAAAGATTGAAGTCTCATTGATGCGGCAATTCAACGCCATTGCCGCCAGCGTAGCGAACTCGACCGCCTTGCGGTTCAGCACCGGCAAAGCTCCGGGCATGCCCAGGCAGACGGGACAAACATTGGTGTTAGGCGGAGCGCCGAAGCGCGTGGAGCAGGAGCAGAAAATCTTCGACGCCGTCAGAAGCTGGACGTGCACTTCGAGTCCGATGACTGGCTCGTAGGTTGGGGCGGCTACTGTCGGCATGGCGGGATTATAAGGCAGTGGTCAGTGGCTAGTGGTCAGAACCCCGGATCTCGGTGCGAAAAAACTGCGGATCGATCTCGCTAAAATACCTGGAATCAATTAGTTACAAGCTTCGATCTGCGTCGAATCCAGCTAAAATCTTGAAAGGAAAAGACTTGCTCGTAAAATCCTCCATTCAAAGGATTTAGGTGGCCGGATCTTCGCGAATGGCCGCAAATTTGAATGCCTAGACCGTAAAATATTACATTCACGGGAGTTATCTGGTTGCTATTCTTGTTTCAAAGATCGAATGCTTATAGAGATATGGTTGCAGAGTTGGAATTCGGAGTCAAGGGAAATCTTTCAACGACTTCCTACCATGTGGTATATACTACCTAGTGGTATACATCGAAACGAAGGCGTTCACCGCGCGACTGCACCGGCTTGCGGGAGCATCTGCGTTGGACGTGCTTACTTCGATTCAGGCCGACCTCATCAAAGACCCCGGGCGCGGGGACCTGGTGCAGGGACTCGAGGAGTTCGCAAAGCTCGATGCTCGAACCCGGTACGGCGTAAGGGAAAGAGGGGCGGATTCCGATATTTATTTCTGCACTTGGAGGATCGCAGCCACATTCATCTTCTTTACCTTTTGGATAAGGATGAGCAAGAAGATTTGTCGAAGGACGAGTGCAAAGTTCTGCGGGCATGGGTAAGTGAGATCAAGGGGTCAAGAGGGGAGCAGCGGATTCAATGAAAGCTAAGGGGATAAAAAAGAAGGTTCGCATTTTTGATGAACTTAAACAGGGCTTATCGGACGCGCTCGACTACGAGAACGGAAAGAAGACCACTTTGCGGGTGAGCCAGCTGCCGCCTCCGCCGAAGCCGCTGACGCCGGGGCAGATTCGCGCCATTCGGCAATCGTTCAATGTGAGCCAGGCGGGCTTCGCGCGCATTATTAACGTCAGCGTTAATGCGGTGGAAAGCTGGGAGCAGGGGGTTCGGCGACCGCGTGAAGCAACTTTGAAGCTGCTCGCCGTTGCTGACAAGCACCCTGAGGTTCTGCTGGCGAGTGAGTAGGATCGATACTTGCGGGCCTTCAGAACACCTGGGTCTTCGCTACTTTGCCATTCTCGAAGTGGACCACCCAGCGGTGGCCGTTCTTCAGGTAGAACCAGGTTTCCTTCAGATTGGTGGCGTCGACGTCATCCACCTTTTTCTGATCGGGATCGCCGAATGCCATCAGGACCATTTCGTAGGTCATGTTCTCAACCACGGTGTGGGCTTCGATGGCGTTGCGCAATTCTGCCGGCATGTCCTTCTCCGAGACCTTCTGCTCGATGCGGCTTACGTCGAGCAGTCTCGACATAAATCTCAAGATGTTTTGCGGAGCGATGTCGGTGTCGTTGAGATCTTTCTGATACTTCAGATTAAGGCGCGAGCCTCCGGCGCGCTTATAGGACGCGCCTACTTTGTTGGCATGATTGCTGCCGCGCCGTCCCTCGCCGCCGCCTTCGAGATGGATCTCGACCTTGTCGTTGTCGATCTTGACGTTGGTAATCGTTACCCATTCGTCGCGCTCCACGCCGACTCCCTTGGCCTTGAGCCACTTGGTCATCTCTTCCAGATCGACTCCGCGGCTATCGACGCGCTTGTTCGATAAAGGGATAAAGTACACATCCACGCCATCTTTGTAGGCGGGCAAATCCACCAGAGCCTTTACGTCCTTGCCCAGGAGCAACGTGTTCAACTGCTCCTGCGCGTCTTTCGATGTGGAGGCCGGTGCCGCGCCGAGCAATGCCGCGACAAGAGCGGGCAGAACAGCCCATACAATCCGGCCCTTCTTATGGTGGTGACCCATGATGTGGTTACGCATGACTTCTCCAATGCGCCTTCATGCCTGACCGCGTCTACCGGGCGGCATGATGCTCTTCACGACAGGCGCTTGTCAAATCAGTTATCAGTTTGTCTTCTGCGGGTTTACGTATTTATCGAGCGGAAGTTCGAAGTACATCAGTTCGCCGCCCTTGGAATCGTTGACGCCGCTCACGTAGATGTGCGCGCCGGCCATAGGCGCGGTGATGCCTTCCACGTCGAAGAAGAAGAATCCAGATTGCGTATTGTGGGGTTCAACGGCTTTGGCGACGAATTGCGATGATTCGACTTCGGCCTTTTCTTTTTCGCTGATCGTGCCCTTCACTTTCTTTTGCGGGATGGGAAGTGGAATTGGATTCGTGTTGGGATGGGGATTGGTAATGCGGCGATAGATGTCTTCGGGCGCGGTCGGAGTCAGCTTGTCGCGGTCGGCCGTGGTAAGAGTCACTTGAAGGTTCGCGATTGAGATGGGTTGGTTGCCGTTGTTGGTCACGACAAAAAAGATGGGCAAGAATCCGTGCTCGTGAAACTTGACCGAGAATATTTTCGCCTTCTCGGCGGTGTCGTAGGGATCGGCGGCGATCGCGACCTTCTCGTCAGGATGGTCGTCGTGCGCGGGATAGGTTTGCGCGGGCTTGGCTTCGGGCTTTACGAAATCCTTGGCTGCCAGGCAAAGCGTGACCGTCGTGATTGCGCATAAGACAATCAGGAAACGGGAGAGCGCGTCTTTGAACCTGCGCTTCTGCAGGCTTGTTTTCAGCACTGACTGCATGCTTGCGATTATAGAACGCTATGGGAGCTGATTTTCTTAGCTCTCCCGCTGAAAGCGATAACGCCCCGCACGCTCCAACGCCACGGCCTCAGCTACTTTCAAGAATGCGCGGGCCGCGTGTGAGAGTCCGGCTTCTTTGCGGTAAATCAGACGCAGCTTGCGTTGCACGCGTAGCTCCCGCACCGGAATCCTGACTAGTTCTCCGCGAGCCACTTCGGTTTCCACGCTAATTTCCGGCATCAGCGCCACGCCGCTTCCCAGGGCGACGAACTGCTTGATCGCCTGCAAAGTCGGCAACTCAAGATCCATATGCAGAGGGGTCTTGTGCTTCTGAAATGTCTGCAAAACTTTCTCGCGATAGGGCGATGAAACAATGTGCGCCACAAATGACTCCGCACCGAGTTGCCGGATGCTGACCTCGCGCGCCGCGGCTAGCGCATGCTTCGGCGGCACCACCAGCACCAGTTCATCCAGATAAGTCACTACCGAATGCAACCGCGGTTCCTCCGGCTTATACGAGAGCACGCCAAGTTCGGCGCTATGCTGCAGCACGTCATCCGGAATATGGCTGCCCAGCGCCCGCTGCACGGTGATCTTGATCATGGGATGCAGACGGCGGAACTCGGCCAGCACCGGCAGCAGGTAAAGAGCCGTGAACTCGTTGGCCGCGATCACCAGTTTGCCTTTCTGCAGCTCGCGCAATTCTGCCAGCGATTCGTGAGCGCCCTGGCGCAGATTCAGCAACTTCTCAGCATACTCATAGAGCACCTGCCCCGCGTCGGTGAGAATGCCTTCGCGCGAGGAACGGTCGAACAGCGCCTCGCCCAGTTCGTCCTCAAGTTTGCGAATGGTCTGGCTCACCGCCGACTGGGTGCGGTGCAGTTTTTCGGCGGCGCGGGAGAAGCGATGCTCACGCGCTACCGCCAGAAAGACTTCAAGTTGCGAAAGCTCCATCTGGATATCCTCTTATGTAACTTCAGCAATCATTAGCAAATCTTATCATAGAAGGATATCTAATGATCGGTGAAGAATTATAAGTTTTGCTTCAGCCTTGCCGCCCCGTACCATAGACACAGCAGTAAGGGGCATCATTTTCTCGAAGGAAGAATCATGTCTATGGAGCAGGTCCGCATCACTATTTTCGACACCACCCTGCGCGACGGAGAACAGTCGCCCGGTTGCAGCATGAACCTGCAGGAAAAGTTGCGCGTCGCGCATCAGCTCGACCGTCTCGGAGCGGACGTGATCGAGGCCGGGTTTCCCATTGCCTCCGATGGCGACTTCGCGGCGGTAAAGGCAATCGCTGCAGTCATCCGCCGTCCCATCATCGCTGGGCTTGCGCGCGCCTGCCGCCCTGATATCGAGCGCGCATGGGAAGCGCTGAAAGATGCAGCACGTCCGCGTATTCATGTCTTCCTTGCCACCTCAGACATTCACTTGAAATACAAGCTGCGCATTACGCGCGAGGAGTGTATTGCGCAGGCGCGCGAAGCCGTGGCGTTTGCGAAGTCGCTTTGCGAGGACGTTGAATTTTCTCCCGAAGATGCCACGCGTACTGATCCTGAATTTCTTTGCCAGGTGCTCGAAGCCGTCATCGAAGCGGGAGCGACTACGTTGAATATTCCCGATACTGTCGGCTATACCGTGCCTTCGGAATTCGGCGAACTGATAGAAACCATCCGCGGGCGCGTGAAGGGAATCGAGAACGTTACTATCTCCGCGCACTGCCACAACGATCTCGGCATGGCGGTCGCGAACACCATGGCTGCGATCACCGCCGGAGCTCGCCAAGTGGAGTGCACTATCAATGGAATCGGTGAACGTGCGGGCAATGCGTCGCTCGAAGAGATCGTCATGGCGATGCGAGTGCGGCACGATCGCTATCCTTATGAAACGGCCATTAACGCCGAGCATCTGTTCCCCGCCAGCCAGTTGCTGAGCGAAATTACCGGAGTGCCCGTGCAGCCCAACAAGGCCATCATCGGACGCAACGCCTTCGCCCACGAAGCCGGCATCCATCAGGATGGCATGCTCAAGAATCCGCTGACCTATGAAATTATGACGCCGCAGTCGGTCGGCGTGCCCGATTCGAAACTGGTGCTGGGCAAGCACTCTGGACGTCACGCGCTAGCCATTCGCTGCGAACAACTCGGCTACCAGTTTGATCGCCGCGCGCTTGATGACATTTATCGGCACTTCGTTCGTCTGGCCGATAAGATCAAGAAGGTCGAAGATCATCATCTGCTGGAATTGATCCGCGATACTCACAAGCCCGCAGCATCGGCAACTCCGCTGTTTGAGCCGCTTCCCACTGCTATCGCTGCTGCAGCCGGAGCGTCGACTTCAGCGCCTGAAACACCCCTGCCATTTCCCATGGCGTCGCAAACCCGCACATTCGGCGTGCCACTGCCCCTCGCCGCGGATCGCAGCCACGATCAGCAGCAGGAAGATTATCTCTGGGGTGTGTAGGAGATTGGGTAATTTTGTAATTTGGTAATTGAGTAATTTAGAACTGAATCAGCCGCAGCTTTACTCACGATTCGGCTAGAATTACAAATTACGAAATTTCTCAATTACCAACTTTCCGAATGCGCCTCAAACTAACTAACCTCCCTGGCGACGGCATCGGCCCGGAAGTTACGGAACAAGCCGTTTTAGTTCTGCAATCGATTGCCGAAGCTTTCGGCCACCACCTTGAGGTCGAGCGCAAGAACATCGGCGGCGCGGCATTAGCCGTGGCAAACGATCCTTTGCCGGCCGACACGATAAAGGCGTGCCTCGCATCCTCCGCAGTTTTGCTCGGTGCCGTGGGCAGCCCCGGGTTCGATCACTATCCCAACCACCTTCGTCCGGAAGCCGGATTGCTTCGCCTGCGCCGCGAACTCGGCGCTTACGCGAATCTGCGTCCCGCGATTTGCTTTCCGGCGCTGGAAGATTGCTCGCCACTGCGCGCAGATCTAATTCGTGGCACCGACATAATGATCGTCCGCGAACTGCTCGGAGGACTTTACTTCGGAGAACCTCGTTCTATCGCCGGTGAGCCCGGTTCCCGCATCGCGACGAATACCATGACCTACGACGAGCCGGCCATCGAGCGCATCGCGCGTGTCGCCTTCGACTTGGCAATGAAACGTCGGAAGAAAGTTCTCTCCGTCGACAAAGCCAACGTTCTCGAGTGCTCGCGTCTTTGGCGCGAAGTCGTTACGCGCTCCGCGAAAGATTATCCGGACGTGCAACTTTCTCATATGTATGTGGATTCCGCCGCGATGTCGCTGGTGCAGCGTCCGAAGGATTTCGATGTGATCCTCACCGAAAACATGTTCGGCGACATTCTCTCGGACCAGGCCGGCGGAGTAGTTGGTTCGCTGGGCTTGCTCGCCTCAGCCAGCATTGGCGGTTCCGTCGGCGTGTATGAGCCAGTTCACGGTTCAGCGCCTGACATCGCCGGCAAGGGAATTGCGAATCCCCTGGGCGCAATTCTTTCCGTGGCTCTGCTGTTGCGCCACTCTTTTGCATTGGAACGCGAGGCAAGCTGTGTCGAGAATGCCGTTAGCGCCGTGCTGAATGAAGGTTCTCGCACTGCTGACCTGGTCCAGGCCGGACGGAGTCCAATTTCAGCGTCTGAAATGGGTCGGCGAGTAGTTGCTGAGCTTCGGAGTTGTCTTTAGAGTACTGTCGTCCTGCTGCTGCCGATAAAACGGATTGCGTACAGCGCGCTTCCAAAAGCGCTCTGTGAGCGGAGGGATGTCAGAATAGTCAATCTTGTCGTCCGGCGTCGACGCCAAAGCTGCGATCTGCCGCCGCTGCTTGGCCGTCAGTGGTCTAACGGCAGTTTTTCTTGTGGCTGTTCTATGTCGACTTCTGATCATAATGAGCGGGATGCGGGTCCGCCCGACAAGGTAT
>JBEKJF010000150.1:0-10814 GCA_050011375.1 Candidatus Sulfotelmatobacter sp.
CGACCTCGAAGTAGAAAGCGCGCCGATCCCCCTGAGGACGATCCGCCTGAGAAGGCTGGTTGCTTTCATCGTCCCCTGACATCAGTCGATTCACGTATCGGGTACCGCGCCGGAACGCGATCTCATCTTCTTCACTTGCGTATCGCAATTCCTCGAAGAGGCCGTCGACTTCCTCCGACGAGGGGTTCGGGCTCAGATCCACAAGACGTGGATGCAGATTGGGGAGCTCGTTGCCCAGCACTCTTCCCAACCCCCAAGGGAGCGCCTGCGCCGGGCGAATGTCGTTCAGTCCGCCTGCGCCTTGCGCCCCGCTGGTCACGATCCACAGGCCGGTGCGAACGGTTGTTCTCGATTGCCCCAGCGCCGTGGCCAAATTTACAAGGGGCAAGCAAGCGAGCATCTGCGCCGCCTCAATGGCACGGTCACCACCCTCCGACAAGGCGGGCACGTCTAAGACAGGGACGTCCAGCGACCAGAGGAAGACGATTCCCTCCCAGACTTGGCTCGGATCATGCAACTCCGAAACCAGCCGTGCCATGTCCTGGGACGATCCCGGCTCGATGCTGAAGGCATGCGGCAGACGGCTATATCTGCTCCCGGACTGCACCAATATCGCCTCGCATCCGCTTTCCGCAAGCCGATGCGAAAGACTTTCGGCCACGCCCCCGGCGTCAGCGAAGATCAGCCATCGGCCATTCGTAATCTCATCCGGCGTTTTGATCTGCTTGCGGCTCTGCTGCAGCCGCGGACCCCGCGCCAGCAGCAGGGTGTGCTCGGCGTGGTCCTCCTCCGCATCGTAAATTCCGGTTGCGCTGAAACCTTGCTCAGACAGAAGCCCGATCCATTGTCGAGGGTTCAGCAGCGGGTGGGAGGGACGAAGATCGTAATCCTGGAATAGCCACCAGCCCTCGAGAGTCCCGAAGACCAGGTCAAACCACAGCGGAGCATCGGTCACCTCAATGAGCACCAGCAGTCCTTCGGAAGCCAGCAAACGCCGGATATTCTCCACCGTGCGGCGCAGATCGCGCGTGGCATGCAGGGCATCGGTCGCCACGACGATATCGAATGCGTGCTCCTGAAATTCCTGCGCCACAGGGTCGATTTCAATATCGAGCTTGCGGTACTCGACGAATGGATACTGCCGAAACTTCTGCGCCGCGTCCGACAGGAACTGTTGAGAGACATCGGTGAAAACATATTGTGAACGGGCCTGAGGCAGCACCGGAAGAATATGGGCGGTAGATCCGCCGGTGCCCGCACCGATCTCGAGGATCCGGACGGGCCGATCGCCGGGCAGGCGCGCCAGCGCGCTCTGTATCGCGCGCGCCGCTGCGCGATTGTGCAAAGAAACCGTCGGCGAGTCCTGATAGGCATGATCGAGAGTCGGCGCGGAATCGGGCGCAAACAAAATGTGGTGCGGGTCTATCGTCCCTCGCACAATCTCCGCGAGACGCTCGCCGCAGCGGCGCAGCAGAGTCAATTCCGCCAGAAAGCCGGGCCAGCGCTCGAACAAACTCCTCCACAACGCCGTGGCACTCAACCGCTCTTGGCGGCCGACAACCACCCAATCGCCATCACTGGCAGCCAACACGCCGGCCTCCGCGAGGATCTGGATCATTCGCCCGAAGAGCTTCGTATGCTGGGTTGCAATCCCAAGTTCATCGGTGAGCGCCAGCGTGGAGATGCGCTCGCCCGCCAATAGCGGATGCCCCAGCCGGTCCAGCATTTCAAGCAGGTAGACGACACACAGGTCGGCCATCGCAGGCTTGAGCTGTTCATAGTAACGGCGGCGCTGCGCCGACTCCGCCCAGCCTGAAAACTCGGGCTGAACAATCGCGGCAATCTGCTCCGGATCCGGCATTTCGCCACAACCGTTACCCTCGGACTGGAGCGGCCGTGGGATCCAGCGATAGTGGTAAAGAAGATCGTCGCGGTGCCGTCGCTGCGGCGGCGCACTGCCCACCGCCTGGCAGACCACTCCGCGCAGCTCAGCTACCAGTTGTCCGTCTCCACCCAGGAGTTGCACGTTGCCGCGTAACTGGCGGGGATCTGTTCCCGGGACCGCCCGTGCATGAGCCCAGATAGCCTCTGGCGGCGCACCGTACATTCTTATCGAATCCAGCGAGACAGGCAGAAACAAACCACCGTTAAAAGTACCGTCGACCCAGCACCAGGAAGCGGCCGCCATGAGCGTCTGAAGGCATGAGTCCAGCAGGGCTGGGTGGATTTGATAGCGGTCCTCTTCCAAATTACGGGGCCGCTCAATGCGCGCCACCGCTTCGCGAATCCCCGCCCAGAGCTGTGATATGCCGCGGAAACACGGTCCGTAATCGAGACCGCACTGATGCAGCGCTTCGTAATAAGCATCCTTGGCAATCTCTTGCTGGCAGCGAGCACGAAGCTCCGGCAGATCTAAGGTTACCGGTACCGGCCGACTGGTTGCGGTGTGAATCCGGCCAGTGGCATTCGACTCCCAATCCGCCTCCAACTGCCGGCTGAGTACTTCAAAGGAGCTGTAATCCGCTCCGATCACCACTTGAATCTCGGTTGCCTGGTCCGCATGAAAGACAATGGCTTTCTTGATACTGACGTTCTCCAGGGTAAACGACCTGTCAGGCAACAGTTTTCGGACCGCCCCCGCCACTGCTTCCAGATAGGCTGTCATGGGATATACCGCCGAGCCCCGGACTCGGTGGTCGTCCAAGTACGCCAGGTGCGCCGCCGGGGTTTCCAACATCCACGTGGGGGGCGCAGCCTGAGTGCGGAATCCCAGCAAGGGATGTTCCCCCACCCCGAGGCGGAGTTGCTTGGACCGCTCCGACTCTTTCCAGTAGAGCTCACGCTGCCAGGGATAGGCCGGCAGTTTCAAATATTGCGCGGCGTGCGGTAGAATGCTTCGCCAATCGATGGCGTGGCCCAGGGAGTACAGCTTGCCAAGGGCACTGAACATCGTGGCGCGTTCGGGCTCGCGCCGCCGCAGCGAGGCCAGCGACTCCACAGCGGCGCCGGCATTCCTGGCGCATTCGAGTAATGAGTTAGCCAGCGCCGGGTGAGGCCCGATCTCGATAAAAGTGGTATAGCCCGCCGCCATCATGCGCTCGACCGCCGGGGCGAACAACACCGTGTGCCGCAGATTCCGGTACCAGTAGTCGGCGTCCGGCTTGCTGCCGTTAACGCCTTCGCCAAGCACCGTCGAATACAACGCCAATTCCGCAGCTCGCGGCCGGATATTGCGGATTGAGTCGAGAAACTCTTTCCGGACGGATTCCATCTGAGGGCTGTGATAGGCAACTTCCACCCGCAGAAAAGTGCATAACACTTCGCGCCCCGTTAGCTGTTCTGACAACTGCTCCAGAATGTCCTGCTCTCCGGAGAGCGTCACCGAACCAGGGCTGTTGATGGCCGCCACCGAGATGTGCCCGCCACAGTCCTTAACCAGTTCCTCGGCCTCGCTGTACGGGACACCTACGGCCAGCATGCCGCCGCGCCCCGCAAGTGTCTGCTGCAACCGGCTGCGATGGAAAATGACGCTCACGGCATCTTCCAGACTTAGGACGCCGGACGTGTATGCGGCAGCCACTTCTCCCACGCTGTGGCCAATGACCGCCTCGGGCACCACGCCCCAGCTCTTCCACAATTCCGCCAGGGCCACCTGAAGAACGAAGATCGCCGGTTGCGCAACCCGCGTTTCCTGAATGCGCGACTGCTCCGGTTCGGCAAGCAGCTCTTGCAAGATGGACCATCCTGCAAGACGACGGAACGCGGCATCGCATTGTTCCACTTTTTCCCGGAAAACGGGCTCCGAAGCGAGTAGCTCCTTTCCCATCCCAGCCCACTGCGGGCCCATGCCCGTAAAGACGAATGCGATCGGAGCAGAGCATTTCTGGAGAACCGTGCCCGCCGCCATGGTTGGACGGGTTTCGCCGTCCAGGAAAGCCTGGAGGTTGGCCGAGAGTTCCGCCTCAGTCCTCGCGGCAACGGCCAGCCGGAAGTCGTGATGACTTCGGCGCGCCAGTAAAGAGTAACTGAGGTTATCCAAAAAGCTGCCATCCGAGCGGCCGTTGCTCTCGCCGCCATTTTGGAGAACGGAAAGATGATTGCGGCACGTAGCCTCGCGCGCTGCTGAGCCTCTTGCCGAAAACACGAACAAGCGCGCACTTTGACCGTTAGAGTTGACGTTAGCGCGCCGCGGCTCTCCGTTCGTTGGTGCTTCCTGCAGAACCACGTGAGCGTTCGTTCCGCCAAATCCGAACGAGTTCACTCCGGCGACTCGCGGGTATCCGTTGTTGTCAGGCCAGGGCTGGCGCTGCGCCGCAACTCGGAGATGAAGCGGTTCCAGTGGTTCGGTCGGTTCCTGGAAATGAAGGCTGGGCACGATTTCCCGGTGATGCAGGCAGAGCGCGGCCTTGATGACCCCGGCTACTCCCGAGCCCGTCTCCAGATGGCCGACGTTGGTCTTTACCGACCCGATAAAGCAGTCGCCGTCTTCCATCCGCCGCCGGCTTCCGATCACCTTTGCGACCGCCGCCAGTTCGATCGGGTCGCCTACCCGCGTCCCCGTTCCGTGAGCCTCGAAGTACTGGACGCGCTCCGGGGGGATTGCCGCCCCTGCGTAAGCCTGCTCAAGCATCAGTTCCTGCGCGGCCTGGCTGGGTACGGTGATGCCGTTGGTGCGGCCATCCTGGTTCACGGCCGAACCTCGCACCAGGGCGTAAATCGTATCGTGATCGGCCCGCGCCTGAGCCAGCGGTTTCAGCAAAACTACGCCAGCACCTTCGGCGCGCACGAAGCCGTCGGCCCGCACGTCGAAGGCTCTGCACCGACCGGACGGGGAGAGCATGGAAGCCTTGCTGAATGCGATCGTGGTCTCAGGCCGGATCAAGATGTTCACACCGCCCGTCAGGGCCAAGGAGCACTCTCCGCTCCAAAGGCTCTGGCAGGCCAGGTGGATGGCGACCAGAGACGATGAACAGGCGCTATCGATGGCGAAGCTGGGCCCGCGCAGATCGAAAGCGTAGGAGATCCGGTTCGCCGTGATGCTCTTCGACGAACCGAGGTTGGTATAGGCATCGAGCGAGTTGCGTTCGCCCGTGCTCAGCTGGATCCCGGAGTAATCCTCGCTCGCAACTCCGATAAAGACCCCAACGCTCGTGCCAGCGATGTCCTCAAGTCGCAGGCCCGCGTCTTCGATCGCCTCGTACCCCACTTCCAGCAGCAGCCGTTGCTGCGGGTCGGCATCGGCCGCCTCCTTGGGCGAGATGCCGAAGAATGCCGCGTCAAACTGGTCGATGCCCTGAATGAATCCGCCCCAGCGCGTGTAGGTCTTGCCGGGCCGGTTCGGATCGGCGTCGTAGAATGCGGACGCATTCCATCGATCCGCAGGAACCTCGGTGATAGCGTCGACTCCGTTCGCAATAAGACGCCAGAACTCATCGGGCGAGTTCGCCCCGCCGGGGAACCGGCATCCGATACCGACAATTGCGAGGGATTCTTTAAAACTCGAGCTCACATCCATAGGGCGCACATTCTAACAAAGTAGTTCGATGCGCACACGAATTTTCGCGCGTCCGTCCTCCTTGGTGCCGCACTGCGTCGGGATTGCGGGGCTTGAAAAAAGTAGCTGGTGTAATCTAGGCCTCATGGAAGACCAAGAATATGGCGGCGCTGATTCCGGTAGCCGGACACTGATCCCGCGAAGCTACGGAAGACTTGTCCTTCTGTTGCCCGGAAGCCGGAGGGAGGAATACACGCTATCCAAGGCCCGAATCACGATCGGGCGCGCGTCAACCAGTGACATTGTGGTGCCGGATTCCAGAGTATCTCGAAGCCATGCCCTGCTCGAGTGCGCCGCGGAAGGCTGTACTGTAGTCGATGCTGGCTCGCCCAACGGTACCTGGGTTAACGGTGTCCGCGTCGACCGCCGCCTGCTCCGTTCAGGTGACAGCGTCGTGGTCGGAGGCGCCACAGCGCGCTTCGAAACTGGCGCGTCGGAAGAGGATGAGCAGAGGACGCGGCTGGAATCCATTGCGGACTTAGAACCCGCGCTCTCACAGGTTTCGCTGCAAATAGAAGTGGCGGAGACGGATACTGCGCGGCTGGCGGTGCGCGCCGCGGGCAAGACTTGGGAGGTTGCGCTCGACCGCGAGACGCTGACCATCGGCCGTTTGCCCGATAACGACCTCGCGCTTGACCGGCCTGGGGTTTCACGCCGCCATGCGCGTTTGGAGCGCCGCGGGGACAAATTCATTATTCAGGATCTAGGCAGCGGCAACGGAACCTGGGTCGGCGGCGCGCGCATCGACAAGCACATCTTGGAGGATGGGGATTCCATCCGGATCGGGGATGCGCGGCTGATCTATAAAGCGGTTTTCTCAGGCGACGATCTGTCCGTGGTAGACGAACCGCTCAAGCCGGCACGGCGTCCGGTCGTCGTTGTTCCGGGTTTTGGCGGCTCCAAGCTGTGGCGTGGAAGCGAACTCGTCTGGCCCAATGTTCGCCACCTGCTCTCGCACGTGGAAGAGTTGGCCATGTCCAATCCACTCGAAGCGCGGGGCGTATTAGATGAAGTCGTCATCATTCCCAATTTCATCAAGCTCCAGCAGTACAGCGGGCTCATTGACTATCTTGTGGATGAGCTGGGTTATGAGCCGGGTCGAGACTTGCTGGAGTTTGCCTATGATTTCAGACAAGACGTCAGAGTGACGGCCCGCCAGCTTGCCGCCGTTCTTGACGCATGGGACGTGGCCGAGCCAGTTACGATTATTGCGCACAGTCTCGGCTGCCTGGTAAGCCGCTACTATGTGGAGCGTCTCGGCGGGGGTAAGAGGGTCGGCAGGCTGGTGCTCATGGGAGGCCCGCATTCTGGCACCCCTCAAACCTTCGGGGCCATGGCACAAGGCCTGGCTCTGTTGCCCCTCGGGTTGCTGGATCGGAGATTGCGAGAGGCTCTGGCTACATGCCCGTCCGTGTATCAGACTCTACCAACTTACCCCTGTGTCGTAACTCCAGCCGGAACTTATTTGGACGTATTGGGGGACGGAAGCTGGCTGCCGGAACAGAAGCGGGGACTTCTAGCTGCGGCCCGGGAGTTCCGCACCGAGCTTGGCGTTCGCTCCAGCGTACCGACCATCTGCATCTTCGGCTATGGGCTAAATACGACGACCAAGATTCGCCTCGAATGCGACGCGGCCGGGCTATGCCGGAGGGTGAGTTCACTCTCCGATCTGGCCGGTGACGGCACCATTCCCGAATCGAGCGCTTGTATGGAAGGAACCGAGATCCATCCCGTTCGCCAGCATCATGGCGTAATGTTCGTGGATAACGACGTGAAGAAGCGATTAAAGCTGGAGTTGACGCGCGAGGTCGGCATGAACGTGTGAGGAGTGGACAAGCCTTGTGCGGCGGAAGCCGGCGCCCAGTGCAGCGGCGTCCCGCACTCACCTACAAGCAAAACTTTAGGACAATGATTCTCACCAGGGAAAGTTGCATTGGTGCCGGGAGGGGGAGTCGAACCCCCAAGACCCGAAGGTCGGCGGATTTTGAGTCCGCTGCGTCTGCCAGTTCCGCCATCCCGGCCCTACCTGCACTCGCCTGATTTTACGGCCTGTTTATGGCTCTCTTACCTTTTCATTGAAAATGACGAATGTGCAACTGTGCAAGAAAGTGTGCCGCCTTCCACAGTTCGTTGTCATTTTGCCCGTGAAGCGCTTTGCCGGCGATTCTAGAGCTAAGAGTCCATTGCCAAGTCATAAAAAAGCACCCGCACGAGATTCTACCACTTCACTAAGAGCTGCTACCTTTTATGTTGTGCGCATTTATACTGTTGCGCTGCACGCCTTCATCCTCTCGTCTCGTGCCACGTTTATCCTTAAATTATGTCGAGACAGGACTGACACCGCCCGCCTGCAAGCGCGGCCCCGCACCTCGTTGCAGATAAGCTAATCTCTCTGTTTCTTCGTCAGGTGGATTATTGTCGGCGAGGGAGCCCCTTTGCCGAGGCCTGGGATCCAGGTGGTTCACGGAACGGTTCCACAGCAATGCGCTGGTAGCACACTTCCAGCACGGTCAGGTTTTCTGTACCGCCCGGCAATTGCAGGACTACGCTGTCACCCGCTGTGGACTTCATCAACGCGCGCCCCAGAGGTGACACCCAACTGATGTGGTTGCGGTTGAGATCGATTTCGTCTGTGCCCACGATGCTCACCACGCGCTCCACTCCCGCGGCATTGGCATAGCGCACGGTCGCTCCGAAGAATGCCTTCGTCGCAGCCTGCCCGGATCTTCGAGCTTCCGGGTCCACCACTTCCGCGGCTTCGATGCGCTTCGTGAGAAAGCGAATCCGCCCATCGATCTGCCGCAGCCGCCGCTTGCCGTACTGATAGTCGGCGTTTTCACTGCGATCGCCGTTGCTGGCGGCCCACGCCACCACCTCCGTCACGGCCGGGCGTTCCCTGGTGAGCAGAAACCGGTGCTCATCTTTCAGGCGCTCGAGGCCGCTCGGCGTGATGTAGTTCTTGACCGGCGTCGCGGGCTCGTCCGCTTGTGGTTTTCTCGTAAACCCTTTTCGCATCTCGTAGTCTTTCTCGCACGAATCCAGAGGGCGCACCATGAACGCGGATGAACGCCGATAAAAATGCTGTAGGTCATCCGCGCTCATCGTGGGATGCGTCAGCGGCCGCTCCGCAAGAAGTAGACTTGGTTGGTCCAGTCCATTCCCCCGGCCTCGTCAGCGAGCGAAATTAGAGCACGGACTAGCCCTCCAATGTCCGCCGGCGAGATTGTCTTTTCATCGACAAATATCACACCACCATGGGATCGACCTTCCTCTGCCCAGAGCTTTAACAATGGAGGAATCGTCCTGCGATCATAAGTGACCAGGGTCAAGCGTTGCTTCGCTGCTTCCAACAGGCAAACCGAGTCTTCCTTCCCAAAGAAGTTTCCGCTCTCCCACTGCACCATGGAGTGGATCACTACCGATCGATTCCGACGTTGAACGCCATTCATTACGTCCGGGGAGATGTGCTCATCTAGAAGTAGCTTGAGCATCAGCCCCGCTTGGTCGGTTTGGCGGCAAAGTCGACCGCTTGGGGAAGCATGCGCTTTAGGCTGTTGAAGTCGGTCGAATCGTTCTCTGCTATCGCGTCGTTCACCTCTCCGGGGAATGCCTCCGAGTAGTAAAGGGCAGCTCGAACCCTCGCTTCAGGCCATTTCAGATGCTTGGCCACGTCCTCGACCTTTCCTTTGTAACCTCGAAGAAGCAACATGACCTCCCATATCGCCAGGGAGCTGCCTTGGATATAGGCTTGCCTGCCAGCAGCTGAATCGCGAAAATCCAGGAAGGCAAATTCCGACCGCCTTAAGCCCTCTTCCACCAGCCGCGCGCTGGCATCGCTCGCCGTCCAGCCGTGCCGATGCGCGATGCGCTTCAGACGTTTTCCGCTCTCTACTGGCAGGCGCATACTGAGCACCATCGTACGCGGTTGCTTCATCGATCCTCCGAGTGTAACTGTTGTAAGCATTGTATCACTTCATGAAGCATTGGGGACAGGCCAGAGAGCTTCCCAGCTTCCCGGCAAATGGAAATTAGTGAACGTCCCGTCTGTCCACGGTTTTCTGCACGGTTTTCTGTCCTGGTGAGCAGAAACCGGTGCTCGTCTTTGAGAAGCTGCAGCCCGCTCCGCGTTATGGAGTTCTTGCCTGGCGTCGTGGGCCCGTCCCTTTGTGGTTTTCTCGTAAAACCTTTTCGCATCTCGTAGTCTTTCCAGGGCGAATCCAGTGGGTGCCTCAATGAGCGCGGAGGCTCATCTGCTGATTCTCGCTCTCAGTTTCGTCCCCTGCCACTGACGGAAAATAAATATTTCCTAGGGTCAGCCTGATCCGTCAGGAATGCGCCCGGCCTGTGCCAACTCGGGTTACCCCCCTCCCCCTTTTTTGGCCTCAATTGCACGAATCGCCAGTAAATATGCGGGTTGCGGGCACGTTACTTTCTCGCCAACTTGCTATTGATCCTTAAGGATCAGCAACTTGCGGGCAAAATCTTGAGAGCAAAGGACTTAACGCTGGACTTAGCGCTGACCCTAGGGCAGTCTCCAGCGCTACCGCCTTCGACATGTTCTGCCGATTCTGCTTTGGACGCAAGGTCAGATGTCACAAGGGGGCTGTGGAAAAGTAGGGGAGCATAGAGGGGTGTCGTTGCTGCAAACTTCGGAAAGTGTCTTACGTCCGGAGAACACAGACAGTGCCAGCTCCGTCCGTCCCCGCATTTGCCGTCCCCGCATTTGCCCCGCGACTTTGAGTGTGGGATTCGACCGTAGAGCAACTCCTGCCGCAGATGCCATAGCTTACACTCAAACCACATGCTCAACCGGGGCCATGCCTATACCACAATCATCAGCAGCAAAGATCATGGACGGACCCTGCTCTCCCACCTGGCAAGCCTTTACCCACACTCAACCCCGCAAGCCTGGCAACAAAATCTGAACAATTGTGAAGTCACCCTCAACGGCGTCACGGCGACCGGAAGCGAATCGCTCACTTCAGGCCAAACCCTTGTCTGGAACCGTCCACCCTGGATCGAACCGGACTCTCCTCAGCACTTCGAAGTACTGTTTGATGACCCGCATCTGTTGGCCGTCAACAAACCTGGCGGACTGCCAACCCTCCCCGGCGGCGGCTTTATGGAAAACACCTTGCTGCGCTTGGTGCAAAGGCAAGCCCCCAACGCAAACCCTGTCCACCGGTTAGGCCGGGGCACAACCGGCATCGTTCTCTTCGCCAAAACAGCGCAGGCCGCCTCTAAACTGGGCGCAGACTGG